>CAZVXH010000058.1:0-17517 GCA_964631015.1 uncultured Candidatus Cloacimonadota bacterium | reverse complement strand
GGAGTGTACAAAAAACCGGAGAATTATCGCCTTCCTCTCGAGAGGGGCAAGCTGATTTACTCTTTTCTGGAACTGAAGTCGTTACTGGAAAAGATTACAGAGTTTAATCAATAAACGCTCGAGCTTGATTTCTCGGACGGCCAGGGCAGCATATTCGGTCTAAAATCACAAAATCCTAAAATAAATCCCCAAAAGTCGGCACTAAATCCTAAGATCTCCGTCTAACATATAAACACTAAAAAAGGAGTTCGTATGTTGAAGAGATCGGCACTTGTCTTGGCAGTACTGGTCATGGTCACTTTTCTTGTGGCATCAGAGATTGATTACTCAGCGATAGACCCATTCACGCTACCTGTATATCTGGGTTCGCTGAACGCTCCCGGGGTTGAAATAAAGTATGAGGATCCTGATGGAGAGTTTATAATTATAGAGATAGGCGATATCATATATGTTTTTTATGATCTGGAATAACATGGTATATGATCCAAAAGCCATATAGTGTGATTCAAGCTCAAGTATTGTCAAACGATGTTCATGATTCTCACAGGCTACTTAGTCATTGGAAACTGGTCAAAGCTCTGTGGAGCTCTGACAATATACAGATATTGAATAGGCGTGAACCGAGGTTCGAGTTCAAATGGTTTGACTAATAACGCTAAATTTATAAGGAGCAACTTGACATGGAGTTCTTGTTCAATAATCGTGTTCATGTTGCTCTTACGCAGTTGCAAGAAGACAATTAGGAGAGAACATGTCTTACAAAGCAATTAACAATCAGGGTAATTACTGCTCCAGGCCACAGAACATGTCAGAAACCGTTCGTAAATCCAATTCTTGGGAGTGCGGAACAATCAGCGCAGTATCCAAACTCATAGTCACCACCTTTTTATTGGTAATGATAACCGGGCTGTTTGCAGATCCTCTGACTCTGCCCAATATAAGAGGATCAATTTCCTTAAGTTACAGTCCTGCTGATGTTGTATATACTAATGTTAAACTCTTTAACGCGAGCAACGACAACCAGATCAATCAGGTGTATCCCGATCCGGATGGGAGCTTTGTCTTTAGCACCAGTGCAGGTGATTATTATCTTACTATTGAGATGTTCCGTCCGGACTTGGGTAAGTTTTCCTATCCAATCCAAACTCAAGACATCTATATTCCAAACACTTCCTATTGTGAGAACCTGGGAACCATTCAGGTGGAGCGATATAGCATGAGTTCAGTCAAAGTATCTTCCGATCCTGCTCATCCCTACTTCAAGTCCATCGATCAAGCTCTTGCTAAGATATTCAGTGCAGTTAATAATGGTTATAATGGCAATTCTGTCACCTTGTATTTGTATCATGATGAATACCAGCTTTCATCATTTAACTTCAATTATACAAATACTGCAAATGATGCCTTGAACCTGCATATCATTGGGCTTGATACTAATGGAGTATCGATCGAACCATGGGATAATTTCTTGTCCGTAAATGCACATAGAGTCAATACTACCTTTAGTAATATCAAGTTTGTGAGGGAGTTTGATACTAATGGCAATTACTTTTTAACCTTCAGTCCCAGCACAAGCGCAAAGTATTCATTCAGCAACTGCCACTTTGGTAAGGCAGCACCTAATGTGCGATACACATGCGTATCATTCGACGGATTATCAGGCTTATCCTTCTATAACTGCGATTTCCGATACCTCAGTAACTTGGATACCTACAACTCCTATATCACCACCGGCAACGGTTCTTTGAAGTTCCTGGACTGCTCAGATATCAATATGAGCTCCTCGAATTTTACTAATAATGAGGCTTTTGGAGGAGGGGCGATATACTTGGAAGAGTGCGAGGATGTGGAAATTTCAGAATGCACGTTTGACGCTAATACTGCAGTTTCCCAGACAGAAACTGGTGGCTCAATTACATGGGGTTACCCCGGTGGAGCAATTTTCAGTTTTAACTCATCAGAAATTCACATTATGAACAATCAATTCTTCCACAATGTCACAACTGGAAGTGGAGGAGCAGTTTACCTGCAATTCACTTCGCAGTTCGATATATCGAACAACCTATTCAGAGATAATTTGGTGGATCATGTTGGACTCTCAGGCACACAATCGGATGCTCTGGGCTTTGACAATTGCACCTTCACAAGCAATGATATTATCTCACACAACATCATCCACAGTGGTTTTGAGCTATCTCAGTTTCATCCGGCTGACTTCATCGCCATAGGTAGCTCTTGTACAGGGACACTCAATCTGGCAAATGGCGTGTTTATCAAGGGTATTCTGGACTCCTATGAAGATAAAAGGATAGTATATTCATTTTCTCCCGTGAATATGAACTTCAGCAATTGCATTTTCCAAACTCGGGATATCGATGCGAGCTTTGCAGTTGAGACTTATCCCCCACAAACTGCGACCGTTAATGTGTCATATTCATTGTTTGATAATGGTTATACAGGACTTACCAACACGGATTATATCACTTGCGATGTGAGTGAGATGCAGCTTGATGCAAACTACGTCCCCATCTGGAATCAAACCGCGATGTCCCGCTGTATTGATACAGGAACCGGTCCCTGGGATGCAGATGACACCCCTGCTGATATTGGAGCAGTTCGAGCTATTGAGCATAGTTATTGGGATTATGAATTCGATGAACAGCACGATTGGCAAAAGTGGTACTGGGTAAGCTACCCGGTGCTGAATAACGTTACGAAAGGCGCTCTAGAAGCAGACGAGTTCTTTGAAGAGTTGCTGCAGGTGTATCCTGATTCCTATGACAACGACACTCCCGTATATCTTGACGAGATAAAGTGGTGTAGTCAGGGTCAGTATTCAATTAAATGGATTGAACTAACTGGAGGATGGTCAATGAATTTGAGTGATCACTCAGTCTCCAGCCCCCAAGGTTACAAGATCAAACTTAAGGAAGATATTGACCCGGCATTTAGCTGGCCGGTACACTTGGTGGAAAGCGGTTTCAAGACCCCTGAAAGCACTCAGTTCCCGATCTATGCAAATACAGAGAACTGGCTGGGATACTTCAAAGAGGATTCTGCCAGCCCTCAAGACGCTTTTGCCAGTATCTGGAACGACGTTGAAATGGTTCAGGGCAAGCAGTGGAGTCTTCAACGGGTGAACGGACAAATGACGGGAAAATCAGGAACAATCAACTACGGTGACATGGTGATTGTGAAGACTTATTCCAATCATACATTCCAGTGGGAATCAAGCATTGTAACCCCTCCCGAGACAAAAGCCGCGCCCAAGAAGTTTCTTTTCGACGAGAAACCGGATTACATCCCCGTATATGTGAGTTTGCCTGATAGTATGGTGTCAGAACTTAGCGAAATTGGTTTGTACGTGGATGGTGTATGTAAAGGAGCGGTCGTGGTGGAAGACAAGCTGGAGCAAATCTCTGCTTATGTGGACAGTGCTTCAGAGCTTAGCGAGGGTACAGTGGAGTTTGTCTTCTTCTATGAGAGTAGTAAATCTATGGAGAATGAACTACGCTCCATGAACATTGGAAAAGACAGAATGCAAGCCCAATACGGCGATGCCGGAGCTTCGTACCCCTTCTTCGAGATTCAGATCACTTCTGATGATGTATATAATATTCCCCCCACAGATTTCTCACTCAGGCAAAACTACCCCAATCCTTTCAATCCTACTACCTCCATTGCCTACAGCATGCCAGAAACTTCAAATGTACGGCTGGACATCTACAACGTCAAAGGACAACTGGTCAAGACTCTGGTCAATGGTGAGATGCCTGCCGGAATGCACACTGTGGTGTGGGATGGCAGAGACGGTAATAATGCGGCTGTAGCCAGTGGAGTATATTTCTACCGCGTTAGCACTCCCCAGGCAACACAGACTAAGAGAATGCTGTTAATAAAATAGCTCAAGAAAGCGAAATGAGCGGCTTCGTTGCGTCAGTTGCATGGCGTGTCGTTAGTAGATGTTTCGCTGAGATGTTCAAGTCCGGGGAAGGCTTTATCTCCTTCCCCGGCAATATGAGGAAGATGATGCGCTTTACTATAATGATCCTGATCGTGATCCTGCCCTGCCTTGTCCTTGCTGCCACCTTAACCGTGAAGCAGGACGGCACGGGAGACTACACAGTTATCCAGACTGCCATCGATGCTGCCAATCCTGGAGATACAGTGTTGGTGTATCCAGGAAGGTACTACGAAAATATTACGCTTCAAACGAGTAACATCACTCTGATGAGTCTGGAAGGGACAACTGGGGATCCTGCATATATTGATTCTACGATCATTGACGGGAACAACATTAATCCCTGCATAATTATATCTCAGCATGCATCTAACAACTCCATTAGAGGATTCAGTATCACAAAGGGAATGAGAAGCCTTGGTAACGGAGGCGGGCTATCAATCGGATTAGAAAGCACAACAAGCCTTACAAATTGTAGAATCTTCCAGAATCAAGCTCTAACTGGGGGAGGAATAGGGATATCTGGAGCAAGCATCACTCTTTACGGCACAACTGTAACTGAGAATTACGCCTTACATATGGGGGGGGGTGTTTATGCATCAACTGGAGGTTCAACGTACAATATCACTTTCAATCCCGTCAACCGTTGTTCGATCTACAACAATCGTGCCGGGGCGGGTCAGGATATCTACATTCAGCATGCCACCAGCGATCTGTCTATGCCCCTGGATACTTTTTCCGTGGAGGAACCAAACAATTATTACGCAATCTATCTAAGTGAGAATCCCACTTCTAACAACTTTAGAATCAATTTTGATATCCAAAATCCCCATCATCAGGAGATTGACAGCGATATCTATGTGTCCACTACTGGCAGCGATGATAACGATGGGCTCAGCCCCGCCACAGCTTTGAAAACCATCCACGAGGCGATCTATCGGGTTGCCGCTGATAGTCTGAACCTGAATACCGTACACATTTTGCCGGGACAGTATTCCCGCACGGATAATGATCAGATATTCCCAATAGGCATCAAGAACTGGGTGAATATACAGGGCAGTGGTATTGATGTAACTAAAGTGATTGGAGAGCAACACCCCTACTTGGGAGTTGATATCCACATGACGGTTTTCCGGGTTACAAAGCAGTCAGCTATATTCCTGAAAGACATGTCAATAACATCTCGTGAAACAAATAACGGTTGGATGGCTATTATAGGATCGGATATGTTATCAAGCATGCATTTTGAGAATCTGCGAATACATGATATGGTTTCAGATGATGGGACTGGGTTAGTATATTCTTCGGTAACAAATGCGAGAGCCAGCAGTTGGGAAAATGTGATCATTGAATCGGGAGAGAATATATTGGTAAGACTAGGAGGAGGAATATCTGAGAATGGAGTGATCTCTGCCTTCAGAGGTAAGATATCAAATTGCAGCTTCCGTAATTCGATTAACCCCTATTCATCGACCTCTGTTGGGGCGTTGTCTTTAGTGACAGTAGATGCAGACACAGATCTGGTTGTTGAGAATTGTGTGTTCAGCAATTTAACCATGCTCGATGATGATTCTATTGCAATAGTGTTCCGCGGAATCCAATATCCTCAACAGCAGAATCATTTTTCATTTCGTAATTGCCTTTTCTCCAACAACTCGTCGCCGGGTGGAGATGTAGGCGGTATTGCATCTATAACCTCAGCCAACAACCCTCGCATTGATATTAGCAACTGCACTTTCGCTGGGAACCAGGGTGATGCTTATACCTTAAAGACCAATGGAGACGTGAACATCACCAATTCGATCTTCTACAACGATACTCCCTACCAGATCAAAGTAGAACCCATGAATGGCGATCCCAATGAGCATACTCAACTGACGATTGACCACTCTTTGGTTAAAGATGGGATCTATGGCATCCAACCCTTCCCCGTGCCTGGTAATACAGTTAACTTTTTGCCCAGCAGCATCAGTGATAATCCTCTCTTTACCGGAGGCTTTGACATCAATGATCCCTTGAATTACAGTCTTTCAGCCTTGTCACCATGTATCAATACCGGCACATTGGATACCCTGGGTCTGTTCTTGCCTCCTTATGATCTGGCAGGTAACTGGCGAATATGGAATGGTAGGATAGATATGGGTTGTTATGAATACGGTTCTGAGCATTGGGTAAGCAACGATGATCCAGTGGTGCCTGAGATTCCAGCAATAATACTTGTCGCATATCCCAATCCCTTCCAGACGTTTTCTAACATCAAAATATCTATACCGGTTGAATACAGCAACAAAATGACTGGCATAAGTGAAACGAGCATTGATATTTACAACATCAAAGGGCAGAAAGTGAGGGCATTTCCCTTTAACCCAAGAAGTTCCCTCGAACAGGTCATAGTGTGGGATGGTAAGGATCAAAATGGAAACAACTGCACCAGTGGCCTATACATTGTAAACCTCACAATAGCTGGTGAGCATATAGCAAACAGAAAAATAACTTTGGTTAAATAGGGACATTGGCAGCCCGGGGCAGTGCTACAATTTCATCTATCCTGACCCTACACGCAAAAAGGGTGATACTAGATTTGCAAAAAGGGTGATACTGGGGTCTCACTAAAAACAGCGATTTGCATCGAAAGTGATACTAATTGCAATTTCACCTGATACTCTATAGGTAAATCAGGGAAAGATTGGAAAAAGGGAAAGAGCTGGCTTGAGTCCGCTCTTATCCGCGGCCTCTTCCTGGGCAGTTACCTCAGGACGGGAGACTTGGGTCTGGCCTGCTCCAAACGTCCTTCTGAACAGCCTTCCGGTCTCTGGGAGGAAAGAATGTCTTGACACAAAGGTGAGCTTTAAGTTTTGGCTATAGACAAAGAAAAATATCCATATATGGAGGAAAAAAGATGTCCGAGAATCTCAAATACGGAACTATCAGCTCAAGCGAGTCCATGGAACTGGAAGAGAAGTACGGAGCGCACAACTACCATCCGCTGCCGGTGGTACTGGCCAAAGGCGAGGGAGTATTCCTCTGGGATCCCGAGGGAAACCGTTATTACGACTTCCTTTCGGCCTACTCAGCCGTGAATCAGGGACACTGCCATCCCAAGATCATCCAGGCCCTCATCGACCAGGCCAAGGAACTGACCCTCACTTCCCGGGCGTTTTACAACAACAAACTGGGCGAATATGAGAAGTATATCACCGAGTATTTCGGCTACGATATGGTGTTGCCCATGAATTCCGGCGCGGAAGGCGTGGAAACCGCCCTCAAGCTTGCCCGCAAATGGGCTTACCAGGTGAAGGGCGTGGAAAAGGACGGCGCGATCGTCATCTTCGCCGAGAACAACTTCCACGGCCGCACTCTGGCTGTGGTTTCCGCTTCCACGGATCCCGATTGCTATGAAGGTTTCGGGCCTTTCCTGCCCGGCATCGTCAAGATCGCTTACAACTCTGTGGACGCCCTGAAGGAATATTTGGAAAAGCACGGCAAGAACGTGGCCGCCTTCATCGTGGAACCCATCCAGGGTGAAGCGGGCGTTTTCGTGCCGCACGAAGGCTACCTGAAAGCCTGCTTTGACCTCTGCAAAGAGCACAACGTGCTGTTCATCGCCGACGAGATCCAGACCGGCATAGCCCGCACCGGAAAGCTGCTGGCCTGCGATTACGAAGACGTTCGCCCGGACATCCTGATCCTCGGCAAAGCCCTGGCTGGCGGCGTGCTGCCTGTTTCAGCCGTTCTGGCCGACAGCGACATCATGCTCACCATCAAGCCTGGTCAGCATGGCTCCACCTTCGGCGGTTTCCCGCTCGCCTGCGCGGTGGCCAAAGCCTCGCTGGAAGTGGTGAAGGAAGAAAAACTGGCCGCTCGCGCCTACGACCTGGGCGTTAAATTCCGCGCCGCTCTGGAGGCCATCGACAACCCGATGATCAAGCTCGTGCGCGGCAAAGGCCTGCTGAACGCGATCGTGGTGGAACCCAAGAACGGTTACGAAGCCTGGGACGTTTGCCTCAAGCTGAAGGAAAAAGGCGTGCTGTGCAAACCCACTCACCGCCACATCATCCGTCTGGCACCGCCTCTGGTGATCACCGAAGAACAGCTTAACGAAGTGGCGAAGATCATTGAAGACGTCTTCAACGCCATCTGATCTGAACTATCATCCTGAGAGGGCGGACAACGGTTCCGCCCTCTGGCTTTGATAATGGACCGGCCCGACTTCCGCAGCGGCTTTGTGGCCATCATCGGCAAGCCGAACACGGGCAAATCGACCCTGATGAACCGCATTTTGGGCGAAAAGCTTTCCATCACCTCTCCCAAGCCCCAAACCACACGCTACGCCATCAAGGGCATCCTGAACCGCCCCGACTGCCAGATCATCTTCATCGACACCCCCGGCTACCTCAAGCCCCGCTACGAACTGCAGGAACGGATGCAGAGGATCTGGACCGACGCCTTCCGGGATGTGGATCTGGTGCTGTTCATGAGCGACGTGCAGAGGTTTCCCACCCAATACGACACCGAGGTGTTGGAGCATCTTAAGCATGTGCGCACGCCTCAGATAGCCGTTTTCAACAAGCTGGACCTCGATCCCGGGGTGAACCGCGATTTCTTTCTGAACCAACTGCCGGATTCCTTCACGGCCACGCTGTTCATCTCCGCCGCCACCGGCGAAGGCATTCCCGAACTGCTCGACAAGCTGCTTTACCACATCCCTTTTCACGAACCCTACTATCAGGAGGACCAGCTTTCAGACCTGCCGCTGCGCTTTTTCGCCCAGGAAGTGGTGCGGGAAGCGATCTTTCACAATTTCGCCCAGGAGATCCCCTACGCCACGGCAGTGCTGATCGAGAAATACAGCGAGGAAGAGGACAAAGTGGTGATCGACGCTGTGATCTGGCTGGAACGGCAAAGCCAGAAGCCCATCATCATAGGAAGAAAAGGCGAAAACTTGGCCAAGATCCGCAAACACGCCGAAACACAGCTCTCAGCCTGGCTGGAAACGGAAGTGCAGGTGCATCTGTGGGTGAAGATCAAACCGGGCTGGCGAAAAAAATCGACAGCTCTGAAGGAATTGGGCTTCGATTGAGCCGGCTGGGGCCGAAATTCTATTTGACACAAATCAATACCTGCCAAATGTAGTCTCCCAAGCGAATCAGGCTTTGTTTTTTGTTTTTCCAATCTTTAGCACGCGTGGAGAATATGCATCCGAATAAAGTTGAGAAAGCCACTCTGGTAGTGGACATCGGGAACACAAACATCACCTGCGGGATCTACCAAAGCGACCAAATGACCTGGTTTGCCAGGTTCTACAGCTCGCACAACCGCACCGTGGACGAGTATTACTCGCTGCTGAAACCGCTGCTGCGGGATATCAGCGAGGATGCCATCAGCTCGGTCGCCCTCGCCAGCGTGGTACCCGAACTCACCCGCATCTGGCAGCACCTCTTCCAGAAATACCTGAACGCCGAGGTCTGGGACCTCACCGCGCTCAGCGTTCCCGGGCTCACCTTCAAGGTGCCGGATCCCTCGTTCATCGGCGCGGACCTCGTTGCCAACGCCTACGGGGCCTGGCGTAAATACCAGGCAAGCTGCCTCATCCTGGATCTGGGTACCGCCACCAAGGTGCAGCTGGTCTCCGCGCAAGGCTGCTTCGAAGGCAGCGCCATCGCTCCCGGGCTGAAGACCGGGGCCGACCAGCTGTTTGCCAAAGCCGCCCTGCTTTCCCCGATCGAGCTCACCGCTCCCAACGTGCTGCTGGGCACCAACACCAGGGACGCCCTGCTTTCCGGCATCGTTCAGGGCCACGCCTTCATGCTGGAGAACTACGTGCGGCAGGTGAAACTCCACTACTTTGACCATCAGGACATCCGCGTGATCCTCACCGGCGGGATCGCCGATCTGGTGAAGCCGCTGGTCCCCTCCGCCGACACCGTGGACAAATCGCTTACCCTGGACGGCATCCACCTGGCCTGGAAAGACAGCCGCTGAACCTTAGCTCATGAAAAGATACCTCGTCCTGTTCACTCTGCTCCTGATGCTGACGGGGCTTTTCGCCAATCCCGAGTTCTATCCCCGCCTCTGGATCGAGGGATACAACCCGTTGGTTTACAACACGGTGGACATCTACAAGCTTCACCGGGGCAACAATTTCCTGAAGCAAAACCCCTGGTTCATCAGCGGCTTCGCGCTCACCCAGGATGAGGTGATAGACTTTGAGGCAGGTAAAGTGGTGATCACCACCAAGGCCGGCAATTTCGAAGTGGTTCCTGGCCGAACCCTGAGTTTCAACCGCTACTTCGCCAACCTCCAGAGCAAGGCCTTCCGCAAATCGCTCTTTGAGCAATACCGCAACCAGACCACCCAAACGCAGATCACCAACACCGGCCTGATCAAGGAATACGTGCTGGAACTGCCGACCATCGCGGTGCCCAAATCGGTGCAGAAGGTGTTCGGCACCTCGGCCGGCAAACTCAACCTGGACGGCACGGAGCGCGTCACCATCGAGGTTGGCAGCACCAAGCGCAAGAACGTGGCGATCTACGAGACCGACAACGCCGGCCAGTTCGACATCAAGATGGAGCAGGAAACCAATCTGCGGCTCACCGGCACCATCGGCGACAAGATCGGCGTGAACCTCAAATACAACAGCAAGCAGGACGAACAACTTTTTGACCCCAACAACATCAGCATCAAATACACCGGCGACGAGGACGAACTACTGCAAACCATCGAGGGCGGAAACATCACCCTCGCTCTTTCCGGCTCGCGCTACATCAGCTATTCCACCGCCTCCCAGGGTCTTTTCGGCGTTACCTCCAAGCTGAAATACCGCAATGTGGACCTTACCCTGATCGCCAGCACGGAAGAGGGGCAGAAGAACACCCAAAACTATGTGGGAACCAGCCAGGCGGACTCCACCGTCTTCCGCAGCCGGGACTATGCCTCCCGCACCATGTATTATCTGGAAGATCCCTACGAACTCTTTGACCTCTACACTGAGGCCGAGGTTTCGAACACCGTGCCCGAGGGCTGGGTCAACAACGCCGTCAAGACCGATCCCACCGGCGCCTGGATCATTAAAAACCCGAGTTTGCTGCCCGAAAACGGCAGCGTGCGCGTCTATCTGGACGATGCCAACACCACCAACAACGTGGCCGCGGCCGAAGGCGAAACCATCTATTTCAGCGCTTCGGATTATTACACTCCCTACTACGATGAACTGATCGAGGGAACGGACTACGTTACGGACTACACGGCCGGGATCATCCGGCTGAACAAGACCATCGACCGGCGCTACACCATCGCGGTGCGCTACGTTCGCCGCGACGGCATCCCCGTGCCCCTGAACAGCGATACCGAGGACGGGATCCTGCACGCCAAGGTCATCCGCCGCCGCAATCAGGAATACGACCCCGGTGACCCCAACAACGTTTGGCATTACCAGATGCGCAACGTTTACAACATGAACAAGACCAACATCAAGAACGACGGCTTCACCCTCAACGTCTACACCGTGAATGTCGACCTCACGCGCAACTTTCTGGTGCCGGATTCACTTTCCACCCCCAACATCGTGACCTACACGGATTACCTGCGCATGGACAGCACCGGAGACGGCCTGATCAACGGCGACGACAACACGGTGAACCTCACCACCGGCCTGGTGGTGATACCTTTCCTGGAACCCTTCCGGCCCCTGGGCGACGAGATCGTCTACACCGACGAAGGCGAAAGCGTGAGTTATCTGGACATCGATCTCTACATGTCCGTGAAAGGCAAGATCGGCCGCGAATCGGTGGACCTGGCCCAGGGCGGCATTCTCAAGGGCAGCGTACTCGTGAAGGTCAACGGTTTTGAACAGACGGAAAACATCGACTACATCGTGGATTACGATTTTGGCAGGATCACCTTCCTCACCACAGCGGGAAAGGACCCGGACGCCAAGATCGAGATCGACTATGAATACCGCAGCGCCTTTGAGGTGGCCAGCAAATCGCTCGCCGGAGTGCGGGCCGACTGGAACATCACGGATTGGGCCAAGCTGGGCGGAACCTTCATCTACCGCTCGGAAAACGTGGCGGACCGCCGTCCCCGCGTGGGTAATGAAAACATCGAAATGTACATGGCCGATCTCGACGGCACCCTCACCTTCAAGCCAGCCTTCATCACCCGCTGGCTCAACGCCCTGCCGCTGATAAAAACCACCGCGGAAAGCCGCGTCACCCTCTCCGGCGAAGTCGCCTACACCATTCCCAACATCTACGGCGACCCCAATGAGAAACGGAAAGAGGCCTATCTGGACGACATGGAATCGATCATGGATTTCTACCCCATGGGCGTGACCATCGGTTCCTGGAGTCAGGCCAGCAAACCATACAACAGCTCTCTGGCCCGCGGACGCACCAACTGGTACAACCCCAAAAACGTCCGCCGCGAAGAGGTGGAGGATCCCTCCACGCTCACCGACGCCGAGAAGCGCGAAACCGTGACCGTTTTGGCCATGAAGGTCTTTCCCGCCAATCTGGGCGTGCCCAATTCCGACGTCTGGAGTTGGGGCGGAGTGATGAAGTATCTGGGCAACCAACTGGATTTTTCGCAAAAGAAATACATCGAACTGATGGTGAAGGTGGTGGGCAACGACAGTGGGCCTCAGGCCGACCCGGTTATCCGGATCGATCTGGGCGACATCAACGAGGATTTCTACACCGAATTCGGCGGCCAGAATGTTCTCAACACCGAAGACAAAAACAACGATGGCGTACTCACCCTGGAAGAGGACACCGGCCTTGACGGCACCTTCTTCGGCCTGCCGGGGGCCGATCCCAACGATGTGGCCGACAACGAGATCGACCAGTATGGCGATTATCCCCGGATCAACGGCACCGAAGGCAACCGCGTGCTGGATACCGAAGATCTGGACAGAAACGGGGTGTTGAACAACCTCGACCGCTATTTCAGCTATTCCTTCGCCCTCTCCGACTCCACCTTACTGCAAAACGTGAATCAGGACGGATGGCGGCTGTACCGCATTCCCATCACCGATCCCAATTTCTACGAGATGGTGAACAACTCCTCGGCTGGAGTTTCACCCACCCTGAAAAAGGTCTCCTACGGCCGTCTGATCATGGAAACCAACCTCCCCGCCAAGGTGCTCATCTACGATTTCAACGTGGTGGGCAACAAATGGGAGGATTTCTACGTGCGCAACCTGGAAAACCAGATCATTCCCGATGTGCTGATCAATACCTACAACACCACCTATCTTTCCGGCATCGTGAACAACCAGAAGAACAGTTCCCACTACGTTTCACCGGAAGGGACCTTCTACATCGAGTTGCGCCGCGAATCCAGCGAATCCGCGCTCACGCTGGCCGTGGAAAACCTGCAGCCCGGTCATCAGGTGCTGCTCCGCCAGAGGCTGTTCGATCCTTACAGCCTGCTTTCTTACAACAAGATCAAGTTCTGGGCCTATCCCGAGGCCCGCGAAGGCAACCCGCTGCATCCCGATTCGGTGGATGTGGTCTTCCGGGTGGGAGCCGACAGCCTGAACTATTACCAGATCCGCCAGCGTGTGCCGGTGCTGCCCTACCTCACCAAGATGGAGCGTGAAGCCTGGATCGAACTGGGTTACGATCTCCAAACCATAACCTCGCTCAAGGAGGAGTTTCCGGACGAGACCTCGGGCCAGATCGTGGACGGAAACACGGTTTACAGCTTCCGCGGAACGCCCACGCTCACCAACACGCGCGACATCTATTTCGGCGTCTATTCGCCCCTGGACGTCCAGACGCCCCAGCCCTACAATGGTATCCTGTACATCAACGATCTGAGGGTTGCCGGGCCCTATGAGGACATCGGCATCGCCAAGCGGGTTTCGCTGAATTCGGTGTTCGCGGATTTGAGTACCCTGGACATAGATTACGAGGACAAGAGCGAGAACTTCAACACCGTGATCCAGCGTGGCCGCGCCAATTCTTTCACCAGCTCGAAGACCCTCAACATCAACAACCGCTATTTCCTGAACCGGCTTTTCCCCGTTGCCTGGGGCCTGGACATCCCCGTGAGCCTCACCCGCAATTACACCCTGGGAATTCCCCGTTATCAGGCCAATTCCGACCTCCTCAGGGAGAACGTCAACGATCCCGAGGAAAAGAACCGCCAGCGCAACGAATCCCTGGTCTATTCAGCCGATTTCGGCTTCAGCCAGCGTACCGCGCCCAAATCCAAGCTGCTGCAATACACCGTCTACCGCACTTCCCTCAGCGGCCGCATCGAAAAAGCCTATCGCTTCACTCCCACGGCGGCCGACACCACCCTCACCTGGCGCGGAACCCTGAACTACAACCTCAGTATGCCCAGCGACAAGGTTAGCTTCCGTCTCTTCCGCGATTACCGTCTGGGCTGGTTTCCCACCACGTTCAACAACAGTTTCACCATCAACAACACCGATCCCCTCAGCTGGAACTGGGAACGCCGGGACGGAGTTTACGGCTGGCATCCGCGCGTCCAGACAGTTCCCACCCGGGTTTTTACCACCGATACCAACGTGAGTTGGGGCCTCACATCCGACATCGCCCTGAACTTAAGGCTGAATTCGGAGCGCGACCTGATCCAGCAGATCCTTTGGCAGAATTTCAACATCGGGAAACTCACCAAATACGTTCAGGACGTTGGCCTGAACTACAATCCCACCTATCTGCGCAATCTCTTCAGCTTCACCGTGAGCGGCACCTCGCGCTTCAGCGAACAGCAGCGCAAATACTATCAGAACACCGACACCGGCCAGGAAACCTACTTTGAAAGCGACGGCAATTCCAACCGCACCGTCCGCGCCAATTTTACCCTGCTGAATTCCAGCCTTTTGGCTTCCTGGGCCGGCAGCGTTAAAACCGCCCACGCGGCCAAAGTGGCCAGCCAGCCCGCGGCGGACAAGCCGGAACCCAAGGATGGGACCGGCGACGCGCCGAAGGATGAGCCCAAGAAAGATCCCACCGAGGAAGACAAAAAGCTGCAGGAGGAAGAACAGCGCAAGAAAGACGCGGAACAGGCCTATCTGGAGAAACTCAAGGAACTGGAAGCAGACGGCCTCAGCGAGGAAGACAAAAAGCTGCTGGAGGAAGAACAGCGCAAGCAAGACGAGGAACAGGCCTATCTGGAGAAACTCAAGGAACTGGACGGCAAGGAAGACCTGGAACCCCCGAAACAAGACGACAACAAACCCGGGGATAAGCCCAAGGATGGCGACAAACCCAAAGATGGCGACAAACCCAAAGACGGAGACAAACCTGACGACAAGGGCCCCCGAGAGAAGTTCTACTTCCCCTACGCGGCTCTGAATCTGCTTTCCAAGGTCAAGAACGTGGCCGCCACCTATCAGAACTCCTACATGCAAACCTATTCCCGCAAGCAGGACACGCCGCCCTTCCTCTTCCAACTGGGCGTGCCGCACAGCGTTCCGAATGATTCCCTGGATTCCGTGGCGGACAACAACACCCTGTCCCTGGCCAGCGGCGTAACCTTTTCCCGGGCCGTGGACAGCGTGATCCGCTATTCCCTCACCTTCGACAAAACCCGCTCGAACGCCTCCAATCAGGCCGTGGCCGTCACTTTCCCCGATATCACCGTCTCCCTGCTGGACTTCCAGAACTGGATCGGACTGGGCAAGGTGCTCACAGGCGCCCGGCTGAACAGCGGAATTCAATACACCACCCGCGCCACCGGCGATCTGGATTGGGACAAACCCAAACAGGAAGCCGTGACCCTGGCCCTCAATCCTCTGGTGGGCTTCACCGGCACTTTCATGAAAACACTCAGCACCAACCTCAGCTATTCGCTCGCCACCGGGGCAAACACCACCGACATGGAGTCCTACGAGATCATCAAGACCACGCTCACGCATTCGCTCAACGGCAATCTCTCCTATTCTTTCCGCAGCGGACGCGGCTTCACGGTGCCTTTCACCAAGAAAAAGATCCACATTAAAAACGAACTCACCAGCAGCCTGAACTTCCTCTGGGAAAAGAAATTCGACGAAACCACAGGCCGCGAATCCCTCACCCAGATCGATCAGGACAACAACCGCATCGCCATCACCCCCAGCGCCACCTATCAGTTCGATTCCAACATCCGCGGCGGCCTCACCGGCACCTGGGAAAAGACAGCCGACAACAAACGCGACACCGGCCTGCGCACTTTCCGCATCGGCGTCTGGGTGGAAGTAAACCTTTAGTAGCGCCTCACCCGGGCCTGGATGGCCTTTATCATACAGTCCGGCTCCCTCTCACCCTGAGGGGCTGATCCAGTGGTTTCCAGCCCGATCCGTTTAAAATATAGCCATAAATCCCTTTTATCCGGATCCGCCCTAAACCCCAGCCTATTCACCCCCTGTCCGCCTCCCCTTAACAACCTGTCGAACAGGCGGGAACTCAACGGGAGGCGTATGAGAGGCTAACGGGAGGGGGAAATGGGGGAGACCAGCGTCCACAGCTGAAGACCCCACAGTTATGTCATTCCGGGGAAGGGGCCCCGGAATCCAGACGGTTTGGGTGATGCCCTTAGAGGGAGTCGATACAGACGCTGTCTGTATCGACCCCG
Organism: uncultured Candidatus Cloacimonadota bacterium; assembly: GCA_964631015.1. GTDB lineage: Bacteria > Cloacimonadota > Cloacimonadia > Cloacimonadales > Cloacimonadaceae > Syntrophosphaera. The sequence continues at coordinate 968 of CAZVXH010000058.1, read as the reverse complement.
CCTCGTTCTGGGTCTTGGTTTGTCTATTCCCGCAAGGGCTGGATTCCGTCACTTCGCGCCGGAGGCGCTTCGTTCCGGAATGACGTGCGTTCGGGTCTGGGTGGTTGAGGGGTCTGGATTCCGGGGCCCCTACCCCGGAATGACAAACAGACTCATTGACACACTCGATTTGAAAGAGAGCATTCCTTTTCACGCCGTAGGCCTCTTCGAAGCTGGAATTGAGGCCTTTGGTGACCTCTTGGGCGCTGCCGAGTTTGGTGATAGGGGACCGGGATTTTGCTCCGATTCAGCCTTGTTCCTTGAGTTTGGATATGAGTTTAACCAAGCGTTTGGCCCGGGTTTCTTCACGCTTGGCCTCCAGTATCCAGGCCAGATCTTCCTTCTGGTGGGTATAGCTCAGCTTTTCCCAAGCAGCCAGCACTCCGGCGCGGGCCAGGCCGGATCTGATCTCAGCCGGAAGTTCCACCACCCGCGGCTCAAGATCCCGCTCCAAACGCAGGTGGAACTTGTCACCGGCTTTGTATCCCGTCTGGTCGCGCAGTTCCTGGTTGAAAACGATCAGGTACTCCCCGCCGTAGCGGGCCAGGTTACGACGAAACTGTTTGCCGTCGATGGTCATTACAACAGGCACGCGGGCTTTGGTGCCGAAAACGGCCTCCACGTCAAAATCGAAGATCGCGTAGGCCGAGCCTGGGTATTCAGGATTCGAGATCAGCTCCACATCCAGACTGATCATGTTGGGGAACTGGCCAAAATCTGTTACTTTTTTCATCTGTGACTCCTGAGTAAACAATATCTATCAAGCCGGGTTGGGCAAGCTTCGCCTTAGAACTGGAAGTAGATGAAGGGCTGGATATCGGCGGAGCGGAACTGGAAGAGAACCCAGATCACCACGGCTAAAAACAGCGCCTGGACGGGCACGGGACTCTTTTGGAGGAAGCCTTCGAAGCCGGTCTTGAACTTCCGGG
>CAZVXH010000057.1:0-17624 GCA_964631015.1 uncultured Candidatus Cloacimonadota bacterium | reverse complement strand
AATGAACGAATTTCTGAGCAAGCTGCATAACTTCAAGCGGGGATTGAACCTGCGGATCCTGGCGCGGGCGCTGGTGATCGCGCTGGTCTGCCTCGTGGTGGGTCTGCACGCCTATTTTCTGGTGTGGTTGAACACCCCCGCGCAGTCACCGACGCTGGTTTATCTGAACTACGCGCTCAAAGCGCTGATGGCGGGACTCACCCTTTTCCTGATCTACAAAGGCATCCGCGGGTTTTACGACCACCGCTCCGCCGCCCGTTGGCTGGACCGGCAGACCGCGCACGAGGACGACCTCTACCAGAATCTCTGGGAATTGAAGCAGCAGCGGGAAAGCGAGCCGGTTCTGGACGCTTTGGCGGGACAGGCGCAGAAACGCCTCCAAGCCTCTTCCTACCGTCTGCCCAAACTTTTCCAGCCCAACCAGTGGTGGCTGATCCTCTTTGTGCTGGCGGGCATCGGCAGCGTCTGGGCCCTCGGCTGGAACGAGTTTCGCTACGCCCTGAACCAGTTCCGGGCGGTGAAAGCGGACGCGATCGCGTATAAAAAAACCATCGAACTCAGCCCGGGCAACGTGACCGTGGGCAAAGGCCAGCAACTTGTGATCAAGGTGTTGGATCCGGACACGCGGATGAACCACCGCCTCTTTTACCGCTGGGACAAGCAGTGGCGCGAGCTGGGGATGACGGACAACAGCTACAGCTTTCCCGCGCTGGAGTACAGCCTCGAATACTATGTGCGCAACGAAGTGGCCACCAGCCAGGTTTACAAGGCGGTTTGCCTCGACGAGCCCTTCGCGCGGAACTGGGAGCTTTACTACAAATACCCCGCCTACACCGGCCTCGGCAGCCGCGCGGACAGCCTCAGTTACGGCAACATCGAGGCTTACAAGCACAGCGAGGTGATCCTTTCCCTGGGTACGAACATTCCGGTGGAAACAGCCGTGATGCGTTTCTCCGACGGAACTTCGCAGGCTTTGCAGCGGGTGGAGGAGACTTCCTTCAGCGGCAGGATCACGATCACCGCGCCCAAGACCTGGTATCTTGAACTCACCGACGCCCTGGGCCGCAAATCCCGGCCGGAAGAGAAAACGATCAGCCTGATCCCGGACAACGTTCCGGAGATCCGCATCCTCTATCCTGGCGAGGACGTGCTGCTGGACCAGAGTCTGCTGCTGCCGCTGATCATCACCGCCAGCGACGATTTTGGCCTGCGCGAGCTGAGCCTGCACTATCAGATCAACGATCGCCCCGTCCAGCAAACGGTGCTGCGCTCCTTGATCAGCTCCAAGCTCTTCACGCTGGACCACACTCTGGACCTGAAAGGCTTCGGCCTCCTTCCCGGCGACACCGTGACCTACTGGGCGCAGATCTTTGACAACTCACCGGACCGCCAGAGCGCCCAATCAGCCAAGTTCAAAGCCCGTTTCCCCTCCATCGAGGAAATCTACCGCGAGATCGAACGCCAGGAAAAACTAAGTACCCAGGACCTCGAGAAAACGCTGAAGGAATCCCGCGACCTGCAAAAGGATTTTGAGCAGAAACGCCGCGAACTGCTGAAGGAAGACGACGTCCAGTGGGAGGACAAAAAACAGCTGGAGAAGATGCTGGACGCGCAGCAGCAACTCACCGAGCAGGTGGAGAACGTGGCTTCCGACTTTCAGCAGCTGATCGACCAGATGCAGCGCAACGACGCTGTTTCCACCGAGACCCTGCAAAAAATGCAGAAGATCCAGGAACTGATGGAAGAGATCAGCACCGACGAACTCCGCGAAGCCATGAGCAAATTTGAGCAATCGCTGCTGAACCTGAAGCCGGAAGACCTACGCAAGGCGATGGAAAACATGAAATTTTCCATGGAGGACTTCAGCCAGAAGATAGACCAGACCCTCGCCCTGCTGGAAAGCATCAAGAAAGAACAGGCGCTGGACAAAGCCCTGCAGATCTCCAAAGAGATGGAGCAGATGCAGAGCGCCCTGCAGGAAAAGACCGGCGACCAAAAGCAGAACAAGGACCGCCTGGCCCAGGAACAGGAAAATATCGGCGAGAAATTTGACAACCTGCAAAAAGCACTGGACGAGGCCGACAATTTGCTGGACCCCGCCAAGGACAAGCAACTGAAGCAGGATATGGGCGAACTGAAACAGGACATGAAGAACGGCCAGCTACAGAAAAACATGCAGCAAAGCCAGCAACAGCTGCAGCAGAACCAGCGCTCGCAAGCCAGCCAAGCGCAATCCCAGGCCTTGGAAAAGATGCGCCAATACACCCGCAAACTGGGCGAGATGAAAAACTCCATGGGCGGAGGCAGCATGCAGGAAGTAACTTCCGCCATGCAAAAGGCCATCCGGGAACTGCTGATCTTTTCCAAACAACACGAGGAACTGCGCGGACGTTACGGCAGCGACCCCTACCCCATCGTGAGCGACCTCATCGCCCAGTATGAAGGCATCCAGGTCTCGCTGAACCGGCTGTTCAGCATTCCCCAGGTGACGATGTTTTTGCCGCCCAAGTTCTACATCGACCTCACCGACGCCAACCGCGGCTACCGCGACATCTTCATCAACGTGAACGAAATGCAGTACATGCAGATCCCGGCCCAGTTGGAAATGATCCAGAAAGGGCTGAACCTGATGATCTACGACCTCATGCAGGCCCTGAACAACCCTTCCACGGGCTCTGGCGGCGGGGGCGGAATGCAATCGCTGATGCAGATGCTGGGTCAGATGGGCCAGGAACAGATGGCGCTGAACCTGCTTTCGGAACAGCTGATGATGCAGTTGCAACAGCAGGGCGGACGCATGGATGCCGGGATGCAGCAGCAGATACAGAAACTGGCCTCGGACCAGGAGCGACTGACCGAGAACCTGAAACGCGCGCTGCAAAACAATCCTGAAGCCCAGAAACAGGGCAACGCCATCAAGCAGATCATCGAGGAAGCGGAGGCGATTTCACGCCAGCTGCGCAACAACCAGCTTTCCCAAGACCTTTTTAACCGCCAGGAAAACATCGTATCGCGTCTTCTGGACGCCCAGCGCAGCATCAACAAACGCGACCAGAGCGAACGCCGCCAGGCCAAAAGCGCTGATCCCGCCACGCGTGGAGCCGATGTGAACACGGACTACGACGCCCTGCGCCGCAAAGCCATGCTGGAGGATTCCTACCGGCTCTTTCCCGCTTCCTACCAACAGGTGATCCTCAAATACCTCAAGCTGCTCAACGAATGAAGAAGTTCCTGCTGCCGCTGCTCGCCCTGCTGCTGCTGATCCCGCTGGGGGCGCAATACAACGAGCGGGACATCCTCAACCAGCAGGCCTTCCAGATGCTGGGGCAGCGCCAGTACGCGGAGGCGGAAAAGATCTTCCTGCAGGTGCTGGACAAATATCCGGACGACGCCAACAGCGTGCTCCAACTGCTCAACATCTATTTCCAGACCTCACAGCTGGACAAGGCGGAAAGCCTGCTGAGCCAGCACCGCCGCATCCTGCCGGCCAACCAGGCCACCGAACAGGAGATCTTGCTGCTGGTGATGCAGGGCAGGCCCGACGAGGCCTGGGACCTTGGCCAAACTCAGCTGGCCCGCACGGCTTACGCCGAAAACACCTACCGGCTGCTGGCCTCCTATTTCGAGCGCCGGGGCTTTTCCGATCACGTTTTGCGGCTCTATGAAGACGCCCGGGCCCGCAGCGGCAATCCAAACCTGTTCCGGCTGGAAATCGCCAACGCCGCCCTCAACTATCGCCTGTTCGATCAGGCCCTCACAGAGTATCTGACCTTCCTGGAACAAAATCCGGCCAACCTCTATTTCGTGAACAACCAGTGCAAAACCATTCTCAAAGAGGACCCCAGCCGCATCGCCACCATCGGGGAGTTCGCGGAAACCAGCGCCAACCCCATCATCGGGGAACTTTATGCCAACGCGCTGATCTCGCAAAACCGCGCCCCCGAAGCTTTGGAAGTGTTTAAAACCTTGCCCCGCGACCGCCTCCTCAGCTTTGCCGAACAGCAATACGCCGCCCTCAATGACGAGGTGGCACTCCCCGCGTTTGAGTACCTTGCCGGCATCAGCACGGATACGCTGGAAAAGAATGACTACCGTCTGCGCCAGGCTTACGTGCATTTCCGCTCTGGACGCCACGCCGACACCGACACCCTGCTGCGGGCCGTGATCGCCGATTCGCTGATGCTGGAGCGAAAAAACTACCAGCGGCGGGGTGTGAACCTGAACGCCCGGAAACTGATGGCGGAAAACAGCCTCGCCCTGCAGCGAAGCACGCAGGCCGCCAAAGGCTGGTATGAAGAGGCTCGCAAGTTCTGCGGCAACAGCTACGAACGCCAGATAATCGACCTGGCCCTGGTGCGGCTGCAGATCATCGACCAGGAATACGAGCCCGCCCTGGCCAAACTGGACTCGATCAACGAACCCCAGCACCTGGAAACCCGCGATTACCTGCGCTTCAACGTGGAACTGCTGCGCGGCAACACAGACATCGCGGACAGCCTGATGAACGAATATGTGATCCGCTGGCCCGGTGGGGTTTATGTGAACGACGCCATCTACCAGATGATGTTCGTGCTGGGCCTCAGCGGCGCTGACCTGACCAGATTTCACCTCGCCAGCCGGTTGATGCTGCTGGGTGATCCCGCCGCCGTGGATACCCTGGCCGCGGTATTCGCCAGTTCCCAAGACGAGGAACTGCTCACCCTGGCGGTGGAATGGGCCATTCTGCTGGCGGAACCGGACAGGGCGGTTCAGCTGCTGGAACACGTTTGGCAGGATCCCATCAGCGCGGAATACGCGGCCTTGCTGCGCCTCACACTGAGCACGGAGGTAGAGGCCACGCAGCGCTTCGCCAGGGAGTTTCTCACCGCCAATCCCGGCAGCATCTTCGCGCCCAAATTCCGGATGAGCCTCACCCGCACCGGCTACAGCCGGCCGGAGTTTTGAGCCTCGCGCAAGCCGTTCCGCAGGGCCTTATGACAGCTTTGGGCAAGAAAGGTTGACACATTTTGACCCCCGTATTTATTGAACACCATTAACTGAACAGAGGACTTCCCAATGTACAAAGAGCCATATAGCTTCAACGTTGCCCGCTACATGGAGCCGGAGCGTTTCGACCGTTTCCGCGCCTTCGCCCGCACCCAGGACAGCCCGCTGCTGATCGTGGACCCGGACATCATCAAAGCCAAATATCTGGAGCTGCAGCACAGCATCCCCAATCTGCAGATCTACTACGCCGTGAAGGCCAACCCGATGAACGACGTGATCCGCCTGCTGGACAGCTTGGGCTCGAACTTCGACGTCGCCTCGGTGAACGAGCTGAAACAGCTGCTGCAGTTGGGCATCGATCCCCAGAAAATGAGCTTCGGCAACACCATAAAAAAGGCGAAGGACATCCGCTATTTCCACGAGCAGGGCGTGCCCATGTTTGTTACGGACAGCGAGTATGATCTGTACCGCATCGCGGAGAACGCGCCCGGCGCCAAGGTTTATTTCCGCCTGCTCACGGAAGGCACCGGGGCCGACTGGCCGCTTTCCCGCAAATTTGGGGCTCATCCGGACGTGATCTACAACCTCATCCTCAAAGCCCCGGAACTGGGTCTGGTGCCCTGGGGGGTCTCTTTCCACGTGGGTTCACAGCAGCGCGACATCGGGCAGTGGGACGATGCTATTTCCCGCGCCAAATACATCTTCGACGCCGTGCTGGAAGAAGGCATCGAGCTGCAGATGATCAACCTCGGCGGCGGCTATCCCGCCAGCTATGTTGATCCCGCCTATTCCATCGACGAGTACAGCGCCGAGATCATGCGCTTCATCGAAGAGGATTTTGGCGAACACATCCCGCAACTGGTGATGGAGCCGGGGCGTTCGCTGGTGGCCGACGCCGGCGTGATGGTGGCCGAGGTGGTGAACATCGCTTCCAAAGCCAAAAACAACCTCTACAAATGGGTGTTTCTGGATGTGGGCAAATTCGGCGGCCTGATCGAGACCATCGACGAATCGATCAAATTCCCCATCTTCTTCGAACGCGAGGGCCTGGCCGACGAGATCATCCTGGCCGGCCCCACCTGCGACAGCATGGACATCATGTACGAATATTACAAGTACCACATGCCGGAAACCACCCAACCCGGCGACCGCGTCTACATCTTCACTACCGGGGCCTACACGCAGAGCTATTCCTCGGTGAATTTCAACGGCTTTTCGCCCCTGCGGGCGCTGATGCTGCCCCCCGCCAAATAGGAGGAGATCATGAAACGCCTGCCTGTGGAAACCCTGAAAGCCTTCATGGAAGAGGTTTTCATCCGCATCGGGGTGCCGGCTGAAGAAGCCCGCATCTGCTCCGACATCCTGATCGCCAGCGATCTGCGCGGCATCGAATCGCACGGGATCGGCCGCCTCAAGATGTATTACGACCGCATCCGCGCGGGGATCCAAAGCCCGCTCACCCACATCGAAATCGTGCGCGACAAGGCCGCGACCGCCGTCTGGGACGGCAATCACGGCATGGGCCACGTGATCGGGTTCCGCGCCATGTCCACGGCCATCGCCAAAGCCCGCCAGTTCGGGCTCGGCGCTGTGGCGGTGCGGAACAGCACCCACTTCGGCATCTGCGGTTACTACGCCCAGATGGCCTGCGACGCGGACATGATCGGCCTCAATTTCACCAACGCCCGCCCCTCCGTTTGTCCCACTCACGGTGTGCAGCCGCTGCTGGGCACCAATCCCATCTGCTTCGGGGCCCCCACCGATCTGGATTTCCCCTTTATCTACGATGCCGCCACCTCCATCAGCCAGCGCGGCAAGATCGAACAGTATGCCCGTGAGGAAAAGCCCACTCCCGCCGGCTGGGCCATCGATCTGGAGGGCAATTCCCACACGGAGACCAACAAACTGCTGGTGGACCTGGTGAAACAAACCGCGTCCCTGCTGCCCATCGGCGGCAGCGAAGAACTTTCCGGCAGCCACAAGGGCTACGGGCTTTCCACCCTGGTGGAGATCCTCTGCGCCGGGCTGCAAAACGGCAGTTATTTGAATCAGCTGCTGGGTGTGGACGAGGATGGAAAACCAGCCCCTTATCGGCTGGGACACTTCTTCCTGGCCATCAACATCGATTTCTTCACCGACCTAACTGAGTTCAGGCAGACCAGCGGCGCCATCTGCCGCGAGCTGCAAAATTCCCACCGAATGCCTCGCCACGACCGCATCTGGGTGGCCGGTGAAAAGGAATGGGAGAAGGAACTCGAGGTCCGCCGGCTGGGCGTACCTGTGGTCCCCAATCTACAAAAGGATATCGAGACCATGCAGCGCGAGCTGGGGCTGGCTCCTCTGGACCTCTGAGCTCCGGCCTCTTCCACCTGATAAACAAAAAAGATAGGATAAAAGCATGCAAAAAACCTTGTTCATCCTTGTTTTGCTCAGCGGCGTTGCCCTGCTGGGCGCGCTGGAATTCACCCTCGACGGCGAAGCCCGCGCCCGGGCGGTGATGTACTACGCCGACGCCAGCGATGAAGCAGGCAGCCACATCGACAACAAACTCTGGCTGGGAACCAACCTGAGCGTTAACCCAGACCTCAATCTCCGCGTGAATCTGCAGTTCGGAGACGTAGTCTGGGGCGCCACCACCGGCGACCAGGCCGGAGGCGGCATCAGCGCCGGAATTCCCATCACCGCTTACGAACTTTATGTGGATTACCGGGTCCGGGCCCTGAAATCCAATGTCCGGGTGGGCCAGCAATACTGGGCGGACCACCGTTCCCTCATGCTCGACGACTCCTTCAGCGGCGTCACCTTCAGCTCCGACAGTGTGCTGGGCCTCCAGACCACCCTCGGCTGGATCAAACAGGTGGAGGGTGACCGCAATCTGTCCGGAGACGACGTGAGCAGCTTCCTGCTGAGCGCTCAGGGCAAGGTTGGGGGACTGCAGGCCTTCTACACCTTGAACGAAGCTGACCCAGCCGGCGCCTCCACGGACATCAGCACAGTCCTGCCCTATCTGGCCTGGGACCTCAAACCGGTGAACATCGACCTCACCGGCATCCTGCAGTATTCCAGCTCCGCGTCTGACCTCGATCACGGCGCGGCCGCCAGGATAAGCGCGAACCTAAAACCTGTCGAGATCGGAGTTGACGCCCTCTATTACGCCAACGCAGATTCCCCGCTCAACTACGCGCTCTCCCAGTTCTACCTGAACAAACTCTACATCTTCGGCGTCGGCCAGCACTTCGACGGCTGGGTCGGCTGGGACCAGGTGAACTGGTACTGGGGCCAAAGCGACGCTCCCAACATGTATCTGGGCACAGTCGGCTACGTCAACCTCGGCCTGGCCAGAAACCTCAATCTCTTTGCCGCCGGCGGCTTGGTGCAAGCGACCGGCTGGGAAGCCAACGGCGGACTGGAGTGGAACCTCGCCAATTTCCAACTGGCCGCGTACGGCGCTTACGGCCAGCATGATGGCCACGCCAAACCCAGCTATCTCATCGGTTCGACCCTCAAAGCCTCTTTCTATTGATCCAGCTGGATACCAGTTTACTGACCCGGAGTCTTGTGTCTCCGGGTTTTTTTCGTCATTCACCCCGTCCGGAGATCAGTGACAGAAACAATGCGCCAGCATATATGCATGGCATAAAACAGTTTATGAGCTTGAGGTGAATATTTATCTTGACATATTATGGGTGATCTCGAGAGTGAACTTCATAAATAAAACTGCGAGGTATTAACATGCTCCAGCTCTATCCCAAACCCCGTAAAAAATCCGTGACCCCTGTAGATTACAGCGTCAAGATCCTGAACTCCGCCATCAAGGTCTTTGCCCAGAAGGGCTATGCCAAATCCACGATGTCCGACGTGGCCAACCATGCCAAAGTAGGTGTAGGCACTCTGTACAACTACTTCCAGAATAAAGACGACCTGCTGCTAAAGTGCTTGAAAAAGACGATCGAAGACGAGATCGATCAGATCCGGGTGGAAAGCGAGAAGATCTCTGATCCTTTCGAGAAGCTGCAATACTTTCTGCACGAACACCGGCTGCTGGTGGAAAGCAAGCCCTACATCGCCAGACTCCTGATCATCGAACTCCGGCAGAGCGAAAGTTTTTACAAGCGCAATCCCTCCTACAATCCCATGAAATATTATCTGGACTACATCAGCGGGATCTTTGCCGAGGGCGTTGCCCAGGGAACGATCCGCGAGGTCGATCCGAACGTGATGGCTCTCTCCATCCTGGGCACCATCGACATGCTGCTCACCCAGTGGCAGATCCACGGACGGGATTATGACATTGAAGCTATCTGGAACAAGTTCCGGGATATCATTGGCTACGGAGTGGCCAAGCCAGATAAGTAGCGGCAGTTCAATCCCCGTCACTTCTTGCCGCAAGATTTTCCTTGTCAAATGACAACGCGTTTAAAATATGGGAAAAAATAGTCCAAAGGATCTGACAATGAAGCTTTCGCAACGGGCGCTGGACATCCAGGCCTCACCCATCCGCAAGTTGATGCCCCACGCTGTGGCCGCCAAACAACGCGGCTTGAAGGTTTACCAACTCAATATCGGCCAGCCGGACATCCCCACACCGCAACCGATGCTCGATGCCTACCACTCCTTCTCTGAAAAAGTGCTGGCCTACGGTCCTTCCCAGGGACTCGACGCCTACCGGCACGGACTGGTGGATTACTACGCCAAACAGAACATCCCCCTGCAGGAAAACCAGATCATCGTGACCACGGCCGGTTCGGAAGCCGTGACCTTCGCGATGATGGTGGTGGCCGAAGCCGGCGACGAGATCATCGTGCCGGAACCTTTTTACACCAACTACAACGGCTTTGCCACCATGGCCGGGATCACCATCCGACCGCTGCTGACCCTGGCGGAAACAGGCTTTCAGCTGCCCGGTGACGACGCCATCGAAGCTTTGATCACAGCCCGGACCAAGGCGATCATGATCTGCAATCCCGGCAACCCCACCGGCACGGTCTATTCGCGGGAAGACATCTTCCGGCTGGGCGCGCTGGCCAAAAAGCACGGTCTGTTCGTGATCTCGGACGAGGTTTACCGGGAATTCATCTATGAAGACGGTTCCCACACCAGCATCCTGCACGTGCCTGACATCGAAGATCTCGCCGTGATGGTGGACAGCGTTTCCAAACGCTACAGCGCCTGCGGGGCGCGCATCGGCTGCATAGTATCGCGCAATCAGGCTTTGATGGAGGCCACGCTCAAATTCGCCCAGGCCCGGCTTTGCCCTCCCACCGTGGACCAACTGGCCGCGCTGGCCTGCGTTCCTTTGGGCGAAGAGTTTTTCCGGCCCCTGATAGCCGAATACCAGGCCCGGCGCGATCTGGTCTACAGCGCGCTGATGGAGATCCCCGGTGTGGTCTGCGTGAAGCCCCAGGGCGCCTTTTACATTTTGGTGAAACTGCCTCTCGACGACTGCGAAAAGTTCATCGTCTGGCTGCTGAACGAGTTTGAGATCGACGGCGAAACGGTGATGGGCGCTCCCGGTGAAGGATTTTATGCCACTCCAGGACTTGGTCGCGATGAAATGCGCCTGGCCTATGTGCTGAACGAAACCGAGCTGCGCAAGGCGATGCGCATCTTCGCCCGCGGCTTTGAGGAATTTAAAAAGCTGCAGGTCTGAAACCACATTAACCACAAGGCGGTGTAATGAAAACCAAGCGTAAGATCGATCCCTACCTGTATCTGTTGCCCGCGCTGCTGCTGTTGCTGCTGTTTCGCTTCGTCCCCATCATCATGTCTTTTGTGATCAGCTTCTTCCAGTTTGGGGTAACGGACATGGGCAAGTTTTTGGGTTTCGCAAATTACAACCGGCTCCTGACCGACCCGGAATTCTGGACGTCCATGATGAACACCCTCTGGCTGGTGCTGATAGCAGTTCCGGTCAGCATCATCCTGCCGCTGATCTTCGCCCAGCTGCTCAATCAGATCAAATGGCTGAGCGGTTTTTTCCGCACGATCTATTTCATGCCTTTCGTAACCTCGCTGGTGGCGGTGTCGATCGTGTGGAAGATCATCTTCTCCGAGCAAGCGGGCCTGGCCAACACCACCCTGCAATGGCTGGGAATGAAGCCGCAGCTTTGGCTGGCGGAGCCCCGGGGCATCTTCACCCTGCTCTTCGAAAGCATGGGCGTCACGCTCCCGGCCTGGATGGGCGGACCTTCGCTGGCGCTGTTTTCGATCATCATCATGACGGTGTGGAAAAGCCTCGGCTACAACACCATCATCTATCTCTCCGGCCTGCAGAACATTTCCAAGGCCTATTACGAAGCCGCGGACATCGACGGCGCCGGCAAGCTGCGCCAGTTCTTCAAAATCACCGTGCCGCTGATCTCCCCCACCACGTTCTACGTGCTGCTGATGACCACCATAGTCAGCTTCCAGACCTTCGCCCAGATCTACATGATGACCGACAGGGGCGGGCCGCTGGGCACCACCAAGCTGATCGTGTTTTACATCTACGAAAAGGGCTTCGACAAGCTGGACATGGGCTATGCCAGTGCCGCGGCCATCATCCTGTTCATCGTGATCCTGGCCCTCACTCTGCTGCAGCGCCGCCTGGAAAAAAACGTCAATTACTGAGGATGGAAAGATGAGAAACACCCTGAGCAACACCCTGATCTATCTGTTTCTGGTCATCTTCGGTTTCACGATGATCGTTCCCTTCATCTGGATGGTCTCCACTTCGCTGATGACCCAGAGCGAATTCAACAAGAACGACTCCATCTTCATCCCCAAGGAAGAATACTACGTATGGCAAGACGCGGATGCCGAACATAAGGTGATCCTGGTGGATACAAAAGGCCAGACCTCGGTGATCCACGTGCTGGACGCCGAAGGCCAGATCTCGCCGGATTATGAGGAATACAAAGAGGTCCCGTCTTCCGAGGTGAAGCTGGTGCGCAAAAAACCCAGTTTCCACTTCGACAACTTCTTGAAGGCCTTCAAGAAAGTGCCCTTCGCCACCTATTTCGCCAACACCCTCTTCGTATCCATCATCACCCTGGCGGGGGTGCTGGTTACCTCGGTGCTGGCTGCCTACGCCTTTGCCCGTATGGATTTCAAGGGCAAGGATCTCATCTTCTACCTCTTTTTAAGCATGATGATGGTGCCGGAGCCGATCTACATCATCTCCTCCTACATCATGCTGGATAAATTCAACTGGCTGGATACCTACAACGCCCTGATCATCCCCTGGTGTGTGAACATCTTCACCATCTTCCTCTTCCGTCAGCACTTCAAATCGCTGCCCCAGGAACTTTTTGACGCCGCCTCCATCGACGGCTGCAGCACCTTTGGCATGCTTACCCGGATCATTTTGCCCCTCTCCAAGGGCGTGATCGCCACCGCCGCCGTCTTTTCCCTGATCGGCAGCTGGAACAGCTTCATGTGGCCCCTGGTGATGACGGACCGGCCCGAATTGCGGGTTTTGCAGGTGGGATTGAGCTATTTCAACCAGGAGGCGTCCACCCAGACCACGCTGCTGATGGCGGCCTCCACCTTCAGCATCCTGCCCATTCTGATCATCTTCTTCCTCGCGCAGAAACAGATCATCGCCAGCTACGCCAAAGCCGGCCTCAAAGATTGACACGGAGATCAAACCCATGAGTAAAAACAAAGTCGACGTCCGCCACATCAAGCGGCAGATCCAAAAAAGCGAAGCCACCAAAAAGGGAAAGCCCGCCTATCAGGTTCCCGCCAAAGCTGTGGTTCTGGACGACACCCAGTTCCGGCCGCGGCCCCTCGAAAATCCCAAAACCAATATCATGGTGGCCTGGGCGGTGTTCGCCATCGCCCTGATCGTCTATCTGCTCACCCAAGCCAGAACCACCTCGTTCTGGGACAGTGGCGAATACGCCACCTGCATCAGCAGCCTGGGCGTGCCCCATCCCCCCGGAAACCCTTTCTACATCCTCTTTGGCCGGGCTTTGGTATCGCTCTTTGGCGGCATCTTTTCCCACGCCTGGATCGCGGCTTTCATTTCCGGACTCGCCAGCGCCTTTGCCGTGATGTTCACCTACCTGATCACGGTGCAGCTTACCAGTATGTTCAAGATCAAGGACTGGGAAGCGATGTTCGCCGGTGTGGTGGCAGCGCTGCTGACGGCTTTTTCCTTCACCTTCTGGATGAACGCCGTGGAGGCCGAGGTCTACTCCGGGCTGGCCTTTTTCGTTACCATCATCATCTGGCTCACCCTCTGGTGGGTGCAGCACTCGCGGGATTTCCACCATCAGAATGTGCTGCTGCTGGTAGTCTATCTCTTCTTCCTGGGCTTCGGGGTACACCAAACAGCCCTTCAGGTCGCTCCGGCCATCCTTTTTATCGTGGTCTATCCGCTGCTAACCCAGGGCGCCAAAAAAAGCGGCTTCTGGTACAAGTTCTTCGGTTACGGGATCGCCCTGAACCTCAGTTACCTCATCTTCGGCGCCATCGGCAACAGCATGGGGATGGATTCGCTGGACCAGATCGGACAGATGCTCTGCATCGTGGCTTTGATGGTTGTGGAATTGCGCCAGGTCTTCGACCGCCGTCTCTGGCTGCTCAGCCTCCTGTTGGTGGTGGTGGGCATTTCCTCCCACCTCTACATTCCCCTCCGGGCGGCGGACAAACCTTTCATCAATCTCGGTGATCCCAGCACCCCCCAACGCTTCAAGGAATACATCCAGCGCCAGCAATACAAAGCGGAGAAAGAAACCTCCATGTTCGACCGGCGCGGTTCCTTTTTCAAGCACCAGATGGGCTTCCATTTCCTCCGCTACTTCAGTTGGCAATGGTTCAAACAGGACGCCGTGGTCAAGGCCACCAAGCTGCCCGAACTGGTGGTGAACATCTTCGGCGGTCTGTTCGTGGCTTTTCTGGGCCTCTTTGGCGCCGTTTTCCACTACCGCAAAAACCGCCACAGCTTCTTTTACATGCTGGCCATCATGCTCTGCGTGACCCTGCTGATGGTCTTTGTGATGAACCTTTCGGACGAGGAGGTGCGTGACCGCGATTACTTCTTCGTGGTGGCCTACAACATGTGGGCGATCTGGATGGGTATCGGCGCGCTGGCCCTGCTAAGCCTTTTCCAGGACAAGGCGCTCCGGACGGCGGTGGCCGCCCTGATGCTGCTGCTGCCTGTGCTGAACCTGGCAGTTCAGTACAAGGAACACGACCGCTCCCGCGAATTCGTGGCCCTGGATTACGGCGTGAACTTCCTCAATTCCGTGGAGGACAACGCCATCATCTTCACCAACGGCGACAACGACACCTATCCGCTCTGGTATGCCCAAACTGTGCGCGACCCCCACGCGAAAGAGTATCATCACCCCAGCCGGGATATTTTCCCCACCGCGGAATCCCAAGCCGGCATCGCCAAGGCCATGGAATACAAGAACCGGCAGCTTAAGGGCATTCGCAAGGACGTTACCATCGCCAATCTTTCCTTGCTCAACACCTCCTGGTACGTCCGCCAGCTGCGTGACCTCGAAGGCGTGAAGATCAACTGGACCGAAGAAGAGATCAGCTCGCTGGATGACAAGACCGGCGGCTTCCAGGATTATCTCTGGAAGGACGCCATCACCTACGACGCCGGCGATCCCCAGAAAGAGCGGAAATTCACCTTCGATTACAAGAAGAACCTCAGGGAAAGCGAGAGAAATGGAGAATTCTACCCACGTCGCGGTTCCGATTTCTCGGTGCTGCAGATCGTGAAAGACAACTTCGGCAAGCGCCCCATCTATTTCGCCGTAACCTGCGAATCCAACATTGGTTTCGATCAATATCTGCGCAGCGAAGGCATGGTATCACGCGTAACCCATGTTAAATCCGAGGCCGGCGAAAGCAACGTGGACCTCCAGCGCCTGCTCACCAATATCGACAAGGTTTACCAGTATCGCTCCATCGACGACAACAGGGTTTACAAGGACGACAACATGCTGCGGCTGGTAACCAACTACGGTTCCGGCTATGCCCGCGCTGCCCTGGAGTTTTCCCGGGCCGGGAACTTTGACAAAGCACTCGCCTATGCCGAAAAAGCCAAAAAATACGTTGACGGCGACCTCCGCCTGACCGAGTTCTGGGTGAATTACTACGCCGGGACAGGACAGATCGCCAAACTGGACGCCTTCATCGACAAAAACATCCTGCCGCATCAGGACGCCGTGCGCATCTACAACAGCTATGTGCTGAACACCATGGCGAAAGACTATCCCCGCTATTTCCCGCGCTATCTGAGAAAACTGCTCCAAGCTTTCCCGAATGATATGGATCTGGCCCAACTTGCCTTCTATTACGGCTACAACAACAAACTGATGCCCCAGGTGCAAAGCACCATCGATTCGCTGATGGCCGAAAATAAACTCGGCTACAACCTGCAGGACCTGAACAACTATCTGGGACAGGGAGAGAAGGAAGCCGCCGCCGACAGCATCTGATCCCTCTGCCTATCATTTAACCCAGCGGGAACGAGTTAACTCTCGTTCCCGGCCCTAAACACCACGTTTGAACGTGAGTCACCCCTCCTCCTACCCCGGTCCTGATTCCCTTAAGCCCCATCCCTTCAACGCCTCTCGCCTAATCCCCGCATCTCAGGCGGGGATCATGGCGGAGGCTCAAGTGAGGTTAACTGGCCAATCTTCAGGACGATCTTTGATGCTTGCAAAACACGTGGCTCTCTATCAAATCGAGTGGGTAAATGATCCTTTGCGTCATTCCAGTGAGCGGGTTGTAACACCACTCCGGACTGTATCATTTGAAGACTCAGCCGCGCTGTCATTCCGGGGTGGGGGCCCCGGAATCCAGAAACATCGTCCTCCCCGCCCCGGACCTCTGTCATTCCGGAACTGAGCGCCGCCGATAAAACCGATATCACCTGGGACGGCCGCGATGACCGGGGCCAGGTTGTCTCCAGCGGAGTCGATCTGATTCGCGCGAGTGACGCAGGACAGTTGAGCCAAGTCAAAGTCCTGAAACTAAATTAGGTCATATCCCCTTTGGGGTTAAACTAAAATCAAGCGGAAAGTGCTTGACAGGCAGGGCGGGTTTCGAATATATGAACACATATTCATATATACGAGGTTTACATGGAAACCAAGTGCTTGTGCAAAGGCATTTCCGTGGCGGAGATGGACCGCATCAAAGCCGGCCTGCCGGATGATCAGACCACTGGCTGGTTGGGCGATTTCTTTGGCGTGTTCGCGGACAAAACGCGGCTGCGCGTCCTCTATTTCCTTTCCCAAAGCGAGTTCTGCGTGGCGGATCTGGCCAGCCTGGTGGGCCTGCAGCAATCGGCGGTGTCGCATCAGCTGAAAACCCTGCGCCTGCACCGGCTGGTGAAATCCCGCCGGGAAGGCACCACCATCTACTACTCGCTGGACGACGAGCACGTGCAGTCGGTCTTTGCCATTGCGCTGCAGCATGTGAATGAAGGACGGCGCTCATGAGCGTGCAGGAATACGACATCCAAAACCTTGACTGCGCCAACTGCGCCAGCAAGATCGAGGCCGAGATCCAGTCTCTGCCGGAAGTGCACAGCGCCAATCTGGACTTCATCAACCGCAAGCTGGTGGTGCAATACCACTCTGTGGTGGAGCAGCCTTTGCACAAACTGAACGGCATCGCCGCCGCCATCGAACCGGGCGTGGCCATCACCCTCAGCGGAGGGGAAGCCTCCACGAAACGAAACTCCGTACTCTGGCTCACACTCGGCGGCGCGGTGCTACTGATGATAGCGACGCTGCTGGCGCCGGCGGCCTTCAAACCTTGGTTGGGCATCGCGGCCTGGCTGCTGGCGGGATATAAGGTGCTGATCAACGCCGGCAGATCACTCTTTTCCAAACAGCTTTTTTCTGAGCAGTTGCTGATGAGCATCGCCACCATCGGCGCGGTGGTGCTGGGCGAGTACGTGGAGGCGGCCGCGGTGATGGTGCTCTACGAATTTGGCCAGTGGCTGGAAGCCCGCGCCTTGGAGCATTCCCGCCGCTCGATCCGCGGCATGCTGTCGCTCAAACCTGACCGGGCCCACCTCAAAACCGCTTCCGGAGTTGTGGAAACCCGGCTCGGCGAAATCCCAGTAGGCGCCACCATCATCGTCAATCCCGGCGAGCGGGTCCCTCTGGATGGTGTGATCCTCAAAGGTGAAAGCACGGTGGACACCTCCACCCTCACCGGCGAAGCGGAGCCGCTTTATGTAAACCCCGGCGCCGAGATATATGCCGGCTTCCTGAACCACAGCGGGTTGCTGGAGATCAAGGTAAGCAGCGGCGAGGCGGAAAGCACCGTCACCCGCATCCTGAACTTGATCGATAATGCCGGCGCGCGCAAATCCCAGCAGGAAAAATTCATCACCCGCTTCGCCCGGATCTACACTCCCGCCGTGGTCGGCGCGGCTTTCCTCGTGTTCCTCATCCCCACGCTGCTGGGTTACCAGGCCGCCGTCTGGTTCCGGCGCAGTCTGGTGTTCCTCATCGTTTCCTGTCCCTGCGCGTTGGTGATCTCCATCCCTCTTTCCTACTACATCGGTATCGGGGTGGCGGCCAAAAAAGGCATCATCTTCAAGGGCAGCGAGTTTCTGGACGTGCTGCGCCGCGTGAAGACCGTGGTCTTCGACAAAACCGGCACCCTCACCACCG
>CAZVXH010000056.1:0-17802 GCA_964631015.1 uncultured Candidatus Cloacimonadota bacterium | reverse complement strand
TTTATCCCTATTTGTCCAAGTGAGTGCCATTTGAAGTTTGGGGTGAGGGTTTATACAATGTTTGTATGTGCCTGATATTTTCTGCTTGACAAGCAAGAGGGTTGTGGAAACAAGGAACATAATGTGCCGAAGTGGTGAAACAGGTAGACGCAGTGGACTCAAAATCCACCGGACTTATGGTCCGTGCCGGTTCGATTCCGGCCTTCGGCACCACAAAGAACTGGGAGTACAACGATCAGTTAGAATTGTTAGAAGGCTGCATTTATATTGTAGAACAGCGGCGATACAACTACTTTATGGGGTATTTACCTTCCCTGAAGCGAATAAATCAAGAACACCAGCGACGGGATATTTCACACCCGCGCCACTTACCGATATCTCAATGGAGGTATGATGTCCAAGTATAAAATGCTAACCCTGGCAGCGCTGATAACCGTTCTGAGCCTGCCCTTCTCCCTGGGTGCGATATCCCAGGCTTCAATGCTGTCGCTCACTTTTGAGCCCGGCGGACGGGCCAACGGCATGGGCCGCGCCTATTCCGCAGTTGCCGACGACGCTTACGCCAACTGGTGGAATCCAGGCGCAACCGCGTTCAACCGCAAAACCCAGCTGGCTGGCTCGCACATTCCCTGGTTGGCAGGATCAGGTTTCAACGACATGTACTACGAGTATCTGGGCTACAATCAGTATTTCCAGGGCATCGGCAACATCAACGCCCACCTTTCCCTGCTGGACATGGGAACCCAGATCCAGACCGACGAAAACAACAACGAGATCGGCACCTTTCACAGCTTCGAGTTTGCCGGCAACTTCGGCTACAGCTACGATGTGATCCCTCAGCAGTTGGGCGTGGGCACGAACTTCAAGTTCGTATACAGCTATCTAGGGCCGGGGCAACCCACCGAGCCGGACGGCAAGGCCTTCGGCTTCGCCTTCGACCTCGGTGCCAAATATCAGGATTTCCTCACCAACGGCACCAACCTGTCGTTCGTGATCCAAAACATTGGCCCCAATGTGACCTACATCGACCAGGAACAGTCCGATCCGCTGCCCATGACCGTCAGGCTCGGCGCGGCTTACGAGGTCCTCAATGCCCCTATGAACAAGCTACTGGTCTCCGCGGAAGCCAGCAAAGTTCTGGCCAACGAAGATCCGCTGGTAACCAGGTTTGTCACCGGCTGGAATCACATGGAGGAAAGCATCTATGGTTTTGGCGCGGAATACACCTATCTGGATCTGATCTCCCTGCGCGGCGGTTATTTCCTCGATGTGGCCGGAAGCGTCGTTGGGCCCAGCTTCGGAGCCGGCATTCAATACACTTTCAGCAAAAAGTACAAGCTGACCGCGGATTTCAGCATGGTGCCCGGCGGTGAGTTGGTCGATTTCAACAAGGTTTTCTCCCTCGGCTTCGAGTTTTAGGGAAAAGGTCCTTAAGGTCTTTCTCCCCATGTCCTTTGGAGTGGGGAGAATGGCCTTTGGATACAGATGAGAACCTGGTTCCCGCTCTTCCTGCTGGTGGTTGCCGGCACGCTCGGCGCTGAAAAGCTCACTCTCCAGAAGCATTTTTCGAACCGCCCGCCGCGCCGGCATCCCTACACCCAGCTGCTGAACAAGCAACCCGCCGCGACAAAAACCCGTGACGCGAACTACGACCGGCTGCTGGTGATCCTGGTGGATTTTCAGGCCGAAACCACCGACGACCCCAACACCACCGGCAACGGCCAATTTCAGTTGGAGCCTGATCCCGGCTATCTTTACAGCATTGGCAGTCCACCCCACGACCGATCGTATTTCCAGCAAAACCTGGAAGCGATGCGTTATTACTATCTGGCCGCCTCCGCCGGTTCCTACAACCTTCAGTATGAGGTCTGGCCTCAAACCGGGGCCTACACGCTACCCCAGGCCATGAGCTGGTACAACCCTCCAGGCGCGAATAACGAACTCTTCGTTTCCCGCATGGAGGAATATTTTAAAACTGCCTTTGAACTGGCGGACAGCCTCTCTCCGGAACTGGATTTTTCCGCTTTTGGCCATTTCATGATCATCCATGCCGGGTCTGACTGGCAGCACGACGTCCTTGGCGACACGCCTTCCGACATACCCTCATTTTTCATTCGCGTGGGCGACGGCAAGGAAGCCGTGGTGGATGACGGCTCAGTGCTGATCGGCAACGCCTGCAACGTGCCGTCCACCATCTCGCAGGATTTTTCCAGCGAAACCTCCGGCGCAGATACTTTCCACAGCGGCTATGGAGCCCTGAACGCCGTACTCTTCCATGAATTCGGCCATTCCCTCGGCCTCGTGGACCTTTACAACGTTTACACCTGGCAACCCATGGTGGGGGTTTTCGACATCATGGACAGCGGTGGATCGGGCATCCTGGTGGATGTTTTGGGCGACGGCTCCTATGTTATGCTGGAAGGCGCTTTGCCCGGGCTTCCCGGCGCTTGGTCGCGCGAGCTGATCTTTGGCCAGGACCTGCGCGCCCGCGGCCTGCTGAAGGATGTTGACCAGCTAAGCCTGTTCAGCGAGAGTGGCCTGGCTGCCAGCAGCCTCAGGCAACCCGGCAATAAAATGATCCCCCAGATTTTGCGTTTGCCCCTTTCGCCCTCTGAGTACGTGTTGGTGGAAAACCGCAGTGTTGATCCCGACGGTGACGGCGCTACAGCGGTAAAAGCCAGCGATGACGGCCGCGTGATCCTCTACCCCACCGCGATCGACGATCCGCAAAACATCCCCACCTATGAATACGACTATCTGCTGCCCTCTTTCCAAAAATCCGACGGCTACTCCGTGGGCGGCGGGATCCTGGCCTGGCGCGTCAATGAAGATGTGATCTACGCTCAGGGCGTCACCGGCAGCGACGGAACTTTTTATTCCAATTTCGAAAACAACTCCATCAACACCCGCTACAACCGGCGCGGCTTGGAGATCATCGAAGCGGACAACCTCCCCGATATCGGTTATCAATGGTCCTGGTTTTGGACCGGCACCCAGTATGAATATTTTCACGCCAAAAAACCCGTGTTGGATAGTTCCGGCTATTTCGTCAACTGGAGCCAGGAAGCCTGGAAACCCGATCTGAACGGCAGTACCGCACCAGCGTTGGAAGACAGCCGAGGGATCGGTTCGCTGTATTGGCTCAGCGGCATGGGCAATCCGGGCGCGATCATGAACCTCAGCGTCCAGAGCGGTTGGTTCGACGCCAGTTCCGCGACGGATTACGGCATCTCCGGATTGCTGCCCGGCCCCTTCATCAATTCCAGTTTCAGCATCCTGGACCTGCCTCTGATCGGCCCTGAATCGATCACCCTGCTCAGCCAGCATGACGGCCAGTGGACCGACCTCATGGGTCCTTTTGCCTGGGACGGAGAGCCGGTCGACCAGCCCGTGATCAGCGCCGACCAAGACGGAAACGGCTACAAGGAACTCCTCCTCACCCACGGATCTTCTCTGGAGTTGGTGGAGTTTTCTCTGGACAACCTGCAGAGCAAATCCATAAATTATCCTGATCCCATCAGCACCGCGCCCATCGCGCTGAGAGACACAGTGTTCGTGAGCACCACCACCTGCCTCAGTTCCGTGGTGGACAACTTGGTGAAAGACATGGTCCAGCTTCAGCAGATCAAGCGCTTGGGCAGTTATGGAAACGACTTGGTGGCACTCAGCCAGGACCTGCTGTATATCGTCGATACGCGCGATCTCTACATCAAACTTGAGGTTGAGCTTCCGGAAGCCTTCGGCGATTATGAGCCGGTTGGCTACACCGCAGATTCAGACGGCGTGCGGATGCTGTTCCTGATGGCTGACAGCGGGAACCTCTACAAGTTCCAGAACAACCGTTTGGACATGATCTGGCTGAACACCCTGGCCTCAAAACCCACCCAGCTTGGCATAACCTGGTACACCAACGAAGCGATGTCCATGTTCTCCCAGGCTGTTGACCCCACCCTTTTCTGGGGCTGCGGCAACCGGATCTACGCCGTTAAACACGACGGCACCCTGCTCTCCGGCTATCCCTACAACGCTTACCCGCTTACTTTCACACCCCGTGAGCATGTTTACGCCCTCAACGCCTACCGGAACACCCTGCTCTGCCTGCCGGTGCCGGAGCGCGGCCATGTGGCCTACTCGGCCGGAGGCTACATCATGTGGGGAGACGAGCATGTTTGGACGGAGGGCATCGTCTGGCCCAGATCGCTGCTTACGAACGGCGCCATAAACGGTTCCCGGCTGGCCTCCGCGCATTATTCCACGCCGGGCGTCAACTTATTTTGGTACTATGCGGATCCGGACGGTAAATTCTTCATCCACAAGAAAGACCTGTCAACTGATTTCCAGGGCGTGCTCTGGAACGGCTTCCGCAACGGCGGGGATGGCAACTTCAAAGGTTTCGTGATGGAAGACGATGTACCGCCCACTCCGGATTTCACCGCTTTCGTCTTCCCCAACCCGGTGCGTGACGCCCAATTCAGGGTCCACATCGAAAACTTTAACGAAGAAATTGAACTGCGTCTGTACGACATCAACGGCTCACTGCTGCAATACCACACGCTACCGGCCAACGGCATCCTGCGCCGGGATGTGGCTTTGGACAGCGGCAGGCTTGCTTCCGGCGTTTACATCCTCTCTGTGCGCAAAGGCCATGAGCAGCAGCGGATCAAGTTCGCCGTGGAAAAATGAACCAAGGGGCTAAAATGAAGAAAACCATCCTCCTCATCCTTGGCCTGGCGCTGCTGAGCGGTGCTTTCGCCCAGAACATCGACGACCTGATCTGGCAGGACCCCAAAGAAGACACCAGCGATATCATCAAGGTGAATTTCGAGCCCAAGGACGCCCGCCGTGCCATGCTCTATTCCGCGCTGTTGCCCGGGGCAGGACAATTTTACGCCCAACCCTCCGCTTTCACTGCCTATCTCTTTCCCGTGCTGGAACTGGCGGCGATCGGCGGCATCATCTACTTCAATAAAAAGGGCAACGACCAAACCGAGGCCTTCCAGACCTTCGCCAACGGCGAGATCGTGACTCAGACCTTTGACTACACCGTGGGCGACTCGACCTACCACTACACCTACCAGGGCACCCGTTACCGCCGGGAATACCAAAACGCCGTGCAAACAGTGATGATGAACATCAATCCCGGCACGCTGGACATCTATGACGGCACTTTTTTCCGCCTGGACGAAACGGATACCCAGCACTTTTACGAGGACATTGGCAAATACGATAAATACGTGTTCGGCTGGGCCGACTGGTATCACAATTTCGCCACCGACCCCACTTCCGGAAACGGCAGCTTCTATCTGAACCAGATCCCCAACAACGCCTCCTGGGTCTTCAATCCGAACAACACCGAACCCTCATCGATCATCAACAACCGTTGGATCAAGAACTACAGGATCGAATACTATCTGAACTATCCTGGCAACCTCAATCCCGCGAACGCGGTGGATCCCGGCACCAACGCAGCCTCTCCCTGGCGTCAGGAGTATCTGAACATGCGGCGGGCCGCCAACCAGCAGTTTTACTATGCCAACTATTTTACCCTCGGCCTCGCCGCGAACCACATCGCCGCCGCCATCGAGGCTTTCACCCGCACCAACCGCGTGAATCGCCGGGCCATCACCCAAAACAGCTTTAAGCTGCGATATTACACCGGCCTGAGCAGCAACAACAACCTCACCCCCTCTCTGGGCTTTAACTACAGGTTCTAAATGCGCGCGCCGCTCAGATCCCTGCTCCTGGCCCTTGCCCTGCTGCTCGTTTTACCGCTGGCCGCGTTGCCCAAGCTTGCCTATCTGGGTATGTCCGCCGCCCTGCCTGGCAGCGGAGAGATCGCCCTGGGCAAAGGCACCCGCGGCGGGATCATGGTGGTCACAGACCTGGTGGCGCTTACTGCCTGGCTGGCCACAGGTCGCGAGATCGACAATCTCACGAGTTCTTTCAAAACCTACGCCGAGGTCTATGCCGGCATTCCGGAGGGAATGCCAGAAAGCTATTATCAGGTTATTCAACAGTATCTTAGCAGCGACGATTTCAACCTGCTACAGATATTGGAAGCAAGAAACTACTATTTGATATACAATTACGATCCTGATGGTTATGCCGCCTATCTGGCTGCCAACACTTATACCGATGCAGAGGCCTGGGCCTGGCAGAGCGCTGACCATCAGGAACAATACCGCGCCCTGCGCTTCCAGACCCAGACCACCAAGATGTACCGGAGCCTCAGTCTGGGCGTGATGCTGCTCAACCGCGTCATCAGCCTCATCGACGTGGCCCTTGTCTCCAGAGATCCCAGCAAACCCACCGCCCTCTATTTCACGCCGCTGCAGACCGGCGGCCTGATGTTAAACTACCGTTTGGAGTTTTAATGCCTGCCAAGCTCAAGTATCTGGTTTCCCTCCTGCTGTTGCTGGCCGTCGGGGCTTCCCTGGCCGCTGAAAACACGGGACTGCAACTCGCCCAGTCGCTCGTTTTGCCCGGTCTCAGCCAGATCCGCCACGGCCGCGATTACGGCTACGGCATGCTCACAGCCGAAGTGGGCATCGTATCCAGCCTGCTCTTTCTGAACGAGGAGGCGCGGCTCAAAACCCAGGAATATTACGAATACGCGCTGAAATACGCCCACATCGTCCCCGGCGATTACGCCGAAGCTTATCTCCGCGACCTCAGCAAGTTCAACAGCAGCGGCTTCGAGGCCGGAGGTTACAATGCCTGGGTTCGCGAGGAAGCGGCGCGCTTGTTTCCCTACGATACCGCCCAGCAGCAGATCTACATCGACGAGAACATCTACTCGGAAGCTTTGGGCTGGAACTGGGACAGCGTGGACAATCGCGGCCAATATGTGCAGATCCGCACCGCAGCCCAAACCATGCGCGATTACCGGATGCTGGCGGTGGGCGTGATGATCGTGAACCACCTCATCAGCGGCATCGACGTGCTGCGCTTCAACGCCAAAGACAACCAGGCCCAGGTCTATCTGGGCATCAAGGACCGCAGCCCCATGCTGATGTTCGATCTCAAGTTCTGAGTACGACCCCGGCCTAAATATTCACAGTTTATCAAATCCAAGTAAAACATCCCCCGGCCTCCGGTCCCTTCCCAGGATCAATACGGGATAAATACGGGATCAATACGGATTTCATCCGTATTGATCCCGTATTTATCCCGTATTGATCCTTAGAACCACTTGGGAAGGAATGGGGTGTATTTTACCCGATTATCAAGATATGATATTCAGCGAACCCGGCCCCGTGGAACTGTGTCTACTGATCCTCCAGCAGTTCTTTCACCGCCAGCAGAACAGGCAGGGAGCCGTTTTGGACGGAGGCGCGGAGGCGGGGTAGCGACGCGGTGACGTGGGGATCCGAGTAAAAGCGGTTGAGCACAGCCTCGTTCAGCAGGGCTTCGAACCACTGCAGCACCTGGTTCTGGCGCCGGTCTTCGAACACGCCGCTGGTTTTGCCCTGGGCCACGAAGCGTTCGATCTCGTGCCAAATATCCGTAAGGCCGGTTTTTTCCGTGGCCGAGCAGGTGAGCGCCTTGGTGGTCCAGCCGGGCGTTGCGTGGCGGAGGTAGTGGAGGGCGTTGTTGAGTTCGCGGCTGGCGAGTTCGGCGGCCTGAACGTTGCCCCCGTCGGCCTTGTTCACCACCACGAGGTCGGCCAGTTCCATGATGCCTTTTTTGATGCCCTGGAGTTCGTCTCCGGCGCCGGCGATCTGCATCAGCAGAAAGAAATCGACCATGGAGCGCACCGTGATCTCAGACTGGCCCACCCCCACGGTTTCGATGAGGATCACGTCGTAACCGGCGGCTTCGCAGGCGATGATGGTTTCGCGGGTTTTGCGGGCAACGCCGCCCAAAGCGCCGCCGCTGGGGGAAGGACGGATAAAACTGCTCTGGTGGCGGGCCAGTTCTTCCATGCGGGTTTTGTCGCCCAGGATGCTGCCCCGGGAAAGCGTACTGCTGGGATCCACAGCCAGCACGGCAACTTTGTGGCCCCGATCGATCAGCCAGAGGCCGAAACTTTCGATGAAGGTGCTCTTCCCCGCTCCGGGCACGCCGGTAACGCCCATGCGGATGGAGTCTCCCGAGGCGGGCAGGAGCCGGCGGACCAGTTCCTGTCCCGCCTCGAAATGACGGGGGGAATTGCTTTCGATGAGGGTGATCGCTTTGGCCAGCAGGGTCATGTCGCCTTTGAGGACGCCAGATGTGATGGCTTCCACAGAGGGCAGGCCGCGGGAAGACGTTTTGGGCGCGGAGCTCGAAACGCTGCTGGCAGCGCTTTTAGCTTCCATCACCCGGGAGGCGAATTCCTGTCCGGCACCGGCGGGTGCCCATTCCGGCTTGCGATGCTTGGTCACGCTCAGTCCCGCAACAGCTTTTCCAGCAACAGGGTGGCTGCTTCGGGCAGCTTGGTACCGGGCCCAAAAATGGCCGCGGCGCCGTTGGCCAGCAGAAAATCGTAGTCCTGGGCCGGGATCACTCCGCCCACCACGATCAGGATATCCTCGCGGCCAAGCTTGGCCAGTTCCTCCACCAGTTGCGGCAGCAAGGTTTTGTGGCCGGCGGCCAGCGAGCTCATGCCGATGATGTGGACGTCGTTTTCCACCGCTTGGCGGGCGGTTTCGTCGGGAGTTTGGAACAGAGGTCCCATATCCACGTCGAAACCCATGTCGGCAAAGGCGGTGGCGACAACTTTGGCGCCGCGGTCGTGGCCGTCCTGGCCCATTTTGGCCACCAGGATGCGGGGCCGGCGTCCCTCGCGGTCGGCGAATCTGTCGGTGATGGCGCGAACTTGTTCGATTTCATCCATTTTGGCGTACTCGCTGCTGTAAACGTTGTTGATGAGTTTGATGGAGGCCTGGTGGCGTCCGAAGACGGATTCCATGGCGCTGGAGATCTCGCCCAGGGAGGCTCTGGCCCGGGCCGCGTCCACCGCGAGCTCGAGCAGGTTTCCGGTTTTGGCTGAGGCCGCCTGGGTGATGGCGCTGAGGCAGGCTTTCACCTTTGTTTCGTCGCGTTCGGCGCGCAGCTTGTTCAGGCGGGCGATCTGGGAATCGCGCACGGCGGAGTTGTCCACTTCCAAAATCTCCATCGGGTCTTCCTTCGCCAGGCGGTATTTGTTCACGCCCACGATGGTGTCTTCTCCGGAATCGATGTGG
This sequence comes from uncultured Candidatus Cloacimonadota bacterium, assembly GCA_964631015.1. Lineage (GTDB taxonomy): Bacteria > Cloacimonadota > Cloacimonadia > Cloacimonadales > Cloacimonadaceae > Syntrophosphaera. The sequence continues at coordinate 8,635 of CAZVXH010000056.1, read as the reverse complement.
GCCTGCCTTCTGGCGGCGGCTTCCTCGACGCGCAGTTTGGGCAGGCCGGTTTCGATGGCTTTGGCCATGCCGCCCAGGCGCTCCACTTCCATGATGTGGCCCCAAGACCGCTTCATCAGCGCGTCTGTGAGGCTTTCCAGATAGTAGGAGCCGGCCCAGGGATCGATCACCTTGGTGATGCCGGTCTCGTGCTGAAGGAAGAGCTGGGTGTTGCGGGCGATGCGGGCGCTGAAATCGGTGGGCAGGGCGATGGCCTCGTCCAGGGAATTGGTGTGCAGGGATTGCGTGTGGCCCAGAGTGGCGGCCAGGGCTTCCACGCAGGTACGGATCACGTTGTTGTAGGGATCCTGCTCGGTGAGGCTCCAGCCGGAGGTTTGGGAGTGGGTGCGCAGGGCCATGCTCTTCGGGTTTTTGGCGCCGAAACCTTTGATGATCTTTGCCCAGAGGACCCGCGCGGCGCGGAGTTTGGCCACTTCCATGAAGTAGTTCATGCCCTCGGCCCAAAAGAACGAGAGCCGGGGCGCGATCAGGTCGATGTCTATGCCGGCCGCGATCGCGGTGCGAACGTATTCCCAGCCGTCAGCGAGCGTGTAGGCCATCTCCAGGTCGGCGGTGGCGCCGGCTTCGTGCATGTGATAGCCGGAAATGCTGATGCTGTTGAACTTCGGCATCTTTTGGGAGGTGTATTTGAAGATGTCGGCAATGATGCGCATGGAGGCTTCCGGCGGATAGATGTAGGTGTTGCGCACCATGTATTCCTTGAGGATGTCGTTCTGGATGGTGCCGTTGAGCAATTCCGGCTTCACGCCCTGTTCCTCGGCCGCCACGATGTAGAAGGCCATGATGGGGATCACGGCGCCGTTCATGGTCATGGAAACGCTCATCTGGTCCAAGGGGATCTTGTCGAAGAGGATCTTCATGTCCAGAATGCTGTCCACGGCAACGCCGGCTTTGCCCACATCGCCGATCACACGGGGATGATCGGAATCATAGCCGCGGTGGGTGGCGAGGTCAAAGGCGATGGAGAGGCCTTTCTGGCCCATGGCCAGATTGCGGCGGTAAAAGGCGTTGGACTCCTCGGCAGTGGAAAAACCCGCGTATTGGCGGATCGTCCAGGGCCGCTGCACGAACATGGAAGGATAGGGCCCACGCAGGAAGGGCGGCAGGCCGGAAAGATAGTCCAGATGCTGCAGTGGATCCAGGTCCGCTTTGGTGTAAAGCGGTTTAACGTCCAGCTGTTCGTTGGTGCGCCAGGCTTTGACGGGGGCGGCAACCCGCGCTTTGGGCTCGGCGGCGAAGCTGGGATTCAGAGTGGTGAAATCAGGTTTCATTTTATCACCCCCAGGCGCGCGGCAAGATCTTGAAAGGTATCCAGCAGGTTGGCCCGCAGATGGATGAAGATGTCGATGCCGCTTTGTTTGTGAGCTTCCACCTGATCGGCGGGTTGGCCGGCCAGAAGCTTGATCTTGCCCGGAAGCTGGGCGCAGAGCGCTGGCACCAGCTCGGGATACTTTTCGTCCGTGCTGCAGATGCAAACCGCTTCGTAGTCCCGGGCGGCCTCCACGGCGGAGGGGATGTCGGTGTAGCCGGTTCCAGTAAGCACCTCGAATCCACCCACCTGCAAAAAGCCGGTGGCAAAGTCGGCGCGAGCCTTGTATTCGGCCAGACTGCCCATGGTGAGCAGAAAGACCCTTTTTCCGGCCGCGGACATCCGGGCGCGGAATTGTTCCAGAGCCTCCACCGCCCGGCGTTGGGGCAGAGCGCCGCTTTCGAGGCGCACGGCGGCTTTGCTGTCGTCCAGCGGGATTGGCGCGAAAGCGGGCAAAGGGTCGTCGGGGTTGGCATACATGTTCACGCCCACGAAAACGTCACGTCTTTTGTGCACCGCGTCGATCCGGGCCTGGGCCACGGCATCGATCAGGGCGTGGATGGTTCCCGCTTTCAGGCCGCGCACCATGCCGCCCCCGGCCTCGATTTCCTGCATGATCTTCCAGGCTTGGTGGGCCAGTTCAGAGGTGAGGCTTTCGATGTAATAGCAGCCTCCGGCGGGATCGGCCACCTTGCTCAAATGGGCTTCCTCAGCCAGGATCAACTGCTGGTTGCGAGCGAGCCGCCGGGAAAATTCACTGGCCTGATCTACCAGGGTGGCGTCGAAGCGGTCTATCTCCAGGCTGTCCACTCCGGCAATGACGCCGGCAAATCCTTCGGTGCCGGTGCGCAGCAGGTTCACGTAGAGATCGTACACGCTTTTATTGAAAGTGGATGTTTTGCCGTGGATCCAGATCCGGCGTGATGCTTCACCGCCGCCGAAAGCCTTGATCATCTCGCTCCACAGCATCCGGAAAGCCCTGATCTTGGCAATTTCCATGAACAGATTTGAGCCGAGGGATAGCTTAACCTGGAAAAGCGGGGCGATCTTGTCGATCTCCCAGCCGCCGGCCTGCAAACCCTGGATATAGCCGATCGCGGTGGAAAGCGCGAGCGCGAGTTCCTGCGCGGAAGAGGCTCCGCTGGCGGCATAGACGGTGGCATCGAGGGACAGGCAGCGCAGGCGCGGAGCTTTTTCCACCCGGTGGGTCACCGCGGCGCTCACCCGGTTCCACACCTCTTCCAGAGGCAGGTTCAGAAAACCCTTGCGGGCAAACTCGCCTGTGGGATCGTAGCCAAGGCAGCCGTCGAGTTCACTCAGGTTTTGGTTCGTCTGGCGGCAAAACTCTTCCAGCCAACCGAAAAGGTCTGGATCGTCCATGTCCAGCTGCGTCATCAGCGGCGCGGCTTTCAGATCGACCCCCTTGAGAACGGTGGCCAGGTCTTCCGCGCCGCGGATAACGATCCCACCGGGGAAATCGTCGTGTTTGAGGACCAGATTCACCGCGGAAAGTCCCCGGGAAAGCTCATCCAGGATTTCCCGGTTCAGGGCGTTAAGATCAGGATTGGTCTGCGCTTGAGCTACCTTCCAGCCCAGGTTGGAAAAGCCTTCCAATCCGTTGCCTCGCTGGTTGGGGGCTTCGCCGGGCAGGGCGTCCGTGAAATCCAGGCCCCGCACATCTTCCTTGGTGTATATGGGTTTGAGGGTGATGCCTTCGTACGTCTTGGTAAGCATCACTTTGTCGTAATCGGCGCCTTTGAGGCTGTCCACCACGGCCTGTTTCCATGCTTCCAGGCTGGGCGGGGGAAACTCCTCGCGGAGATCAAGTTCTTTAAATTCCACTTTCTCTCTCCCGTCAGGATGATTTGATCAGGGCTTGGACCGGCTTCATGCCGTAGGGCGAGCCGCTCACGATGGCGTCCAGGATGGCTCCGCCGCCGGTAAAAAAGTAATACAGGGGATCGTTCACCGCTTTGGCAAAGATGCCGGGCAGCAGATCGCCGAAATCCTGGATGGTATCACCACCGCCGAAGAGTTTCTGCGCCTCGGAGTTATTGTCGATGAGGCTGTACATGGCTTTGGTGCCCTCGGTGAAGAGGGTGGTGTAGCCCATCACGGCGTTCACGAAGATGGTGGCGGCGCCCGCGAAAACTTCCTGCACGGCTGGATCGGCAAAGGATTCCGGCGCGATGTCGAGCACATAATTAAGCTGGGTGCCGGGCTTCAGATCGGCGATCTTGTGCACACGCCAGTGATCCGCGCTTTCAAAGCTGTCCGATTCGATGATGCAGGGCAGTTCCACAATGCGATCCCTGAGGGATCCGGCCTCCAGCAGGAATTTCTCCGCCAGGGCCAGGTCGGCGGGGTCCAAACCCTTGATCCCAAGCTGGTATTTCACGGCCAGATAGGCGTTGTAAAGCACTCCGCCCAGCACGAGTTTATCGCTGATCTTGATGAGAGAGGACAGGGGTCCGATCTTGGTGTCGAATTTGGAGCCGGCCACCACGGAAACCAGCGGACGCCCGGGTTCGAAGACCTTCTGCAGGTTACTGATCTCTTTCAGCATCAGCAAGCCAGCGTAGGAAGGAATGTATTTGGTGACGTTGAAGGTGGAGGCGTGCGGCTGCCAGGAACCGAAGGCGTCGTTGATATAGAGGTCCGCGAAAGCAGCCAGTTTGGCGGCCAGGACGTCTGAGGCTTCGTTTTTTGTCTCCTCGCCCTGGAACCAACGGGTGTTGGGCAAATAAACGAAATCCGCCTTGCCCTCTTTCATTGCCGCCACCGCCGCACCAATGGGATTCAGGTCAGTGATCCCTTTGTCGCCTTCCGCCGGGCAATCCGGAATCAGACCGCGCAGTTGGAGTTTATCCTCCAAATACTTCACGATGGGACCCACAGCCTCGTCTTCAGAAATGGTGATGGCGCCGGTGGCTTTGTCGTAGGGCCGGCCGACGTGGGTCATCAGGATGGGCCGGCCGCCTTTCTTGAAAATGTGGAGCAGGGTGGGGATCGTGGCTTCGATCCGCATCGGGTCTTTGATCCTGCCTTTTTTAACAACGTTGTGGTCCACGCGTACCAGCACGATTTTGCCGTGAAGGTCCGCTTCCAGGAAACAGGGAACGTTAATCATGGATAGATTCTCCTTGTATGTCTTTTATATCATATAGTTAGATCTGTTTCAGGTCTTGGCGTACAGAGAAAAGCCAATTCGTCGCAGTTTGCCGAAAGGGGCGGCAACGTCAAGTTTTTTCTCTGGACTGGCGGCGGAATTCCCAGGGCGGGATGGCCCGGGGATCAGCCCAGAGACCTTTTTTCGCGAGGCGGGCCTTCACTTCCAGCGCGGCTAAAACAGGGTCCTTGCTGTACTGCTTGTAATGCCAGGCCAGGCCAGCTTTGACCAGTTCCCGGTTTAAATTCAGTTCATCGCGGTACACCGTTCCCAAATAGCGCTGGTACCGGTCCAGCTCTTCGTATTTTACCTTCACTGTTTTGCCAAACACCAGATCCGAAGTGAACTGCTTGGCCACGTTGCCAAAGGCTTGTCCTTTTTCCGGACAGTCCACCGCGAACAGACGCACCTTGTAGGTGGCGCCGCCCTGCAAAACAGTGATGGTATCGCCGTCCTGGATGGAGACCACCTTGCCCCGGATCTCTTTCACAGAAAGTAAACGGATGGCAAGCAGGGCCACCAGGACCAGCGCCAGACTCAGCAGGGACTTTTTGTTCAACCTGTATCTCATGGAGCCTATGTTGCTTACTCCGCGCTCTTGTCAATGGAAATTCCGGCAGGCACCGGGTTGTAGACGGTTCACGCAATTTCTTGACAGGATCGCGGCCTTTTCTTTAGAGTGCTTTTCAGCCTTCAGCAAAGGAGCGAATCATGCGCTTGACACAAGATTACATCGTTATCACCGATATCGGCAGCACCACCACCAAGGCTCTGCTTCTGGACAACCGGCAGAAAATTCCCTTTTTAATGGGTATCGCGCACGCGGAAACAACCGTGGAAGCGCCTCAAAGCGACGTCCGCTACGGGATCAGAACCGCGGTGCGGCAATTGCAGGAACGCAGCGGCATACAGTTGCTGCAGCCCTCGGGAGGGGACAACGAATTGGCCTGGGCGAAAAACCTGGCCTATTTCAGCACCAGCAGCGCCGGCGGCGGTTTGCAGATCCTGGTGATCGGCCTCACCCTTTTCGATTCGGCCAGCAGCGGCAAACGCTGCGCCTACGGCGCCGGCGGGGTGATCCTGGACACTTTCGCGCTGGACGATAAACGTCAGGCGGCCCAGCAGATGCTGGCCATGCGCAATCTGCATCCGGACATGATCCTCCTCTGCGGCGGTACGGATGGCGGCGCGGTTTCCGGAGTTCTGAGAATGGCCGAGATCCTCCGCATCGCCAATCCCGCCCCCAAATTCGACCAACGCGGCAAGATCCCCGCCCTCTATGCCGGCAACCGGGACGCGGCGCCGATCGTGAAAAAGCTGATCTCACAAGCTTTCGACCTGCACATTCTGCCCAATCTGCGGCCCAGCCTGGAAGCGGAGAACCTGCAACCCACCCAGGACATGATCCAGAAGCTCTTCATGGAAAACGTGATGGAGCAGGCCCCCGGCTACGCGGAGGTAAAACCTGCCGTGACGGCGCCGATCATCCCCACACCGCTGGGTGTACAGAGAGCCCTGGCCCTGCTGGCCGGCGATCAGGACATTTTTGCCTTCGACATCGGCGGCGCCACCACCGACGTTTTCAGCTACATCAACGGCCATTTTCAGCGAACTGTGAGCGCCAATCTGGGCATGAGTTACAGCGCTTGGAACGTTTTGCGCGAAGCCGGCCTGGATAAAGTGAAACGCTGGCTGCCGGAGGATCTGAGCGAACGCGACATCCGCGATTACATCGCCAATAAATGCCTCCACCCCACCTCCAATCCCGCCACCACGGCAGAATTCAGGATCGAGCACGCCCTCGGCCGGGAAGCGCTGGCCCTGGCCCTGGAACAGCATCGCCAGATGCATTACAACGGCGAAAAGATCGGTTATCTGGACAAACTTAAACGCGACGACCTGGAAAAATTCGAGCTGCAATTCGAGTATCAGCGCGAAGACAGCAAACACAGCTTCCGCGAAAGCGACATCGACTTCCTGATCGGGGCCGGAGGCATCTTCGCCCACGCCCGGAACCACAGCCAGTGCGCGCTGATCCTGGCCGACGCCGTGCGGCCCAAAGGCATCACGGAACTCTGGATCGACCGCGATTTCATCAGTCCCCACCTCGGTGTGCTCAGCGATACGGCTCCCGCCACGGCCAAAACCCTGCTGGGCGGCGCCTGCATCGCCAAACTGGCCGTGCACATCTCCCCCGTCTTCAATTCCCGGGAAAGCAAAGCCCTGATGACCGTCGCGGTGACGTCCGGAAAAGGAACCCAAGCTTTCGAGATCAAGGCCGACGGCTTCCTGTATCTGCCAGCCGGACCCAAGACGCTACAGATAACCCTCACCAAGCGCTGCAAACTGGACAGCAAGGCGGACCTGAACAACTATTCCACTGAACTTCCCGTGATGATCGACACCCGGCTTGATCCGGCCCTGAGCGTCAGCAAAGCGGAAACAGCGATGCGCGTCTATCCTGACCTCCCGGAAGCTGATCTGATCAAGGATCCGCCCCTGGTACCGTTCTCTCTCATTCAGGGGGAATGGCTCCGGCGCGTGGAACTGCCCTACGCGGGCGACATCAATTTCAGCGACGGAGACACCGTGCGCCCTGACGACGTGGTAGCCGTGAACCGCTTTAATCCGCCCCGTCTCTACATTATCTCCGGGTTGGCCAATTTGAAGGATCTGACTCCGGAACTGGTCCAGGCATCCCTGCAGGTGCGTCCGGGCGACAAGATCGAAGCGGACGAGGTTTACGCCGTGCTGCCGGAAGGATTCAAGATCCACTCTTACAGCCGGGGCGGAAGGAAACTGCTGTCTCCGGTTCGCGGCAGGATCGAGTACATCGATGCCAACACCGGTATGATCGTGGCGTCAGAGATCCAGGACTACTCCGGCAAGCCCCTGACCGTGAGTTTCGCTGAGAAGCTGCTGCTCAGCCCCAAAAAGGCCGCCCGCTACCTCACCAAAGCCAAGGGCGACTTCGTTTATCAGGGTGACTTGCTGGGCCGCAGGCTGGAAAAGACCTCCGATGGCGCGCCGCCCGTTCTGATCAAGGCTCCCGGCACGGGTACCATCACTGACATCGATACCGGGACCGGCACCCTTACCATCACCTATCTCCACCAACCCTTGGAATTTCCATCTCATGTAAACGGTGTGGTGCGGAATGTGGTGCCGGGCCAGAGCCTGGAACTGGTTTGCCGGGGAAAGAAACTGGAGGGTCAAATCGCCTTTGGCAAAGACTGCCACGGTGAATTCCAGGTTTTCTCCGCGCCTGAGGATATCAGGGACGTTCAGAACAGGATCGTGGCCCTGACCTTCCCGCCCGACAGAAACCTGCTTAAATCCATCGCCGATAAAGGCGCCCGGGGCGTTGTTTGCCACATGATGGACGCCACCGAACTCACCACTTGGCTGGATTTCGAGCCCGGGGTGATCAACACCGGCAACGAATCCCTGCCGCTCACAATCCTTGTCCTGAGAGGCTTTGGAGACCAACTGATGCCCTCCGCCCTCCAGAGCGCTCTCTCCACGCAACACTTCGCCTGGTTGAACCCCCACACCCGCATCCGGGCCGGCGTGGTGCGGCCTTTCCTCTGTTTCTGAGGAGCCTTCCCGCCGTAGCCCCTCCGGTTTGGCCAGCGCCTACCTCCCGCACGATCACCGCGTCTGAGGCGGGGATCATGCGGGAGGCTTCTCCCGCGAGAACATTTGGGCGTTTGGCATCAGATATCCTGAGTCCTGAGTCCAGCTTGGGTTCGACCGTGCAATAACAACCCCGATCGTACCCTCGTCATTCTCAACCGTTTAAAGATCCTCATGTTGAGGATGGCTCAAGTTCAAATCCAGCGGGTGAAGTTGCTCAAGCAGCCTGCAGTCGCAAGGAATTTACGAAATTGATTTGAAAGTTAGCCTGATCTTACCTCAGCAACATCGTTTAACGAGCTGTCCATCTCAATCTGCCTCTAAAGACAAGGTCAGAACTCACTCGCTCCTTCGAGGTATAAGTTCTCACCCAAACCTTCAAATCGATATCACGTGTCACAGAGGGCTTAAAGGTTTATAGGTTGGGGAGATAGATAGGACTGGCTTTAGACTGTGTCACA
>CAZVXH010000055.1:0-18218 GCA_964631015.1 uncultured Candidatus Cloacimonadota bacterium | reverse complement strand
GGATTAAAGTATTGACTAAAACGCCCCCCTGAGATTTAAGGAAAAAAAACAAAAAACCAACCCGAGGTGCCAATGAAAAAGCTGATCCTCCTAACCCTGCTGATCGTCGCGGCCTGCGCGATGTTCGCGGTCAAATTTGACCCCGATTACTTCTATTCTCGGTCCGTGATCGTTTGCTTCACCAAAGACGCGGTGGGCAACGACACTGGAAAGATAGACTGGTCACTGCAAAACGGCCAAGTCCGCACCGGCCTGAATTCCTTCGACGAACTGGCCGCTGAGTACGGAATCGTGGAGCTGCAGCAGATGCATGCCTACGTGAAAGTTCCCACCTGGAACGACAACGGCCTCTACCTGCAAAACACCTATCGCCTGATCTTGGATTCCGACGACCGCATCGATGCGGCCGTGGAAGCCCTGGGCAAGGATAACAACCTCATCTACGCCGAGCTGGAAGGCATCGCGCGCAGCAAATTCGTGCCCAACGACCCCATGGTCACTCAGCAATACACCCACGCGCGGATCCAAAGTTACGACGCCTGGGACTACATCCAGGGCTCTTTCGACGTCAAGGTGGCCATCACCGATTCCGGTGTGAAATGGAACCATCCAGACCTACGGGCGAACATTTGGGTGAATCCCGCCGAAGCTCCCGGCATGACCATCAACTGGGATGCCGGCACCATCACCGGCGGCAACGGAGCTGACGCCGGCGAAGGCGGAAATAAGATCGACGACCTCGTTGGCTGGGACTTTTACAACAGCGACAACAATCCCATCCAGACCTACACCTCCAACGATCACGGCACCCACGTGGCCGGTTGCGCCGGCGCGGTTGGCAACAACTCCATCGGTCTGGTGGGTACTTCACCCATCGTTTCCATCATCTCCTGCAAGGGCGCTTCGAACACCTCGCCCTCCACCGGAATTTCCTACGCCTACGACCAGATCAAATACTCCGCCGAACTGGGCGCGCACATCATCAACGCCAGCTGGGGAAGCACCGGCACCGGCGCCTATCCCAATTCCATCGTGAACTACGCCACCGCCCTCGGAGCGTTGGTGGTGTCCGCCGCCGGCAATGAAAACACCGAGCACAACGCCACATACCAGGATTACCCCGCGGATTGCACCAACACTCTCTGCGTTGCCTCCACCGGCCAGAACGACGTCAAATCCAACTTTTCAGACTATGGCACCGCCATCGACATCTGCGCCCCCGGCGAAGGCATCCTCTCCACCATCATCGCCGGAAACGGTTATGACGCCTACGACGGCACTTCCATGGCCTCGCCCGTGGCCGCCGGAGTTTGCGCGCTCGTGAAGGCCCTCCATCCGGAACTCTCCCCCGCCCAGCTGATGCAGCGCGTGATGATGACCGCGGACTACATTTACGAAGCCAACCCCACCTACATGGGCAAACTGGGCGCCGGCCGCATCAACGCTTTCGCCGCCACCATGTACGACAAGATCCCCAACATCACCATCGACGATACCAATGTGGAAGAATTCGACGGCGACGGCGACGGTGTTGCCAATCCCGGCGAAACGGTACGCCTCAAAGTTTCCCTGAACAACTATCTGGATCCCTTCACCGGCCTGGCCTGGATGGCTGCCAGCAACCTCACCGCCACCCTCACCACCAGCTATCCCGGCATCACCGTCATCGACGCCACCGCCAGCTACGGCAACCTGACCCCCGGCAGCACGATGTGGAACAACAGCCAGCCCTTCAAATTCCAGTCCGTGAACGACCTGCCTTCGGAACCGATCCCCTTTGAACTGGTGGTCACCGCCAATCCCGGCGCGCCTTTCCCCTACACCAAAACCCTGCCCTTGCAGGTGAACCTTTCCCTCATCCAGTCCGGCTGGCCTTTCCTTGTGGGTGGTTCTTCCGGCTCCAGCGCCATCATCTCGAACATCGACGCCGATCCCGCCCAGGAGATCATCTTCGGCGATCCCTCCGGCAATTTGCGCGCTGTGAACCCAGACGGCTCCGTGCTTCCCGGCTTCCCGATCAACGTCGGCTGCGCCATCATCGGCTCACTCGCCATGAGCGATGTGAACGGCGACGGCCTCAAGGAATTCGCCGCCAGCCTGCAGAACAACAACCTCATGCTGTTCAACCAGAACGGCAGCACCCTCTGGACCGTGCCCGCCGGCGGGACCCTGCGTAACGGCCCCGTGATCGCAGACCTGGCCATGAACAACCAGCGCAAGGTGATCACTGTTACCCAAACCGGCAGCCTCGTGGTGCTCAACGCGGATGGCTCGGCCTACCCGAATTTCCCCGTCAGCATTGGCGGTGCCTGCCTGGGCACCCCGGCCATCGCCGATCTCAATGGTGACGGCATCCACGAGATCATCGTGGCCACCCTGAACGGTGTCCTCCATGCCATCAACAGCGCCACCGGACAGAACATTGCCGGTTTCCCCGTCACCATGGAAGGCGGCTCCCAGAATCCCATCACCATCGCCAACCTTGACAGCGACAACCAGCCTGAGATAATCATTACCACCAGCACCGCGGGCTATGTATTGGCTTACAACCATGACGGAAGCGTCCTTTTCCAGAAGAACGTGGGCGGTCAGATCAAGACCGGCGCCGTGGTCGCGGACCTCAACAGCAATGGCACCAACGAGATCGTCGTGATCGGCGCGGCTGGTATAGTGAATGTACTCACCAACGCTGGCTCCGACCTGCCCGGAACTCCGATAAACGTCGGCCAAGCCGTCGAATGCACCCCCACCGTGGCCTACTTTGACGGCGGCACCAATGCCGGCATCATCTTCGGCGATACCAACGGCTATGTGCACAGCGTGAGGATCGACGGCACCGAATCGCCCAACTTCCCCATCCTCATCAACGGCAACGTTAAAATCTCCCCCGCTCTCGGTGACATCGATCTGGACGGCGATTTCGACATCGTGATCCCCAATGACAATGCCTTTTACGTGATCGACGTCAAACGAGCGGCCCAAAGCCTGCCCTGGCCATGTTTCCTGGGTACCTGGAACCGCGCCGGGAATTCCTTCCAACTCACTCCCAACGCGGACGATAGCACCCCCGTACTCAACACCCAGCTCAAGGGCAATTATCCCAACCCCTTCAATCCCAGCACCAGCATTAGTTTCGAGCTTGCCTCGGCCGGTCCGGTGACTCTGGAGATCTACAACCAGAAGGGACAATTGGTGACCACCCTTGTGAATTCTGAGCTTCACGCCGGAACCCATTCCGCCGCCTGGAACGGACATGACGCCAACGGCGCACCCGTGAGCAGCGGAGTCTATTTCTACCGCATGCGCTCCGGCAAATTCAGTTCCACCCGTAAAATGGTGTTGATGAAATAATCCTGCCTTAAATATGAGCCGAAACACCGGAGACCGCGTTTGGTTTCCGGTGTTTCCTCAAGAAAATGCCAAGCGAGGAAAACATGCCTGCCAAACAATATGGATCGAATAGATTTCAGGACCTGGCCTGGATCGCCGCCCACTGGGGATATTATCTGCGCCTGAACGGCCATGTCCTGCGCCAGCGCGTGCCCCTGCGCGAACTGATCGAACTCAAATACCCCCTCCGCCTGCCCGATCTGCCCAAACCGCCCTTGCTCTCAGTTGATTTCACCGATGCCTGCGACCTCGCCTGCGTGTATTGCAACAACCCCCTCTTCCCCCATCCCCGCACCATGATGAGCGAAGAAGTGTTCTCCTGCCTGCTGGAAAATCTCCGCGCCGCCAAGATCAACCGCGTGCGCATCGGCGGCGGCGAACCCATGCTGCATCCAAACTGCGCGGAGATGCTCAGTAAGCTGGCCCCTCTCACCAGATACCTCTCCGTGATCACCAACGGCCAGTGGCAGGACCCCCACCACATCAACGAGATACTGCTCTCCGGCGTGAACCTGATCGAGATATCCATCGACGCCGGCGGCGCCAAAGTGTATGAAGCCTCCCGCAAAAAAGCCAGCTACCTGCGCCTGATCCGCAATCTGCGCCACATGCGCGCCCTGCGGGACAGGCTGAACAGCAAAACCCTCATCAAGGCCCGCCTCATGCTGCGCCCCTCCACCCGGCACCTCGAACGCTCTGAAACCCTTTTCTGGAAACGCTATGCCGACACCGTGCTGCCCCAGCTGCTGCTCAAGCACCCGGATTCGGATTACGACACCGATGTCTTCTACGCCCCGGTTTACGACCAGAACACAGCTCCGGTCTGCACTCTGCCCTTCAAGGACCTCGAAGTACGCCCCGACGGACGCGTCCCCATCTGCCCCGCCAAAGGCTGCGCCATCGATCCCGCCAAACAGCAGTTCCTCGGCCACATTTGCCAGGATGCCCTGCTCGACATCTGGAACGGTCCGGAGTTCAAAGCCATGCGCCTGGCCCACCGCACCCGCGCGGGCGATATTCTGGAAGACTGCAAAGGCTGCAACTATAGCTGAGCCGCGGGGCTAAACCGGAAAGCGCTGGCTTCGGCCCCTTCCCTGGGTGGAAAGCGACGCCTAAGACGATGTCCAGCGCTTTCAAGTGCCGGCTGTATAACTTGATCTCCTGCTGGAGACCCCTCCCTTGAGCTCATCCCATCCGCCTCCCATTAGCCTCCCCTTGACTTCCCAACCATCCATTGGGGAACTCAAGGGGAGGTGGCTGAGAGGCGGACAGGCCAGGGCTAAAGGGAAGTCCGGCTGGATGGCTTTCCCAACCGTTCACCGGCGCGTTAGCGGACCCGGACGATCCTCCGGGAAACGGATTTTTCTTTTTGGCTGGCATGCAGCAGGAAGATGCCGCTGCCGCAGTCCTTTCCCATATAGTCTCGGCCATCCCAGAGGACGGTTTCGCCGGCATCCAGGCGAAATTCCCTCAGCTTTTGGCCTCGGCAGTTGTAAATCTCAAGTTCAGCCGGTTGGGGTTGATCCGTTTTCAAAGCCAACTTCAGCTCGGTACCAAAGGGCTGGGGCCAGGCTTCCAGGTCCAGATCCTGCGCCGGCAGCGCGGGAGTGTCCGCGTCAACTACCCCGCAGTATTCCCAAACATACTCGTCCGTGCTGGAATTGTTTTGGATAACGTGATACTGGAGCCGCCCGCCCGCGCCGTAGATGAGATTCTCCACATGGAACGGCACCCAGTCCTCATACACTGCGTTGGAAATGGTGATCTGGGTGAGCTTGTCATCCGGATCGTAGTTGTACTCATATTTCATTTGATTTTCCCAGTAATTGCCCCCCAGATTAATCTGGAGGATCTGGGTGTCCGGCTGATGGGTGAAATGGAGCCGCGTGAGCATGTTCAGCCACTGATTCCCGGCGTAGTCGTCCAGCAGCGGCAACATATCGCCGTCCCTACCTTGGGAATAGGTCCACAGCACTCTCTCCATCGGCTCCCACTCCAGGGAATCGATGGAGGCATAGCGGGTCTCCATCACCGGATCGCCCTGGTTGTCGTAGGCAAAAACCGATTTGCGGTAGAAGGGGTTTTTGCTCTCGTTGTCCCACATGTAAACGGTGTCGAGGCGATTTTGGTCATAGCTGGCATGCAAGCGGTAGGTTACGTTGTATTGGTTGTACTGGGGGTAGAAATAACAAACGTTGATCCCCACCGGACGGCTGGCCGTGTCGTAATCCGTACGGTACTGCCAGTAAGGCGTTCCCGAGCCGGATTCGTTGTAGATGCTCACCAGGGTGTTCAATCCCTGGGGGTTGAGCTCGATGTTGGCGATGAAATCAGGATTTCCCACATTCTCTTCCCGGATCGAATCCGGAACCGTGGCTTCGGCGCTGGGATAGTGGTAGTGATAGATGGTGATGGGGTCCATCAACGGGCCCGGCGCTCCGTTCGCTACGCGACGTTCGCTCAGGCGGTAATTCGGATCGTACTGTCCCCACAGCGGGAGCAGCCACACGAGGGCAATAACGCAGAGGAAAACAACCGGGATTTTCACACTTACTCCTTTCTCACTCTGGGGGATACCTCCGTTCCTGGCGGGTGAGCCCGGCAAGGAACAGCTTGATACGGGCGTCCACAAAGTGAATATCTGATATATTTGGTTGAAAGAGCACTTTTCGTTCCAAACAAATTAAAAACCAAAGTCTGCCCCGATCCCGGCCCAGGCTGCGGAGGTATCGGGACTGCATTATCAGGACCCTGGCAAGCCGGCGTTTTTGGGATTGACACAAAGGGCCTGAACCAGAGAATGGCACCCAAGAACAGATGGTGCTACTATCAGGTAAAAGGGAATCCCGTGAGAAGCGGGAGCGGTAACCGCCACTGTAAGCGGCAGATGAGGCCAGTCCGGTCACTGCGCCACCAGCGTGGGAAGGCCGGGCAACGCAAGGCCGCCGCGAGCCAGGAAACCTGCCACCGGACCCCGGACAGCTTGCACGGATTATGCGAGCTTCCGGACAGGTAGCGCGATCCCTCTTCAATATAGAAGAACAAGGTGAACGCTATGCCCAGGACAAAAACTTTTATCATCGCGCTGGTTATGCTGCTGCTAACCCTGCCGGCCCTCTTCGCGGCGGAGATCTTCGTGGTCAATTCCGCCTCCCGCACTCTTTCCCGCATCGACCCAGTCAGCGGCAGCGTGAACAATTCCTTTGCCCAGTTGGGTTTGAGCCCCAATCTGATGGATCTGGACGCCGAACACATCTACGTGGTCTGCTCCGGCGACAACGCCATCCAGGTGCTGGACCGAGCCAGCGGCACGCATCTGCGCTATCTTCCGGTGGCGGCTTCCTCCAATCCTTACGATGTGCTCAAAGTGGGCGAATTCCTTTATGTTACTGGCCTTTTCACCGACAGGGTATACAAGCTGAGCCTGCTGAGCGGCGGGGTGGTCGGGTCGCTGTTAGTGGGCGTGGCGCCGGAAGGACTGTGTTCGGACGGGATCCGGCTCTACGTGTGCAATACAGGCGGCTACCAAAACAATTACGCGACCAGCTCCGTGAGCGTGATCGACCTCGCTGCCTTTGCCGTAACGGCGACCGTGCCGATTTGGACCAATCCGCAATTCGCGGAGATCCGGGGCGGGTATCTGCATGTATCCTGCACAGGCAACTGGAACGATGTGGCGGGCAAACTGGACATCATCGACCTGAACAGCCTGGAACTCGCTCAGCGCCTCGATGTGGGTGGCAATCCCGGTTCGCTGTGGATCAGTTCCGGAGGCACGGGCTACATTGGCGAAGGCTACGGAAACGCGCTCTACAGCTACGACGCGGACACTCACAGTCTGGAGCATGGCGCGCTCAACCCCCTGAACTACGAGGCTTCGCTGGTTTCAGGAAACTCCAGCCTGATCGCGCTGCTGAAGCAAAACTGGGCTTCGAACTCGCTGGTGCGGACCTACAGCCACGACCTCACGCCGCTGGCCTGGTATGAAGTGGGACTTTCAAGCTCGGACATCGTGGTGGCTCCGGACCCCACGAACGCGGCGGATGAGCTGATCCCGCCCGCGCCCTTCGGAGTTCATCCCAATCCCCTGTCCCGGGGAGGCACTCTGTGTCTCGATCCCGCGCGCGCCGAAGCGAAGGAGTTCCGGCTCTACGATGTGAAGGGGCGGCTGGTCCGCGCGGTTGGTCTGCCCAAAGGTGAAAACTCTTTGCGCTTGGACGGGCTTCCGGCTGGTGTATATCTTTGGGCGGTGCGGACCGCTGGCTCGGTATCGCGGGGAAAACTGCTCATCCGGGATTGAGTCAGATTTTGCTTGACGCGTAAGACCAAAATCAAAAATGTGTCCGAAATCCAATTACGTTAATTTTCAAGGAGTTATGATATGAATTACTTTCTCAGCGACGATCAACTTGAGATGAGGGAGATAGCGAAACGCATCGCCGAAGAAAAGATGCGCCCCCTCTCCGAAAAATACGACGAAGAAGGTATTTTCCCCTGGGATATAGTTGAAGTGATGCGCCAGAGCGACCTCTTCGCCATCCTGGTGCCCGAGGAATACGACGGGATCAGCGGCAGGATTACAGATCTGGTGGTGGTCACGGAAGAGCTCTGCGCCGTGGACGCCGGCATCGCGCTGGCCTTTGGCGCCACCGGGCTCGGCATGTATCCCATCACTCTGGGCGGCAACGAAGAGCAAAAGAAAAAGTATCTGCCCCAGATCGCGTCCGGGGAACAGCTGGCGGCTTTCGCGCTCACCGAAGCGAACGCCGGATCGGACGCCGGAGCGATTGAGACCACCGCCCGCAAAGAAGGTGACCACTACATCCTCAACGGCACCAAACAGTGGATAACCAACGGCGGCGAGGCCGGCATCTACACTGTTTTCGCGATGACGGACAGAACCAAGGGCGCCCGCGGCTGTTCCTGCTTCATCGTGGAAAAGGACACCCCCGGCTTCAGCTTTGGCAAAAAGGAAAACAAGATGGGCATCCGGGCCTCCGCCACGCGCGAACTGATCTTCGAGGATTGCGCGGTTCCCGAGGCCAATCTGATCGGACGCGAAGGCACCGGCTTCATCACCGCGATGAAGGTTTTTGACAAATCCCGCCCCATGGTGGGTTCGCAGGCCGTGGGCATCGCCCGCGGGGCTTATGAAGCGGCGGTGAGATATTCCAAACAGCGCCAGCAGTTTGGCAAGCCGATCTCGAGTTTCCAGGCCGTGCAGTTCATGCTGGCGGACATGGCCACCCAGATCGAGGCGGCCAGGGCGCTGGTGTGGCAGACCGCGAAGATGATCGACGGCGGCGAGCGCAATTACAGCAAAGAATCCGCCATGTGCAAATATTTCGCTTCAGACGTGGCGATGAAGGTTACCACCGATGCCGTGCAGATCCTGGGCGGCTACGGCTACATGAAGGAATACCCGGTGGAAAAGATGATGCGCGACGCCAAGATCCTCCAGATCTATGAGGGAACGAACCAGATCCAGCGCGGGATCGTGGCCGCGAATCTGCTCAAGGAATTTTAGATGCACGAGTGGATCAAAAGCTTTCCCGCCGCCATCACTGTCTGCGACAAGGACGGCCTGATCCTGGACATGAACGACAAAGCCTGCGCCACCTTCGCATCCCACGGTGGCGCGGCGCTGATCGGCACCAGCCTCTACGCCTGCCACAAACCATGCTCCGTGGCCATCATCAAAGAGATGCTGGCCAATGGGACCAACCACGTTTACACCATCGAAAAGCAGGGCCTGAAGAAGCTGATCTACCAGCAGCCGTGGTTTCGGGATGGTGAAGTGGGCGGTTTGGTGGAAATATCCCTGGAATTGCCGGAGGACATGGCGCACCATGTGCGCGACTGAACATCTGCTCCTGCACAGCTGCTGCGCGCCCTGCCTGATCGCTCCCTACCGGCAGCTGAAGGCCGGGGGGACAAAAATTACGGCGCTGTGGTACAACCCCAACATCCATCCCGTTACCGAGTACCGCCAGAGGCTGCAAACCCTGAGGGAATTCGCGGAGCGGGAGGGCTTCCCGCTGCTTGTGAAAGACGATTATGGTCTGCGGGAATTCGTGAAGGCGGTGGCCGGAGATATCGAGGCGAGGTGTGAACACTGCTACCGCGTCCGGCTGGAGATGGCGGCCAAAACCGCTGCTGATATGGGTTGCGACGCGTTCTCCAGTACCCTGTTCTACAGCCGGTACCAAGATCACGAGTTGCTGAAAGAGATCGCGGCTGAACTGGCCGAGAAATACCGGATCCGTTTCTTTTACCGGGATTGGAGAGAGCTTTGGGACGAGGGCACGCTGCTTTCCAAAGCAGCCGGGATGTACCGCCAGAAATACTGCGGCTGTGTGTTCAGCGAGGAAGACCGCTATCTGAAGCGAACCCAGGCCTCGCGGACATAGCCGATCCCAGACCTGTCATACACCCCGACCCCAGCCATCCGCAGCATTAGAATGCTGCGCTACGAGCTGGGCTGGATCCCAGTATGACGGGGCGGGCGTGACGGTGGGCCGGTGCTCAGCCCAGAGTTACATCCAAGAACATCATCACAGCGAAACCGAGCATCACGCCCAGCGTGGCCAGATGGGCATGCTCGCCTTTCTGGGATTCGGGGATCACCTCTTCCGCCACCGCGAAAATCATCGCTCCGGCGGCAAAGGCCAGCGCGTAGGGCAAAATTGGCTTGGCGACCAGCACCAGCGCCGCGCCCAGCAGACCTCCCAGCGGTTCCACCATACCGGAAAACTGGCCCCAGAAAAAACTCATCCCGCGTGACATCCCCTCCCGCCGCAGCGGGATCGAGAGAGCCGCGCCTTCGGGCAGATTCTGAATGCCGATGCCCAGAGTGAGGGCCAAAGCCCCGGCCAGAGTGGCGTCGGTGAGTCCAGAAGCGTAGGCCCCGAAGGCCACGCCCACTGCCAGTCCCTCCGGAAAATTGTGCAGGGTAACAGCCAGGAACATCAGGGTGGACTTGCCCCAGGGGGTTTTCAGGCCTTCGCGTTCGCCCATCTCGTCGCCGGGATGTAGATGCGGCAGCAGCCAGTCGACCCCCCGCAAAAAAGCTCCCCCAAACAAAAAACCGATCAGGGCGGGAACGGGACTGCCCCCGCTGAGGGCGATGGCGGGATTGAGCAGAGACCAGAAGCTGGCGGCGATCATCACGCCCGCGGCGAAACCGAGCATGGTATCCAGCAGCCAGGGTTTGATGGTGCGGAAAAAGAAGACGAATCCGGCGCCAACGGCTGTCATCAGCCAAGTGAAGCCTGTGCCCAGCAGAGCCAGCAGAATGGGATCCGAGACGGGCAGCGCGGTCATGAATAGAACTTTTCGATGGCGTCCAGCATCTGCTGAATGGCGGCCTGAGTGTCATCCACGGCCAGGGTGCGCTTGTCGCCGTTGTCGAAGGTGAGCACCACATTGCCCAGCACCCGGCTGAGTTCACGGATCTTGGGGATCACGATGTAACTCTTGCCCAGTTGTTCGTCGTCGTAAGTGTAGATCGATTTCATCATCACTCCTCCAGAAAAGGGACAGGGTCAGCGAAGCCGGGCGAAAGGTTCAGCCGGAATAGCGTTTGAGGTTGCAGGTCTGGCTGGTGCGTTCGCCGGGGCGAAGGTATTCGGCGAGTTCCGCCTCGAATTCGATCAAGGTGTAGTCCGGATCGTCGTAGCCGCGAAAATACTCGTCAAAAAAGAAGCAGCGCTCAGAGGCGTCGGCCTTGAGCGCCGCGTTCGTAACAATCCTGGCAATTCCGGAGAGGCGGATGTAGCCCGTGTTGCCGGAATCGTGGAGAGGCACGCAGACCTCCACCCATTTGTTGGCAGCGATCTGGCCGACCTTGGAGTCTCCGCTGAAAGTGGCGAAGAAATAGCGGTCTTCATACATGAACAGCACCACGGGACGCACCCGGGGCTGTTTCTTGTCTACCGTGGCCAGATAGACATACTGATTCTGGCTGATCCAGGCCATGATCTCCTGCTGCAGAGCGGATTCGGAGGTTCGCGCCAAGTGAAGATCCTTATTTTACAAGGTTGACTGCTTTGATGACGGCCTGATTGCCGACCAGAGGATTGTCGTTGCCGTCCTTGGGAAGCTTCTCGATCTTATGCACCACGTCCATGCCGCCGGTAACCTTTCCGAAAACGGTGTGTTTGCCGTCCAGCCAGGGAGTTCCGGGCTGTTTGGTGACGATGAAGAACTGGGAGCCGTTGGTGTTGGGTCCGGAATTGGCCATGCAGAGGTAGGAATAAAGCACGGGAGCTTTGAGGGTCTGTTTTTGCAGCGGTACGCTGATGCCGGTGCGGCTTTGATACCACTCGATGGTTTTGCCGTACATCGGTTCCGGCCCTTGCTTTTCCTGCACGGCTTTCACGATGTCGAAGATCTCCTGCTGGGGATCCTTTGCCGACTGCATGTAGGGGATGATGAGCTTGGTCCAGACGAGCATGGCGGTATCTTCATCGTTGACTTCGCCCGTGAGCGTTTCGCCCAGGGCGT
This sequence comes from uncultured Candidatus Cloacimonadota bacterium, assembly GCA_964631015.1. Classification (GTDB taxonomy): domain Bacteria; phylum Cloacimonadota; class Cloacimonadia; order Cloacimonadales; family Cloacimonadaceae; genus Syntrophosphaera. Next base: position 6,323 of record CAZVXH010000055.1, on the reverse strand, counting down.
AGCATTCGTCTTCAAACTTGTAGCCGGGGCCGCCCTGTCCGTCGTTGCCGCGGTCCGCGTCCTTGGTGTTGGGGTCACCGCCCTGGATCATGAAATCGGTGATCACGCGGTGAAAGTAAGTTTGGTTGTAAAAGCCTTCAGCGGCCAGTTTCAGGAAGTTTTCCACCGTCTTGGGCGCCAGGTTGGGCCAGAGTTCCAGTTCGATGTTTCCCTGGTTGGTTTCGATCACGGCGTTCACTGCTTGGGGGGCTTTTTCCACTTTTTCCTCCAGTTTGTCAGTTCCGGCAGATTTCAGTTCATTGGTCTGGCAGTTCAGCAGGCTGAGGCTGAGGGCCAGAACCATCGCCACGAGGGCGATCTTCTGATAGGTTTTGAGCATTGTGTGTCTCCTTGAGCTTGTAATATTTGAGGCTAACCCTGCCCCCGTTGATCTCCAGATAGCTGTGGTGGCGTGTCCAGTCGCCGCTGTTGGCGTAGGTTCCCTGTTTCAGTTCGGTGATCCCGGGGTGGTGGGAATGGCCCATGCAAACCAGATCGTAATCCTGTTGCCGCAGCATATACTCCGCGTAGTGGCCCAATCCCGCACTTTTTTTGGATTGCAGCAGGGTGGACATCTGACGGAACCGGCTGGAGCGGGAGAGCCTGGCGCCCAGGCGCAGAGCGAAATCCGGGTGGAGCAGGGAGAAGAGCTTCCTGCTGAGTCTGAGCCGGATCAGGCGGCGGAAAAACTTGTAGCGGAGGTCGTTCACGGTGTGCAAGTCGCCGTGGGTGAAAAGCATCTTGATGCCGTCCGCCCTCAGGCTGTAGGCGGCGTTGCAAACCTGGACGTCCAGATAGTCGCGGAAGAAATCGTTGAACCAGAAATCGTGGTTGCCGCTGATCAAAACCAGCCGGCAGCCGTGTTCACGGAGCTCCGCCAGACGGTGAAGAATGGGAAAATACTGTTTGATAATGGCGAATTCCCAGTCGAACCAGAGGTCGAAGATATCGCCATTGAGCACCATCAGGTCGTATTTGCCTACTGCCTGCCTCAGAAAATCGAGGGCCAGGCTGGCGTTGGCCCGGTCGAAAGAGTCCTTGGGAGCGTATTTGTAATGCACGTCGGACAGCACGCAGATGCGCATCTCAACTCCGGGAGAGCAGGTAATAAATGATGTTGCAGCCGAAGCGGAGAGCGGTGGCGCGCACCTCGGGCGGATCATTGTGGGTGGCGGGATCAGCCCAGCCGTCGCTGATGTTGGTCTCGTAAGTGTAGAGGCACATCAGCCGTCCGTTGTCATCAAAGACCCCGAAAGCCTGGGGCGGCTTCTCATCGTGCTGATGGATCTTGGGCAGACCGCGGCTGAAATCGAAAAAGCTGGTGAACAGGGGAAAAGAGCCGTCCAGTTCCAAAAGTTCATACTCCGGGAAGACCCGCTTGATCTCGCGGCGAAAAGAGGGGTCCATGCCATAATCGTCATCGGCGTAAAGAAATCCCCCGCGCAGCATCCACTGGCGCAGGTTGTCCACCTCACGCTCGTCCCAGCGGATGTTTCCGTGTCCGGTGAGGTAAACAAATGGATACTCAAAGAGTTTGGCGTCGCCGGCTTTCACCACGCTTTGGTCGAGGGGGAAGCCGGTGTTGATGCTGGCGTTCACGAAACGCGCCAGATTGGGCAGTACCTCCGGATCGTTGTACCAATCACCCCCACCGTCATACTGGAGCCGGGCAAAACCGGTGCGGGTGACGCTTCCGGTCACGGCGCCCAGAACGGCGGACAGGATCAACAGCAAGATCAGAAGTGCGCTTCGCGGCATCTCAATTCACAATGTTCAGGTCCACGCAGACGAGGGAATCTCCCGCTACAGCGTAGAAACAACTGTTGTAATCGTCGTAGTGGGAGAGAAACCTGAGCTCTCCGGCCAGGGCCAGCTCACTCATCATCTTTCCCTGCTGACTGTCCAGAATGGCCATTCCGCGCTTGAGGGGGATCACGGAGACGGATTTGTCGATGCGCTTGTCCTGGGCGGGGGTGATCTCGATCATGCCCAGATTAGCCTTTTCGTCTGAAAGCGCCTGCAAATCCTGGCTCCAGACCTCATTTCCCTGAGGATCCAGACCCAGTGTGTTGCCGTTGCTGAGGGTTATGTTCAGGCCATCGGCGGTGGGCAGGATCGCGCCCACCGGGGCCGCGTAGCTCTGCTTCCAAAGCTGTTCGCGCGTGGACAATCTATAGGCGTAAATATCATACCCGCTGGCCAGAAAGACATTCTGCTGGTTGAAAGCGGGAGAGGCCGAAACCCTGAAGGGCAGTTCCACGCTCCAATCCTGGACGAGTTGAACGCTGCGGGCGGGCATGTTCAAGGCGGTTTTGGCCTGTTCGATCTTTTCGGTGACAACCTTTTGGGCGCGGTAGAAACCCACGCCGATGATGCGGTTTCCCAAAGCCATGTAAACGATCGCCAAGACTGTGCCGAGCAGCAGGAACAGGGTGCTGACCTCCAGCTTGGTTAGACGGCGTTTTTGGGGTTTGGCCAGCGAAATCTGATGCTTCAGGATGAGCCACAAGGCGGGTGAGGCAGCGCCGAATGATTCCACCAGCGGCTGCAGGCTGTTTACGTCCGGAGAACTTCCGAACACTTTGGCCGCCACCTTTCCCGGCAGCACCACCAAGCTTTCGTTTTCGTCCAGATGAAATTTCTGCGGCTTCACCCGGATGTCCTCTTCCGAAAGGCCCAACAGGTTCAGATCGCGCAGGGTCTGCACATGGTAGTTTTTCCAGTTCCGGCCCACGTTCTCCAGTTTTTTGCCCTGGGTGGCGGCGCAGAAGACGCGGCCAAACTGCACAAAATAGAGGTCGTGATCGTAACAGACAGCGAAGAAGAGAGAAAGGCCTTTCTCGCGCAGATCGGTGCGGCGCAGGCTGGCATGCAACTTCCAGTGGAAATCCGCGAAGAAGCTTTTCAGCCAGCTTTCGATCTCCATCTTGCTGATCTCAAGCACCTTTGCGCTCATAAGCTCAAGCTTGACCTCGGCCTGGATCTCTTCCAGAGCCACGTCATTCTCTTCGTGCGTCATGCAGAGGAACCACCCGTAGCGGCCATCCTGGGAGGATTGCGATTCGCACATGCTTTGAGGCGGCAGGGCGTATTTGCTTTGGATCTTGATCATCTCATTTCCACCATTTGATCGTGCTGCGCCAAAAAACCCGCAGCAGCGTGGGAAAGTCCATCAGCATATTGGTGTAGGACGCGTTGGCCAAGGGGCACCAGCACTCTTTTTTGTGAATGGAGCGGCGTTCCAGTTCCGATTCGTGGTTGAACCAGATCTCGCGGAAATTGAACTTGTTGGCGCGCAGATTACCCAGGGGGCTGGCTTTGACGCAGCAGCTCCAAACATCCCCGTCGGGCGAGATCTGGGCCGAGGCGACCCCGGAATAGCAGGGCAGAACCTGGCGTTCGTCACGCAGGATGCGTTTCACCAGGTTGTAATACTCGATCCGGAAGGCCATGGTGATCTTGTTCATCCCCTTGTATTTCTCGTTTTTGATGCGATGGATGAGGAAATCGATGGCGGATTTGTAAGCCACGAGGCTGGGTGTGATCTTGGCTCCGACTGTATCCAGCTCAACCCTCTCCTCGGCGATCTCGGTGATGTAAGAATCCGGTTTGAGGCGCAGCAGTTCGTTGGCGATGGCGGGAAAGGTTTCCACATTGAGCTGCGAGATCACAGTGTGGATGCCCACAGCCAGATTGGGGATTTGGAGCGCCTTGAGTTTCTGGAAGGTGGCCACAGCCTTGCTGTAATTTCCCGGCACCTTGCGGATCTCGTCGTGCTGCTCTTCGATGCCATCCAGGGAAACGTTTACGATCACCTGGGCCTTGGGGCAGGCTTTGGCGATGGCGGCGGTCTTTTCAACAATAGTGCCGGTGAGGATGCCGTTGGTGGGGATGTTGATGATATGGGGCCGGGAGATGCCGTAGATGGTGGAAACCACTTCCACGATGTCCCTGCGCAGAAACGGCTCTCCCCCGCTAAAGGTGATCCAGTAGGGCGAGCGGCCGATCTTTTTGAATGTCTTGGCGTATTCATCCACCGAGAAATCCCGTGCCTTCTTCTTCCAGATGTTGCAGGTTCCGCAGCGGGAATTGCAAGTGTAGAGCAGGCTTACGGTGTAGTTCATGGGCAAAACACGCGGAAAGCCGATGTGTTTCATCAGCCAGTATCCGAGTATCCTGAAAAGCAATTTGAGCATTATTCGAAATTTCCTTAACTGCCCAGATCCTTGGTGGACCGGGCGATATCCCAGGCGAAGGGGTTTTTGCCCCGGGCGTAAAAATCCCAGGCGCCGAGCAGACGGCAGTACATCTCCAAAGCCATCACGGCAAAGACCTTGGGAGCCGAGGCTGGATACTGGCGTAGTTCCTTAAAGAGGATCCAGAGCAGGGTGCCGTTGTCTTGCGAAACCACCCTGTAATCCTGTTTCTGCCGCAGCCAGAGATGACCGTTCTGGATGCGCCGGCGCTGTTTGATGAAATCCCTAAGGTTGGTTGGGCCTTTGTTGCTGATGATCGCTTCCGGGATGTAGCGCAGTTTCAGGCCGCGGGAGCGCACAATGGCTTCGATGCTGGCCTCGTCGACGGCGGAATCGGCCGGAATGGAATCCATGAGTTTGCGGAAAGCGATCATTTCGCCCAGTTTGGGCGAGATCATGGCCATGCGGTGATGCAAGCGCCAGAGCAGATGCACGGCGAAGCCCATGAAAGTGTTTTCGGGATTGACGGGAACGGGCCTGCCGCCACTGGCCCCAACCTTCGGGTCGGTGAAAGCGACCGCCAGTTTTTCGATGGTGGTCGGCGCCGGGATCACATCGCCGGAGATCACCATCAGGATGGGTGAAACGGCCTCCGCCAGAAAGAGGTTGATGGCGCTGGATTTGCCTTCCCGTCTGGCTTGACGGATCAACCGCACCCGCGGCTCGCTGTGGGCGAAGCTCTCCACCAGCGCGTCGGTGCCGTCCGTGCTGGCGCTGGAGACCACAATGATCTCGGCGATCCCGGCCCGCTGGAGTTTCTGGGCGCAAAGCGCTTCCAGCAATGGGATGATGTTGTCCGCCTCGTTGTAGGCGAACACACCCAAAGAGCAGATCAGAGGGTTATCCATGCTCCCCTCAGCCGGGCAGGCCTTCGATGCTCTCACGCGCGCGCTGTTCCTTGTTAACCGAATCCAAAATCCCGTTGAGGAACTTCACCGCGCCTTCGCCGCAGAATTTCTTGGCGATCTCGAGCGCTTCGTTGATCACCACCGCCGGTGGGGTATCCGTGAAAAGCAGCTCGTAAACGGCGATGTGCAGAACGCCGCGGTCCATGTGTGAGATGTTGGCCACGCTCCAGTGCTCGCTATGCTTCTCGATTTCCTGGATGATCTCGGCCCGGTTGATGATCGCGTTTTTTACCAGATCGTCGGCAAAATCCATCACCGCCGCCGAACCCTGCAGCTTTTCCAACTCGGCGAGTTCGTTCAGAAGCTCCTGATAGCCGTTCAGCATGCCGTATTCCACGAACTCCGGATCCAGTTCCCGGAAATCAAGCGCGTACAAGGTTTGAGCCGCCAGCTCGCGGGATTTACGCCTTAGTCCCAAGCTTGAGTTCCGCCATCAGGTTAAGCATTTCCAGAGCCGCGCTGGCCGCGGAAAAACCTTTGTTTCCGGCTTTGGTGCCGGCGCGTTCCAATGCTTGTTCGATCGTGTCCGTGGTAAGCACGCCGAAGATCACTGGCTTGAGCTGGCTCAGGGCCACCTGTGCTACGCCCTTGCTGACCTCGGAGGCCACATACTCAAAATGGGGCGTGCCGCCCCGGATAACCGCACCCAGACAGATCACGGCGTCGAACTTGTCGCTCTGCGCCGCGGCCTTGGCCATTGCCGGGATCTCAAAGGCGCCAGGCACCCAGATCACCGTGATGTCGGCATCCAAAACTTCGTGGCGGACAAGGCAGTCGACAGCCCCCTCCATCAGTTTGCGGCTCACCAGTTCGTTGAAGCGGCTGACCACCAGGGCGAATTTGTAGCCCTTCGAAACGAGGTTCCCTTCTATGACTTTCATCGTGTTTGCTCCTTTTCACAAGGATTTATTCCCAGAAAAGCCAAAGTATTCAAAGCGCATATTAAATCAAGGAAAATCTTTTGGCGAGGCTGGAGCATCAGGCCAACCGTCCTTAGACAATTTCAACAAGATGCGCTGCCAAAGTGACACATCCCCGGCAATTCGCGAAACTTGTACAATATAGCTAAGACCTTTGCGTAATACCAAAGAGTCCAGCTTTCCAGGATCTACTTTGTAGT
>CAZVXH010000054.1:0-18238 GCA_964631015.1 uncultured Candidatus Cloacimonadota bacterium | reverse complement strand
GAATATATGCAACACTTTTCTTTTAGGAAGATGGCTCTACTGCACTTGTTGGGATTAACAGATGAACGGAGGATCGTGGCATAAGCTTTAGCTTGTTGGGTGCCCGGGATTTATCCCGAGGCACAATGTAATGGAACACGTATGACAGGCTGGGGCGGGGTGACGTGAAAGGGTGTAAGGGCGATTGGGTGTCACCATGTGGGAACCCGGAGCCAAGTATTTTGGTGGCTGACGCTTAGTGGCGCAGGCTGCTCAGATGTTGGTACGCGCCACCCGGAAGCCGATATTGAATTTCATGTCGGGACCGTAGCCCCTGAAAGTGTTGAGTGATTCATCCGGGGTGTTGGTGAAACTGCCTCCGCGGAAGTTGCCGGAAAAGTGCCGGGTCTCGTCCCGGGGGTTGTACTCGGTTTGGTCCCGATACCAGAAGTCATTGTCCCAGCACCATTCCCAGACGTTGCCGGTGAGGTCGTAGATACCAAGTTGATTGGGCAGGCGGGTTCCAACTTCGTGAGTTTCGCCAAAGGCGTTTTCCCTGGTCCAGGCCACGATCTTAATGTTGTTGCTGCCGGAAAAGAGATAGTCTTTGTCTTTGTTTCCGCCTTTGGCCGCGTATTCCCACTCCGCTTCAGTGGGCAGCCGGTAGCCGTTTGAACGCCAGTCGCAGATGATGCGGCTTTCCGCAAAGCTGAAGCTGTAAGCGGGATCCAGGCCTTCCAGCTGGCTGCGGCGGTTGCAGTATTCGATCGCCTCGCCCCAGCTGACGTTTTCCACCGGGAAATAGTTGCCGGGATGCAGGGAGGGATTGAAACCCATCACATCCTGCCATTCCTTTTGGGTCACCTCGTGGGCTGAGATATGGAACGGGGCGACGAAAACTTCGTGGGAAGGGCTGTCCATGCACCATTCGTCCTCGCTGTCGATGCCCATGATGAAGCTGCCTCCCTCCACGGGGATCATTTCTTCGGATTTGCCCGCCGCGGAGTTCGGGGCTGCCCAGAACGCTGTCAGGGCAACAAGGAGCAGAAAAATAGCCGTTACTTTTTTCATGATCACACTCTCCATGCCAAAATAATGTAGGGATACACTTTCTTCGCGGGACTGAACCCTGTCAAGAGAATTGTGCCCGGATCGGTCAGGCCCGCGGCGACCTGCCTGATCTGAACTCGCGGGGTCCACCCGCGGAGGGATCATTTATAGTAATACAGCTCCACGGGCGTTTCGCCCAGGCGTTCGCTGAGGGTAAGGTAACCTTTGCCGTGTTCATCAAAAGCCACCGCTTCGCCCTGTTCCTCAAGTTTGTAGGGCATTTCCCGGGGTTTTCCGGCCAGGCTTTGCGCCACGGACTGGTTTTTGCCGCGCTTGTAGCAGAAGATGTTGGTATAGGTTTTCAGCAGGATGCGGTTGCCGGCGGGGGCGATATCCGCCGCGGTGACCCAGCTGTAAGGCAGGGTGCCAACCCGGAGGGCCACGTTTGGCTGGTTGAAGCTTTGGGGATAGGCCAGACGGTAGATGCCGCAGTTTTCCTCGCGTTTGCTGATCACATAGAGGTCGCCGCTGAGAGGATCGGCGAAAAGCGCTTCGGCATCGCGGGCTCCGTCTTCATAGGTGAATTCGATGCGGTCGATCTGGGAGACGGTGATGAGGGTGTCCAGGATCTCCGGTTCGGCAAAGCGATAGATGAAGACGGAGGAGTATTTGGCGTTGTTGTCGCCGATCTCGCCCACAAAGACGTAGGGCTGGCCATCGCGGGGATCCACCCCGGTGGCGATGTCCTCCCAGTCGCGGTTGTTAACGCCTTTCAGCGCGATCCGGGCGGGCATGAGGCCGCGTTTGTTCAAAACAAAGACGGAAGCGCCGCCGCCGGAATCGTTGTGGGTATAGAGCAGGCCGGGGGTTCTGAAGCTGGAAGCCAGGCCTGAAGCTTCGTTGATGACTTCCTCCTCCACAGTGTCGCTTTGCAGCGTGGGCTTGCCGAGCAGGGCGCAGCCGAGCGCTCCCAGCAGTAATGCCAGTACCGCAAACAAAAGTAACAATCTTCGGAACAAGTTCATATCATGCCTTCCTGTCGTCTGGTGAGCCGTTCTCCGCGGGCGCGGGAGCCGAGGGAACGTCATCCAGGTTTGAAAATCGATTGATCAGCGGTTCAGCCGCCTGCACGGGATCGCTGGTCCGCACGTCCAGAGCAGGCTTGCCGGGAAAGATGATCGAGCAGGAGCCGTTTCCGCTCACGCTGCCGATGATGCTGCCGGCGGTGAGGTCCGGCTCCACGAACCACTGGATATGGCTGAAATTGAAGCGGAAGCTGATCTTCCCGGCCGGTGAATCCAGCCACAGCTCTCCCTCTTCCAAACGGCAGGCGGAATGCGGGCTGCGCAGTTCCACGCTGTCGAGGAGCTTCTTGCGCACAGTCAGCATAGTCGCGTCGCCGCTGTCCCGGATATACTCGATCCGGCCTTCGATGGGGGAAAGCAGCGCGTTTTCCGGAGGGAGGGGGATCCGCTGGCGATAGCGGAAACAGAGGCCGATGAAGAAATAGACCACAACGCCGAGGATGGCCAGCACCAGAGCGACGGTGTAGAGCCAGTTCCCGGTGTTGGGGAAGATGGATTTCAGGGCGATGGCGACGGCTACCAACAGCAAGGCCGGCACCTGGGCACGGAATTGGGTGAACTTGATCCGCCGCAGCGCGTCCGCGTCTGAGAGCAGATATTTGCTGGTTGTATCAGGCATAAACTCCTCTGGGCCCAGGCTCCGGCCTAGGTTGGTTATGTTTTGGCGTCTGATGACCTTGGACGGGTCTTCAGGCCTGGTAAATCATCGTTTGCGGGTTCAGGGCGTGGCGCGGGTCCAGGTTTGATTTCTGCCCAGCAGGGAAACGCCGATGAAGCCGCGCAGTTTCATGGTGTTGGGGCCGGTGATTTCCGTTTTGCTGGAATAGGTGTTTCCGGATTTGGGATCGTAGATGGTGCCGCCGTCGTACTTGTTGTTGCCTTGTGATTTGAGGTGTTTGACGATCACCAGGTTCATCAGCGGACGGGAACGGAGGCTGTTGTCCGGGTTTTTCTTGTCCAGTTTGGGTTTGCCGTTTTCGTCTGGCACTTTCTGCCAGACGATCTTGCCGTCATAAAAGCCGGCACTGGTTTTGTAGATTTGGATCTTGGCGTCTTTTTCCTGGGTGTACCAGAAGCCTTCGATCTTGTAGATCTCGGCGACGAGGGCCAGGGGCAGCAGCATCGCCAGCAGGGCGACGGCAAAAATTAGTTTTTTCATTTTGTTCTCCTTCTGAGGTTAAGCGGGCTCAGATGATCCCGCAGCGTTTAAAAATGGTATCCACGTGGCGCAGATACCGGTCGTAAGAAAAGATGTCTTTGATCTCGGAAGCGGGGAGCAGCGCGGTGATGCGGCTGTCCGCCAGAATGTGGTCGAGCAAGGGTTTGCCGCTTTCCCAGCACTGCATGGCGGCGTCTTGCACCAGGGCGTAAGCTTCCTCGCGGGGAAGGCCCTGCTTCACAAGGTGCAGCAGCACGGCCTGGGAAAAGACGAGGCCGTTGGTGAGTTCCAGATTGGCTTTCATGTTTTGGGGATAGACCGCGAGGTTGGAGATCAGGCGGCAGCATTTGGCCAGCATGTAGTGCGCCAGGATGCAGGAATCGGGCAGGATCACGCGTTCCACCGAGGAGTGGGAGATGTCGCGTTCGTGCCAGAGAGCGTTGTTTTCCAGCGCGGCGTGGGCGTTTGAGCGCAGGAGGCGTGACAGTCCGCAAAGTTGTTCGCTAAGGATGGGATTGCGCTTGTGAGGCATGGCGGACGAGCCTTTCTGGCCTTTGGCAAAGCTTTCTTCGGCTTCCTGGACCTCGGTGCGCTGCAGATGGCGGATCTCGAGGGCGATCTTTTCGATGAGGCTGCCGATGAGGGCCAGTTCGCCCAGGAAGAAGGCGTGGCGGTCACGCTGCAGCACTTGCGTGGAAACGTTGGCGGGCCGGAGGTCCAGATGTTTACAGGCCAGTTCCTCCACGCTGGGATCGAGGTGGGCGAAGTTGCCCACGGCACCGCTGAACTGGCCAACGGCAACCGTTTCGATGGCGTTTTGCAATCTGTCGATGTTGCGCTTGGTCTCGTCGTGCCAGAGGGCGAATTTGAGCCCGAAGGAGGTGGGTTCCGCGTGAATGCCGTGCGAACGGCCCATGCAGAGGGTGCGGCGGTGTTCGCGGGCTTTCAGTTTGAGGGTTTCGGCCAGACGGTGCAGTTCGGTGAGGATCAGTTCGCCGGATTGTTTAAGCTGCAGGGCGGTAGCAGTGTCCAAAGTGTCGGATGAGGTAAGGCCAAAATGGATCCAGCGGGCTGGTTCGCCCACATATTCAGCCACATTGGTGAGAAAGGCGATCACGTCGTGCCGGGTGACGGCTTCGATCTCGTCGATGCGTTCGCAGGAAAAATCGGCTTTTTCCGAGATGGCCTGCCAATCGGCTTCCGGGATGATGCCCAGTTCAAACATGGCGCGGGCGGCGGCGAGCTCCACCTCCAGCCAGCATTCATAGCGGTTTTGCTGGGTCCAGACGCGCTCCATTTCCGGCAGACAGTAGCGGCTGATCATGGCTGCTCCGTGTTCTCCTGCGGCAGATCGGGCGTATTTTCCGAACCGCCCTGACGCGGCAGCGGAACGGTTTCGGCGCCGCCGTAGCTGATGTTGTCCACCAAAAGCTCCACCGCGGTATTTTTGGAAACGCTCAGCAACACCTTGTCCGGGTCACCTTTGGAGCTGTAGGTCACAGAAATCTCCGCGTCTGAAGCAAGGTCCCGGATCCTCTCCAGCTTCATCAGGGGAGTGAAGGTGAGGCGCAGGCCGCTGATATCCACGCTTCCGGAATCGGCGATGGCCTGGCCGTACGCGGCGACCAGGGCTTCCGGATCGGCCAGCAGGGCCAGGTAGGATGAGGGATCGGGGATGGACCGGGCCATTTTCTGCAACTGGGGCAGGAAGGTGGATTCGACCGCCAGATAGTCAGCCAGGTACACGGAGACCAAGGGGGTGGGCGAAAGGCCGAACGCGCCGCCATCCACAACGTCCAGCCGGGCGGAATCCGGGGTTTTGGTCAGCACGAAGAACTTGTGCAGAGTGAGGCCGGAATGGGTGGCGCGAATGACCCCGTCGGCGTTGAAGTTTTGCCAGCGGGCCAGTTCGGCGCGCAGCAGAGAAACCTTGTCCACCGGCTTCAGGGTGGCGCAGGCGCCAAGCAGCAGGGCGCCGAAGATCAGCAGTATCTGGACAAAGCGGTTCACGCTTTGAGCTCCGGTTTTTGCTGATACAGTTTCCAGATGCCGATGGCGGCGGCCACCACCATCAGGGAACTGAGGATCTGGCCGATGGTCATGAAGCCCAGAAAATAGCCGTATTTTTCGTAAACATCAAGTTGGTCCGGCACCCGCACGAATTCCACCAGAAAGCGGAAAATCCCGTAAAGGCCGATGAAGGTCCAGAAAACGATCCCCTCCCTTTGGCTTTTTTTGAGCAGGAGGTAGCAGACAATGAACAGCACGATCCCTTCCAAAAACAGTTCGTAAAGCTGGGTGGGATGGCGGGGCAGAGAGCCGGCGTCGGTGCCGGGGAAAACCATGCCCCAGGGCAGGGCGGTTACTTTGCCCCAAAGCTCGGCGTTGATGAAATTGCCCAGGCGTCCCAGCCCCAAACCAACAGCCACCAGAGGCATGGCGGGATCGGCCAGTTGGAAGAATTTCAGCTTCTGCCGCTTCATATAGATGAGGCAGGAGATGATCACGCCCAAAACGCCGCCGTGAAAACTCATCCCTCCTTGCCAAACGAAGAAGATCTCCTGCGGATGGCGCAAATACCAGGGTAGATTGTAAAACAGCACGTAGCCGAGCCGGCCGCCCAGAATCACGCCCAGCATGGCGGCGAAAATGGCTCCCTCATACTGGTCCCGGGTGATCTTGACCCCGCGGATCTTCAGCATCCGGCGCAGGAAAATGTAGGCCAGGATGAAGCTGAGCACATAGAAAAAACCGTACCAGCGGATGGCCAGTTCCCGGCCGAAGAGGGAAAAACTTACCATGGTGGGATCGATGTTGGGATATTGCAGCAAGGTCATCCTCCCCGGGTGACGCGGTCCAGGCGCTGCACGATCAGGTCGGCGGCTTCGTCAGGGGTCACGCTCACTTTTTCGGTTTGTTTGTCGTGCTGGGGTGTGAAGATCTTCACCACCTGGGTGGGAGAGCCGTTGAGACCGATCTCCTTTTCGTCCAGGCCGAGGTCATCGGCGTTCCAGACCTTTAGTTCGGCCGCCCGGGCGTTGCGTTTGCCGCGCAGGGAAGGCAGGCGGGGTGTGTTGATCTCTTTCACCACAGTGATCACGGCCGGAAGCTTCAGCTTCAAGCGGTCGTGGCCATCTTCCATCAGGCGCTGGAGGCTTACGTGACAGGGTGTGAGCTCTTCGATCTTGCGCACAAAACAGGCCTGGCGGATGTTCAGATGGGCCGCGATGCCCGGCCCCACCTGCGCTGTGTCGCCATCGATGGCCTGCTGGCCGGTGAAAATGAGGTCGCAGCCGCCGATCTTGGTGATGGCGGCGGCCAGAGTGAGACTGGTGGCCCAGGTATCCGCGCCGGCGAACCGCCGGTCCGACAGCAGAATGATGTCATCCACGCCCAGGGAAACCGCTTCCCGCAAGGTTTCCTCGGCCTGGGGCGGACCCATGCAGAGGGCGGTGATACTGCCTCCGAACTGCTCTTTGAGGCGCACGGCCTCTTCGATGGCGTAGGTGTCGAAAGGATTCAGGATGCTCTCCACGCCTTCCCGGATGAGGGTGTTGGTCACCGGATCGATCCTGATCTCGGTGGTGTTTGGCACTTGCTTCACGCAAACGATGATCTTCATTGGTTTTTCCCCCGGTAAAAATCCCTGATGGCATCAAAGACATAGAGTTTCTGGGCTTCGGTGAGTTCCGGATAGATGGGTATCGACAGCACTTGGCGGGAGGTTTGCTCGGCCACGGGCAGATCGCCTTCCTTGTAGCCGAGCGCGGCGAAACATTCCTGCAGATGCAGCGGTTTGGGATAATAAACGGCGCAGCCCACTTCGCGGGATCTGAGATACTCCAGCAGGGCGTCGCGCTCTTCGCAGATGAGGGTGTACTGATTATAGATGGTCACTGCTCCCGGAGCGATGTGGGGTGTTTTCACCTGCGGGATGCCGGCCAGTTTGTCATTGTAGTAAGCGGCATTGGCGCGCCGGGCCTCGCTCCAGCCGGACAGATGGTCCAGCTTAACGTCCAGGATGGCGGCCTGCAGAGTGTCCAGCCTGCTGTTCAGACCCACCCATTGGTGGTAATATTTGGGGTTTTCGCCGTGGACCCGCAGCTGGCGCAGTTTCGCGGCCAGATCGGCATCATCGGTGACGCACATGCCGCCGTCGCCCATCGCGCCGAGGTTTTTGCTGGGGAAGAACGACAGCGTGCCGATGTCCCCGAAAGTGCAGCTCATCTTTCCGTTCCAGGTGCAGCCTATGCCCTGGGCGTTGTCTTCGATCACCTTCAGGCCGTGCCTGCGGGCGATCCGCATGATCCGCTCCATGTCGCAGCACTGGCCGAACAGATGCACCGGCATGATGGCTTTGGTGCGCGGCGTGATGGCGGCTTCGAGCTTGTCCGGATCAAGGTTGAAAGTGCGGGGATCGATATCCGCGAAGCGGGGTTTAGCGCCGTTTCTCCAAATCGAGGAAGCGGTGGCGAAAAAAGTGAATGGGGTGGTGATGACCTCGTCGCCGGAGCCGATCCCCAGCGCCTGCACAGCCAAAACCAGGGCGTCCGTTCCCGAAGCGCAGCCCACAGCGTGGCGCGCGCCCAGATAGGCGGCCATCTTCTCTTCCAGTTCTTTCACCTGATGGCCCATGATATAGTTGTGCTCGCTCATCACCTTGTCCAGGGCGGCCCGGACACGGGGCAGCAGGGGTTCGTATTGCGCCTGGAGATCCAGCATTGGTACTTTCAAAATTCAGCTCCTTAATTCGTGAGGCTGCGCACGCCCAGGAAGATCGTGATCACCTGCGTGGCGATCAGCATGATGTCCTTGAAGCGGGTCCAGGTATCGTAAGTATCTTTTTCAGAAACATATATGGTATCGCCGGGATCGAGGGTCAGCTTTTTGCTGGGCTTCACCCAGTTGCCGCTGGCCGCGCTGATGATCCGGGTGCCGTTCCAGCGTTTGTTGTTGGTGTAGCCGCCGGCCAGTTCAATGTAATATTCGAAATTTTGGCCTTCCACCCAGGGAACCAGGCCGGGATTGACCACCTGGCCGCTGACCTCCACCATGTCCATGTGCTGCGGCACATAGAGATAATCGCCGTCACGCAGGACGGGATTGGCCTCGGCGCCTTTGGATTCCCAGACACGGGCTACATCCACGCTGTAGCGGCCGGGATACTGACGGATGCGATTCAGCATGTAGCGATATTCCATGGAGGTCATGTTCGATACGTCAAGTTGCATCAGGCGTTCGAATTCCGGATCGGGCTCTTCTGAACCAGCGCGGTTGGCGTAGATGGCGCTGCGCAGATTGCCGCGGGAAGTGGGGCCTCCGCTGAGCAGGAGAACGTCGTAAAGAGTGGTGTTATCACCGAGATAATATTCGCCCGGCGCTTTCACGTCGCCTTCCACGATCATCTTCCAGGCCCGGCGGTGTTCAGTGTTCGCGGCCACGCTGATGCGGTCGTAGGGTTTTAACAGGACATCCCGGGCCGGCTGGGTTTGCAGATCGATCTGCAGGATCTCGAACTCGGGAGAGTTGTTCCGATAGCGGTAGATGTTCACAGCGTCGCGGTCCGCGGCCAAAGTGAAGCCCTGCGCCAGAGCCAGAATATCCGCGAGCTTGTCGCCCTCCACAAACTCGTATTCGCCGGGAATGTAGACTTCGCCGGAGATGGTTACGGAGTTTACCAGAGCCGGGATCCAGAGCAGGTCGCCGTCCCGGAGCAGGGGATTCTGGTCCAGGTCACCCGTGCGCATGAAGCGCAACAGGTCGTAGATTCTGGTCTCCTTGCCCCGGGTGAGTTTCACGCTGCGCAGACCTTGGAAATTCCGGTAGAGCGAATCGCGCTCGGCCTCCCTGGCCTGTTGGGGGGTAAGGGTGGGAAGCGTGGCCACGGCGCGGATGTTTTCACCCGCGACCTTGACGGCGTCGGAGATCCGGGCCAGGGGGGTAAGTTGATAGGTGCCGGGATTGGCCACAAAGCCGGTCACGTTCACCGAGATCAGCACCTGTCCGCTCAGTTGCGGGATTATCTGCGCGCTGAGACCGCAGGCGAGGATCAGCAGCGCGGCGAGCAGCAGCTTAGTTTTCATAGTATTCGATCATCCGCTGGATAATGGCATCCAGATCGAACTTGGGCTCAAAACCGATGAACTGCTTGATCTTGCTCAAATCGGGCATGCGGTTCATCATATCCTCAAAACCCTCTTCAAAAGCTTCTTCATAGCTCATGTAGTCGATGCGGGATTTACTGCCGCACATGGTTTTAACCTTTTTAGCCAAATCCTCCATGGAGATGGATTCCGTGGTGCCCACATTGAAGATCTCGCCCAGGCATTCCGGCGTGAGCATCAGTTTTATGAAAGCCTCAACAACGTCCGAAACATCCGCGAAGCAGCGCGTTTGCTTGCCCGAACCGTACACTACGAGAGGTTGGTCCAGTAAAGCGGCCTTGATGAACTTGGGCAGCACCATGCCGTATTGGCCCATCTGGCGGGGTCCCACGGTGTTGAAACAGCGCACGATCACCACCGGCAGCCGCTTTTCGCGGAAATAGGCCAGGGCCATGAATTCGTCGATCGCCTTGCTGTCGCTGTAGCCCCAGCGGCTGATGCGGGTGGACCCGAGCAGGCGATCGTCATCCTCGGAAAACGGCACTTTTTCGCTCTTTCCGTAGATCTCGGAAGTGGAGGTGATCAGCACCTTGGCTTTGTGCTTGTTCGCCAGTTCCAAAACGTTGTCCGTGCCCACGATGTTTGTCTTCAGAGAGAGCAGCGGGTTCTCGATGATATATTTCACGCCCACGGCCGCGGCCAGATGGTAAACCTGGTCGATCCCGGCCATGAGTTTTTCCATCAGTTCGCGGTTCAGCACGCTCCCGATGGTATAGTGGAAGTTTACGTTTTCCTTGATCGATTCGATGTTTTCCAGGCGGCCGGTGGAAAGATTGTCGATCACGCTAACTTGATGTCCGTCTTCCAGCAGTCTTTCCGCCAAATGTGAGCCGATAAAACCGGCCCCGCCGGTGATCAGAATCTTCATAACTTCTCCAAAATTGAAGTCTTTATCCTATCTGGCAAGCATATTTTGCCATCACGTAACAAAATCTGCCAGCCGGGTTTTTGTCAATAGAAAAGAGGTTCATGCCCATTTTCCATACCCTTTATACTGCCGCTTCCGGCTGTTTACTGTACTTTGTTTCCCACCACTCCATTTCCACTACCTTTGTTATCAAGAGGTTCTCATCCCAGGATCCGCCTGAAACCCAGCCTGTTCACCCCATGCCTGCCTCCGCCTCACTTCCTGCCGGATGGTGAGGGGGTGAGGCGGAAGTGTGCGGGAAGTGAGTATGAGAAGGTTTAGGGCCAGACCAGCAATTTACGCTGGGCGCTTGATCCCGCGGCGCTTCGGACCCG
Source organism: uncultured Candidatus Cloacimonadota bacterium (assembly GCA_964631015.1). Lineage (GTDB taxonomy): Bacteria > Cloacimonadota > Cloacimonadia > Cloacimonadales > Cloacimonadaceae > Syntrophosphaera. The sequence goes on along the minus strand of CAZVXH010000054.1, from coordinate 7,559 downwards.
GGCCAGGTACAATCCCGCGGGCAGGTCGGGGAGGGCTATCTCTGCTTCTGACCTTATCTCTGAGAAGTTTTGCTCAAAGACCTTTTGGCCGCGGAGGTTGTAAAGGGCGCAATGACGCAGGGGCTGAGTAGCACTAAGTTTCAGTGCTGTAGCCGCCCGCAGGGGATTGGGTGCGCAGGAAAAAGTAAACGGGACCGAGGGCAGGGTTTCGTCCGCCACAGGAGTGGAAAAACTGAACAGAGCGGGCGCGGAAAGCAGAATGGCGGCATTTTGATAGGCGGGAAGAGAATATGAAGCGCCGGCCCACAAGATGTTTCCGGTGGAAGGCGTGTACTGGATCGCGGAAAGATTCGTATCCTGTCCCGCGGCGCCGGACATCATGAACCATTGGCGTTTGGCCGTGATGTGATGGCTAACGTTAAGCGAGTCTGTGATGTTGGCATAGCGGGTGCAGCAGGACGGGAAAGTGAGCAGGCGAAAATGGTTGGTGGCGGCCAGGTTTTGCCCCGCCAGATTGCTGTTCGGATCGTCGTAATAGCGCAACGCGGTGCCGGTGTTGTTGTTTTCGATCACCACCGAAACTGTCTGCCCGGCGCTTTCGCTGAGGCTGTGGATGATGGTTCCGGTGAGGTTGTTTCCCGCCTGGATGGCGGCGCTTACGTCCAGCGCGTTGGATACTCCGTCACCGTTGTAGTCAGCGCTTTCCAGGCTTCGGCGGATATCGAAGAAGATGGGTGAGAGGCCGCTTTGATTTACCACAGAGTGGTCGCTGCCCACATTCAGGGAGGCCCAGGTACCGGTTTCTGAGATGGCGGAAGCCGCTCCCAGCCAGCCGGGGAATGTGATCGAAAGCCATTTCTGCTCGTCCGGTTCGGAGGGATGATGGACCACCAGGAGCGGATTGTCGATCAGGCAATTGAAGAGAGTCCAGTCCAGCCAGCGCGTGATCACGGATGATCCGGCCAGCAGCGAATCCTGCTGAGTGGAGATACCCCAGCTCGAAAGCGAGGCGCAGCCAAAATCCACGTCCGCGTCGCCCAGATCGTTGCGCAGCTGCTGCAGATCCAAAAAAGTATTGGCCAACAGCACATCCGCGTGAGTGATGTCGCGCTGCAGGCCGCTGTGGTAAAGGCTGGCGCCGGAAGCCGCGATCCCGGCTACAAGGCCCTGGGCTTCCTGGGAGAGGCGCGCGTCGGTATCAAAGTGCTCCTGATAGTAGTTCCAAAGATAGGCGTAGCGGACGGGATCGGAATAAACGAACATCGTGTAGAAGAACTCGTCGAAGATATCGAGGGTGGGCTGGGCGAGTAAAAAACCCTGGGCGTAGCCGCGCTGGTAGTGGTCGCCCCACACGTGCAAAATGGCTTTGTCTCCGATGTACTGGAGGTTGCCGTTCACCTGGGCGGCCAGCGGCACGGCCAGGACGAAGAGGATCAGCAAGAGCCAAAAATGTTTCATAAAAAAAACTCCCTGCGGATGTCGCGATGGGCTTTCACCCTTTTGTAGACCTTATAGTTGTGGAACACCACGGCCATAAAGACCAGATTGGCCACGCCCAAAGTGACGTTCATCACCTTGGTTTCCTTTCTGGCGTAAAAAGCGAAGGCGCTGCCCAAAATGAGCAGCAGCACGGCTTTGAAGATCACGATCCCCCGAGGCAGGCCCAGCTTGCGAAAGAACCAGCGGGCCACGGGATTGCGTTCGCGGTGAAAATGGTTTGGCTGGATCACTTTCCAGGTGGAGTGGCCGTCGAGAATGTTGAGGATCACAAAGATCACGAACTGCCCCGCCAAAACCGCGACCTGATTCAAAATGCCCTCAAGCATGGCCAACATCGACTTTCTCTCCCTGACGTTTTCCCGCCAGCAGGTCTTCCCGCTGCCGGATCCTGCGCCAGGTGCGGAAATTTCCACTGACCACATAAAGGAAGATCAGCACTCCCAGGCAGAGCAGGATCAGCAATACTGAGTTCAATACGGGATGCCTGAACAGCATAAAAAAGACAGTGCTGATGAAGCCTATCCACAGCACTTCGGCCAGGATTACGCCCCGGGTGAGGCCAAGTTTCAAGAACATCCAGCGAGCCAGGGGATTGCGCTCGCGGTGGAAGTGGTGGGGCTTCAGCACCTTCCAGGTGGAAACGCCGTCGAGGACGTTCAGCGCCACCAAGATGGCGTAGAGGGCGGAAAGAGTTGTTAGCATCTGGCTTGGGCCCCAGGGTTAGGTTGTTGTGGCAGCGTGGCGACCGCATTGGCCGCGGAGCCGCTCAGATCCGGCCTCTGATCTTGGTTTCGATCGCGTCGGCAAGTTGCTGGCAATTGTGAACAAGTTCTCCGGCCCGGGCTTTGATGCTGGTCTTGAAAGCTTCATCCACGCTGCCGGAGAGGTTGATCAGGATATTGTAGTCAGCGGCTTTGGCCGCGCTGAGGGCTGTGAGGGCCGCCACACCGGCATCGGAGAGGGCGTTGGAGTTTCCCGCGTCGGCAACTTGGTCGGCCAGTTGCATGGCCTCCCAGGCCAGTTCAAGAGTTCGGTAGGGAACCAGGATCGCCTGTTGCGTGGTCTTTTCCACCTCGGCGTTGCGCGCGGCGATCTCCTCCGCGGTCTTTTTGGGCAGGCGCGTGGCTTCCATCATGGCGTTGAAGGCGTCGGTGTCGCCATCGATGCACTGCAGGGCCTGAAGTTTGATCTGCTGGCCGCGGGGCGCGAGTTCGCGCACGATTTGCTGCACTGACTCGTAACCTTTTTTGTCCACGGTGAGGTTGGCCACCATGGCGGAAAGAGCTCCGGACAGGGCGAGGCAGAGGGCGGCAACGCTGCCGCCACCGGGGGCGGGGGAATCGGTGGATAGAAGATCAGCAAAGGCTTCCAGGTTCAGAGAACAAAGGCTGTCGGAGCGGGCGATGGCATATTCGATCACTTTCTTATCCAGATCGAAAGGTCCCAGTTCAGCCAGTCCCATCGACTGGATCGCGGTTTCCATGATCATGCGTTCCGGGATGCCGGTGCTTTCGTTCATGCGGGCCAAATAGTATTTGCCGGAATCGATCAAAGCCGCTTTGGGGATCAGGCCCACCAGTTCGCTGCCGGTGATCTGAATGCCCATGGCGGCGGCCAGTTCGCGCACTTTTTCCAGCACCAAATGAGGTGGCGTGATCTTGTAGTTGGTAAGGTTGATGCTGATCTGGGCGCGGTTATAGCTGTCGATGTACCAGCCAACGGCCTTGCAGTGGCTGAAGAGGCCGGGGACGATGACCTTGTTGCCATTGGCATCCTTGATCAGCTTGCCGGCGGCGTCCCGGGCGGGTTTTCCGCTTTCGCGGATGGTGAGGGCCAGTTCGTGGGCTTTCTTTTTATCGCGGGTGTTCAGGTTGATGTTGTAGGCGATCAGGAATTCGCGGGCGCTGATGGCGGTGGCGCCGGAGCGGGAATTGAATGTATGAGGTCCGAAATCCGGTTTCCAGGCTGGATCCTTGGCTTTTTCCGGCAGGGCTTCGTATTCGCCGGAGCGCACGTTGGCCAGGTTTCGCCATTCCTCTTTGGAGGCGGCGTTTTCATACAGGTAGACCGGAATGCCCAGCTCGTCGCCGACTCTCTTGCCCAGTTTGCGGGCGTATTCAGCGCATTCCTCCATGGAAATCTCTGAGATCGGAATGAAGGGGCAAACGTCCGTGGCGCCCATGCGGGGATGTTCGCCGTGATGCTTGCTCATGTCGATCAGCTCCGCGGCTTTTTTTATAGCCTGAAAAGCAGCTTCCACAACGGCTTCAGGCTCTCCGGCCAAGGTAAAAACGGTACGGTTTGTGTCCGCGCCAGGGTCCATGTCGAGTAAAACAGCGTTCTTTACAGAGCGGATGGCCGCGGCGATGGCTTCCAGAACAGCTTTGTCCCGGCCTTCGCTGAAATTGGGGACGCATTCCATCAGTTTCATGATTCACCTCTTGTACTGGTATTATGTATCTTGACCTTGATTATCTTCTTGTCTGTGGACTGCAGCACCTGAATGCGGTAATCATCCACATTCACGATCTGGCCCTGATGAGGGATGCGGGCCAGCTTGTCCAGGATCAGCCCGGCCACAGTTTCGTAATCGCCTTCCGGAAGCATAACCCGGTATTCGTCTGCCAGATGGTCGATCTCGGTATCCGCCTGGACCAGCCAGGTGTTCGGGGAAACCTGTTCCACTTCCGGGATCTCCTCGGCTTCGTCATATTCATCCGCGATGTCGCCAAAGATCTCTTCCAGAATGTCTTCCATGGTCACGATCCCTGAGGTGCCACCATAGGCGTCGACCACGATGGCGATGCTGCGGTGGTGTTTCTGCATCTCGCGCAGCAGCACGTCCAGATCGGTGTTTTCCGGCGTGAAGAAAGGTTTGAGGGCCAGTTTGCTGACCAGGGTGTCCGGAGTGTACTCGCGTTTGAGCACATCGTAGATGATCAGGATGCCCGTAATGTCGTCGAGGTCCTTTCCGTAGACAGGGTAGCGGGTGAATCCCTCTTCCCGGGCGATCTCGATCGCTTCGGCCACGGTCGCGGTTGCGGGGATGGCGACCAGATCAGTGCGCGGAACCATCACATTGCGCGCCACCTGTTCCGTGAAATCCAGCGCGTCTTCGATCATCTCCATCTGCGGTTCGTCTGCCTCGTCAGCTTCGGTGAGCGACAGCAGGTAGGAGAGGTCGTCTTTGGTGAGATAGTTGAAATCGTTGCCCTCGGTGATCTTGAGCCATTTGCGCAACTTTGAGTTCAGCCAGGAAACGCCCAAAACCACAGGTTTGAAAACAAAATAGACCACCCGCATGAAAGGATATACCACCGGGACAAAGGTGTCCGCGTGGTCGCGAAAGATGGACTTGGGGACCACTTCACCAAAAACCAGCACCACCGCTCCGATCACCAGGGCGGTGTATCTGGCGTCGAAACCGCGGATGTATTTATTGGCCACATAGGTGGACAGAGTGGCCATCAGAATGTTCACAACATTGTTTCCCAATAGGGTTGTGGCCAAAAGTTTGTCGGGATGGCGCAAACTGGCCAGCAGTCTGGCAGTAGATTTGTCTTTTTTGGCCCTGCTTTCCAGATCGAGCATATTAACGGAAATGATCCCGTTTTCAAAGCCCGAAAACAGAAACGAAAAACCCAGGAGCACCACAAAGATGGTGATCCACACAATTATTTCGGGAACGGACAATTTATCCATTTACTTTTTCGTTGCGCCAGGCGATCCGCAGGGCCTGGATGAACTCGTCGATATTGCCGGCCAAAAAAGAATCCAGATTGTAGCTTGTCAAGTTTATTCTGTGATCGGTAACCCGGGACTGGGGAAAATTGTAGGTGCGGATCTTGGCGGAACGGTCTCCGGTACTCACCTGGGCCTTGCGCGAGCGGGCGATCTCCTGCTCCTGCCTGCTGATCTCGGCGTCGAGCAGCCGGGATCGCAGAACTTTCATGGCTTTCACTTTGTTTTTAAGCTGGGATTTTTCGTCTTGGCAGGTGACCACTATCCCGGAGGGCAGGTGGGTAATGCGGACAGCGGAATCGGTGGTGTTCACGCTCTGGCCGCCATGTCCGGAACTGCGGTAAACATCAACGCGGAGGTCGTTATCGGCGATCTCCAGATCTATTTCCTCAGCCTCTGGAAGCACGGCCACGCTTACGGCGGAAGTGTGGATGCGGCCTCCGGATTCGGTTACCGGAATGCGCTGAACGCGGTGAACTCCGCTTTCAAAGCGCATCAGGCCGTAGGGTTCCTCGCCGCTCAGCATAAAAATAATCTCTTTATAACCGCCCAAGCCGGTCTCGTTGAGGTCCAGCAGCTGCTGCTTCCAACCCTTTTGCTCCGCGTAATAGCTGTACATCCGGTACAGGTCCGCCACGAACAGCGCGGCTTCTTCGCCGCCCGTGCCAGCGCGGATCTCGACGATGGCGTTCTTGCTGTCGTTGGGATCGCCGGGGATCAGCAGGTCGCGCAGTTTGAGTTCGCTTTCCTCGCTCCGGATCTCCAGTTCCTCCAGTTCCTGGCGCGCCATGTCGGCCATTTCGGGGTCCGTCTCCGTTTTAAGCAGATGTTCCACACCCTGGATCTGGGTCTCCAGATGCAGATAGCGGTCCCATTCACCGCAGATCACGGAGAGTTCCTTGTTGCGGCGCATCAGTTCCCTGTATCGGCGGGGGTCGCCAAGCGCAGAGCTGTCAGACAGTGTGTTCTGCAGTTCCGCCAGTTCCTGTTTCAAGCCCTCCAGCTTTTCGCGGGGTAGCATATCAGCTGGGCATCACCTTCACGTTGTGCCCCTCCAAGTCCATATCCAGAGCGGCTTTCATCGCCACCAAAGCGGTTTCCACCATCTGGTCGTCCGGAGGCTGTGTGGTGATGCGCTGCAGAGCCATGCCGGGTATGGTGAGCAGCTTTACGACGGGGTTTTTCAAATTCTTACCGCTGTATTTCAGGATCTCGTAACTAACTCCCGAAACCAGCGGGATCAGCAGCAGATGATAGCCGAGGCGCAGAGCCATGGGTACCTGGCCTTTTAAGATGAAGATCGAAACCAACGTGTCCGTGATGGAAAAGATTAGGATCGAGACCAGCAGCACGAAGAACATGAAACTGGTGCCGCAGCGTGGATGGATGGTAGTGTTGGCCTGAATCGCGGCGATATCGAGGCCTGCCTCTTTTTCATAGGCGTTCACGTTCTTGTGTTCCGCCCCATGGTATTGGAACAGCCTGTGGATATCCTTCATCCGGCTGATCAGCCAAATGTAGAGCACGAAAAATACGATGCGGATGCTTCCGGCAAAGAGGTTGAAAAAGAAATTTTGCTTGCCCAGCCCGATCCAGTCGGAGATCCGGTATGGCAACCAGGCGAACAGCACAAAAGCCAGTCCGAAAGCGACCACATAGCTGATCAGGTTTTCGGCCTGCAGAGCGGCTTTGGATTTTTCCTTCTGCAGTTTGCCTTTGGCTTCCTCCTCCGCTTTGATGTCCAGTTCCGCGCGGTTGGCGGACAGGGTGATGGTCTTCAACCCGATCACCATCATCTCGATCAGGGATACGAACCCCCGCACGAGAGGCCAGCCCAGGAATGTCCCCGGTTTGGCCCTGCTGACAAAGGGCTGTTTATACAGCTCGATCGAGCCGTCTTTTCTGCGCAACGCGGTGGCCAGAGAGTCCGGCCCGCGCATCATCACGCCTTCAATTACGGCCTGGCCTCCCACGCTGATCTCTTTTCTTGGTTCCATTGTTCGATCCAATTTATGCTGATTGTGTTGCCGGGATACAAAAAAAGCCATTTCCCAAGCCCGGGGCTGCGGAGAAATGGCAAGTTTGGAAAACAGGCTACTTTTCTTCTTTGACGTTGTACTTCTTGTTGAATTTTTCCACTCGGCCGGCCGTGTCGATGATCTTTTGCTTGCCGGTGTAGAAAGGATGGCAGACGTTGCAGATATCCACCTGCATATTGCCCTTGGTGGAACGGGTTTTGAACTCGTTTCCGCAGGCGCAGCGCACCGTTACCTCTTCATATTTGGGGTGTATTCCCTGTTTCATTTATCTGGCTCCTT
>CAZVXH010000053.1:0-18359 GCA_964631015.1 uncultured Candidatus Cloacimonadota bacterium | reverse complement strand
CACAGTCTAAAGCCAGTCCTATCTATCTCCCCAACCTATAAACCTTTAAGACCTCCGTGACACGTGATATCGATTTGAAGGTTTGGGTGAGAACTTATATTCTGCGTGTTTAACGAAGCAATTTACATTCCTTATCGCTCAGGTTCTTATCAGGCCATACTTTTCATTTGACAAATCCCTGCCTTCGAAATTCCCTGCGCGTCAATGAGGTAATGAAATTTGAAGACCAAGATAGTGATAAAAGGCGCATCCGAACACAATCTGAAGAACATCGACCTGGCTTTTCCCCGCGATCAGCTGGTGGTATTCACCGGCGTTTCCGGTTCCGGTAAATCCTCCCTGGCTTTCGACACCCTCTATGCTGAAGGCCAGCGCCGTTACGTGGAATCGCTTTCCGCCTACGCGCGGCAGTTTCTGGGCCAGATGGAAAAACCGCGCGTGGACTACATCGAGGGACTTTCCCCGGCGATCGCCATTGAGCAGAAATCCGCCAGCAAAAACCCACGCTCCACAGTGGGCACGGTCACCGAGATCTACGACTACCTGCGGGTGCTGTTCGCGCGGGTGGGGAAGCAGTATTGCCACATTTGCGGCGATCCGGTGGGTTCGCAGACCGTAGACCAGATGATCGAGCATTTGATGCAGAAACCCGCCGGCACCAAGCTGCAGATCCTGGCCCCGCTTGCCCAGGGCCGGAAGGGCGAACACAAGGAACAGCTGGAGGAACTGCGCCAGGAAGGTTTCGTGCGGGTGCTGATCAACGGCCAGCAGCGCAATCTGGATGAAGACATCGTTCTGGACAAAAAGAGCAAGCACGACATCGACGTGGTGATCGACCGCGTGGTGGTCAAACCCGGGGCCGAATCCCGGCTCGCTGACTCACTGGAACTGGCTCTAAAGCTCACCGACGGCTTGGTGAAGATCGATTTCACGGACGAAAATGAGATCCAGCTGCTTTCCTCCACCAATTCCTGCGCGCGCTGCAACATCGGCTTCGAAGAGCTTTCGCCCCAGCATTTTTCCTTCAACAGTCCCATCGGCGCCTGCGCGCTCTGCAACGGCCTGGGATACAAACTGGAATTCGATCCGGACCTCGTGGTACCGGATCCCGAACTGACCATCATGGAAGGCGCGGTGTCGCCCTGGGGCAGGCTGGAGGCGAAACAGGACAGCTGGACCCTGAACACGGTGCGCAATCTGGCCAAAGCCTACGAGTTTTCGCTCTCCACGCCTTGGTACCAACTGCCGGACATCGTTAAACAGCTCGTTCTGTACGGCTCCAAAGGCAAGAAATTCAAGATCGCCTGGGCCAACGCGCGCGGCTCCGGACAGTTCATGATGCGGCACGAAGGCGTGATTCCCACCCTGGAACGGCGCATGCACGAAACCACTTCCGAAGATATGCGGCGTTATTACATGCAATACATCAGCGACAAACCCTGCCCGGAATGTGGGGGCAAAAAGCTGAAACCCAGTTCACTGGCGGTGCGCGTGGGCAAGATGAACATCGGCACGCTCACGGAATACAGCGTGCGGGAAGCCTGTGAGTTTTTCAGCAAGCTCAAACTCAGCGGCAATCAGTTGCTCATCGCCGCAGAGATCCTCAAGGAGATCAAGAACCGGCTGGGCTTTTTGGAAAGCGTGGGACTGCACTATCTGAATCTGGACCGGCGTTCGCCCACCCTCTCCGGCGGCGAAAGCCAGCGGATCCGGCTGGCCAGCCAGATCGGCAGCCAGTTGGTGGGGGTGATGTACATTCTGGATGAACCAAGCATAGGCCTGCATCAGCGCGATAACCACAAGCTGATCGAGATGCTGGCCCAACTGCGTGACCTGGGCAATACCGTGATCGTGGTGGAACACGATGAAGACACCATCCGCAGCGCCGACCGGGTGGTGGATTTTGGTCCCAAGGCCGGCATTCACGGCGGCGAGATCGTGGCCGCTGGAAGCGTGGAGGATGTGGTGAACAATCCGCGCTCCCTCACCGGCGCTTATCTGAGCGGCAGGATGCGCATTCCCATCCCGGAAACGCGCGTGAAAGCAGACTCCCGGGTTATCGCCATTCGCGGCGCGAAGCAGAACAACCTTAAAAACATCGATGTGGAGATACCTCTGGGGATGTTCGTCTGCGTTACCGGAGTCTCCGGCAGCGGCAAGAGTTCGCTGATCAACCAGACCCTCTTTCCCTATCTGCAAAACCACGTTTACCGCAGCACCCACAAAGTGGGCAAGATGACAGCCATCAGCGGTTTGGAACACATCGACAAGGTGATCTGCATTGATCAGGACCCCATCGGCCGCACCCCGCGCTCCAACCCCTGTACCTACATCAAGCTTTTCGACCCCATCCGCCAACTCTACAGCAAGTTGCCGGCCTCCAAGGTACGTGGCTATACGGCCGGACGTTTTTCCTTCAATGTGCGCGGCGGACGCTGCGAAGCCTGCCAGGGCGCGGGCGTGAACCAGATCGAGATGCATTTCATGGCCGATATCTACGTTACCTGCGACGTCTGCAAGGGCAAACGCTACAACCAGGAAACGCTCACCATCCGCTACAAGGGCAAAAACATTGCCGAGGTGCTGAGCATGGATGTGCAGGAGGCCTACGAATTTTTTGAGAACATACCTTCCATCCATCCAAAATTGGAGACCCTGATGGAGGTGGGAATGGACTATGTGAAACTCGGCCAGCCTTCCACCACCCTTTCCGGAGGAGAAGCGCAGCGGATCAAGCTGGCCCGCGAACTGAGCAAAGTGAGTACCGGCAGCACCCTCTATCTGCTGGACGAACCCACCACCGGCCTGCATTTCGACGATATCAACCGGCTGCTGAAAGTGCTCACCAAACTGGTGCGGATGGGCAACACGGTGGTGGTGATCGAACACAACCTGGATGTGATCAAGACCGCCGACTGGATCATCGATCTGGGCCCGGAAGGCGGCGAGGCCGGAGGTTACGTGGTGGCGACCGGCACTCCGGAAGAGGTGTTGCAGAACCCGAAATCCTTCACGGGACACTACCTAAAAACCCATTATGCGCGGGAAACCCAGCCGGAAACCAAAGTGAAGCCGGCCCCGCGCAAATCCTCCGGCAGGAAAAGCAAGGCCTGACCACCTGGCTGAGCCCCACCCAGCATGCCTGAGATCAGTTTTCAATACCAGGCCCCCACGGCGGGCAAACATCTGGTCGGCTTGGCCGGGGATTTCACCGGCTGGGCGATCCTCGACCTGATCGACCTCGGCGGCATCTACATTCTGAAGCTGCCCGTGGAGCCCGGACGCCATAGATACAAACTGATCGTGGACGGCAACTGGATGCCGGACCCGGCCAATCCGCGGCGCGAGCCTGATCCCTTTGGAGGCGAGAATTCCCTGCTGAACGTGGCCGCTGAGGGTCCGCCCCGCCTGACCTGGAACCAGGTGAGGGAGCATCCGGCCCTTCTGGATGAGCGCCGGGACCGATATCTGGAGCTAAACCGCCGCTCGGAAGAGGAATTTGAACTGCGCTTCATCTGGCATCCCGGGCTGGATGCTGTTTTCACGGCTGTTATCGGAGGCGTGACCCACAAACTGCACCCTGTGGGCGTTAGCGGCAACCGCGCTGTCTGGCATTGCCTTTTCCAAACGTCCGGGTCCAGCGTGGAAGTGCTGATCCGGGGCGAAACGGAGGATCACAGCCTTGGCTACGGCGCGGAAGGATTTTCCTTTGATCCGGACAAGCTTACCCCCCGTCTGATCGAACTTTCCAGCCTGCCGGTCTTCGCTGTGCCGGCTTGGGTGCGAGACGCCGTGATCTACCAGATCTTTCCCGATCGCTTCTGCAACGGCGATCCCGGCAACGATCCGGACTTCAGCGAGGAATATTACGCGGACTGCCGCACACCGCCACCCGGGGGAGAGTTGCTGCCTCCGCAACGCGAATACTTCCATCTGGTGCGGGACTGGCATGACATCAGTGGCCTGAAACAGAGTCCCTGGCTCGAAGAAGGTAAACCGGACTGGTGGTCCTTCTACGGCGGCGACATCGCCGGAGTGCGGCAGAAATTGCCCTATCTGAGCGATCTGGGCGTTAACGTGATCTATTTCAACCCGCTCTGGCAGGCGAGATCGAACCACAAATACGATGCCGCTGATTTTATGCGGGTCGATCAGCATTTCGGCACGAACGAAGAACTGCGGGACCTGGTTAAAACGGCTCACGCGGAGGGGATCAGAGTGATCCTCGACGTGGCTTTCAACCACACCGGCGAGGATTTTTGGGCCTTTCGCGATTGCGTGGCCAAAGGTCCGGATTCGCGCTACTGGAACTGGTACGACTGGCATAAATGGCCGCTGCCGGAACCCCTGCCGCCGGATTTCAAGCCCAAGGAGCATTACCAGTGCTGGTGGGGCATCAAAGACATGCCGGACCTCAATTTCGATCTCAGCCGCGCTCATCCGGCCGAAAACTATGTGAAAGACATCGAGCAGGCCGTTCCCAATCAGCCTTTGGTGGACCATCTCCTGGACTGCGCGCGCTGGTGGCTGCTGGAGATGGGGATCGACGGCTTCCGCCTCGATGTTCCGGATGAAGTTCCCTACTGGTTTTGGGAGCTGTTTCGCGACCGGGTGAAAGAACTGAAACCGGAGGCCTGGATCGTTGGAGAGATCTGGCAAAGCGCGCGGGGCTGGGTGAACCACCGCTATTTCGACGCGGTGATGAACTACGCCCATTTCAAGGACCCCGTGATCGAGTTTTTCATTCTGGGCATCACAAACAGCAAAAGCTTTTGTGACCGCGTTTCCGCGGGACTGGCGGAATATCCGGCACAGGCCGCGGGCGCGATGATGAACCTGCTGGGCAGCCACGACACCGTGCGGATCATGGAACTGGCAGATGGCGATCTTGAACGCTTGAAACGGGCACTGCTGTTCCAGATGACCTTTGTGGGCGCGCCGCACGTTTATTACGGTGACGAGATCGCCATGGCGGGCGGTCGCGATCCGGACAACCGCCGGCCCTTCAACTGGGACTGGGAGAAGGATGGCAGAGCTCTTGAACTGAGGCGATTTTATCGGGACCTGATCCGTCTGCGCCGGTCGGATAATCTCTTCACGGCAGGAGAATTCGCTTTCCTGGATGTTCCGGACGGCCTGCTGGCCTGGAAGCGTTACCATGCCTCAGCCAGCGTCAGCGTGGTGCTGAACCTCTCCACCGTGACGCGGGAGTACCGCCCCACCCAGGGCGCGGAGTTGATCTTCAGTTTGGGAGATGTACATGAATCCCAAACAAGCTGGAATCTGCGGCCTGGAACTGGCGTGGTTTGGCGCTTGGAGGCTGAAGGCGGGGGAGAGGCCGATGTTTTGGATTGACATAATGCGAAGCGGGCAAAAAGATGGCGAAAAGAACCAAAGAGTGTAACATGAACAAGAACATCCTACTTGGCGTGAGCGGCGGCATCGCCGCTTACAAGGCGATCGAACTGGCCAGCCTGCTAAGCAAGGCGGGGTTCAGTGTGAAGACCATTTTAACCGACCACGCCCTGCGTTTCGTGACGGGGATCAACTTCGCCGCCATCACCCACGGCAGCGTGCACAGCTCGCTGTTCGAGGACGCCGATCCCATCCCACACATCAGCCTGGCGGACTGGGCGGATCTGATCGTGGTGGCGCCCGCCACGGCCAACATCATGGCCAAAGCCGCGCAGGGCCTTGCCGACGACCTGCTTTCCACCACTCTGCTGGCGCACACCAAACCTGTCCTCTTCGTTCCCGCGATGAATGTGAACATGTATGAAAACCCGGCCACCCAGGCCAATCTACAGATCCTGCGCGAACGGGGCCAGCACATCTTGGAACCGCTTACCGGCCTGCTCGCCTGCGGCTATGAAGGCAAGGGCAAATATCCTCCGAACGCTGAAGTCCTCAGCGCCATCCGCTGCTACCTGGAATATCCTGAAGATTTGGTTGGGACAAGCGTTCTGGTCACCGCCGGAGCCACCGCCGAGCCGATCGATCCCATGCGTCTGATCACCAACCGTTCCAGCGGCAAGATGGGCTTGGCCATCGCCCGGGTTTTCGCGCTCAGGGGTGCCAAAGTTACTCTGGTCCACGGTCTGATGGACGAAACTCCGCCTTACTATCTGCATCAGGCCATCTTCGCGCCCACGGTGCAGTTGATGTTCGATGCCGTGATCAAAGCCGCCAAGGGTTGCCAGATCATCGTCAAATGTGCCGCCGTATCGGATTTCAAGCCCCTCAAAGCTTCATCCCGCAAGATCAAGAAAGGGGGCAACCTCAATCTGGAACTGGTGCCCACCCCGGATATCCTGGCCCAGCTGGGAAAACTGAAAACCAAGAAACAGAAGCTGGTCGGCTTCGCCGCGGAAACCGAAAACCTGGTTGCCAACGCCCGCGAGAAGCTGCAGCGCAAGAATCTTGACCTCATCTGCGTTAATCACCTGGATACCGCGGGAGCTGATCAGACCACGCTTTCCATCCTCAGCGCGAAAGACACCAAAAATACCAAGCCCCTGCAGCTGAGCGGCGACAAGTTTGAGGTCGCCCAGCGTCTGGTGGAGCGGATAATAACGGCATGAACAGGCTGCTGATCATCTCCGGGGCCAACGGCCAGGTGGGTTCTCACCTCGCCCGGTCCTGGGCCGACAAACGGCTGCCCATGCTGCTGCTGGTGCACTCAGAAGACGAACGCCTGAAGGACCTTCGTTCCCGGCCGGGGATCATGATCAAAGCTTGTGACCTCCGCGACCTTGCCGCCCTGAAATCATCTATGGATGAGGCCTGCGTGCACTTGAACGCTGTTCCGGCATCTCTGGTCCATACTGCCGCGGTACGCAGTCACGATGCCAAGCCACTGGCTGAGGGCGAGCCTGAGATTTGGCAGGAGGTCTTTCACACCAACGTTAGCATGGCCTACAATGTCCTCAAGGCCTGCCTTCCGGGTATGCTGGAGGCGAGATTCGGTCGGATCGTGCTGTTCGGCTCGAATGTGGCGCTCACCGGCCTGCCCAGCGGTTCGGCTTACGCGGCGGCCAAAGCCGCGATCGTGAACCTGGCCCGCAGCGTGGCCCTGGAAACAGCGCCAGACAATGTTTTGATCAATTCTATCTCGCCGGCACCGGTGGAGACCGACCTCGAGAGCGACTATCAGGGCGAATACCTGGCTTTCCGCCAACGCTATTTTGAAGCCTACCGCCGGCAGAACCCGACCGGTAAGCTGATATCCCTGGATGAGATCCGCCATCTCAGTGAATTGTTATTGAACCCCGAGCTGGCCAACCTAACCGGACAGAACATCGTTTTGGACGGGGGACTTTCCGCTCCCCTCCTGAACCCCCAGGGCAAGGGCAGTTGAGCTCCTCCCGCACAATGGCCGCCAAACTTGCGGGGATCTTACGTGGGGTTTACGACTGACGCGTTATGACAGATTTACTTGATATTGAGGCTTACAACTACGATCTGCCCCAGGAACTCATAGCGCAGTATCCCCTCGCGGACAGATGCAGCTCGCGGCTGATGCGGGTGGACAGGTCCACCGGAAACCTCAGCCATGGTGGATTCTCGGATATCCTGAACCTGCTCGCTCCCGGCGAAGTTCTGGTGGTGAATTCCAGCAAGGTGATCCCCGCCCGGCTCTTCGGAGAAAAGTCCACCGGCACCAATATAGAGGTCCTGCTGCTGCACCAACTGGATGGAGCGCGCTGGAAGTGCATGGTCCATCCCGGCAAACGGCTCAAAACGGCTCAGTGGCTGCGTTTTTCACTCACCCTGAAGGGCTGGCTCTCGCTCCCGGATGAAGACGGCTTGCGGGAGATCGAATTTGAGGGGCCGGAAAGCTACTGGCAGGAGATCGAGCGGATCGGACACGTTCCCCTGCCGCCCTACATCAAGCGTCCGGAAGCGTCAACCGACCGCGACGACTATCAAACAGTTTATGCCAACACCCCCGGTTCCGTGGCCGCGCCTACTGCCGGTATGCATTTCAGCGCGGAATTGCTGTCCGCCCTCAAGCAAAAAGGCGTTCAGATCGCCGAGGTGATCCTTCATGTGGGGATGGGAACCTTCCTGCCGGTGAAAAGCCAGCGCATAGACGCGCACAAGATGCACAGCGAGTTTTGCACCCTGCCCGCGGAAACCGCCGCCGCGGTGAACACCGCCAAAGCTGAGGGACGGCGCGTGATCGCCGTGGGCAGCACCTCAGTGCGCACGCTGGAAAGTTTCTGGAATGGGTCAAGCCTGAACAGCGGCTCACTCTGGACCGACATTTTCATCTATCCCGGACGCGAGATCCAGGTCGCGAACGCCCTGATCACGAATTTTCACCTGCCCAAATCGTCTCTGCTGATGATGATCTCCGCCTTTGCCGGCTACGAACTCGTCCGCCGTGCCTATCAAAGCGCCGTCGAGGAAAAGTATCGCTTCTTCAGCTACGGCGACGCCATGTACATCTCATGATCTCACAGCTTGTTTACGATACTCTGGACAGCACCAGGCTGGAACATTCCCGGCTGGCCGCCACAGGCGCCAAACGAGACCGCTGGATCATCCGCGCCAAGCGTCAGACAGCCGGAGTGGGACGGGGCGCCAACACCTGGCATTCACCCAATGGCGGACTGTGGATCAGTTTCGACTTCTTCCATCCCCTCAAGGTACCATCGTTTCCGCTCTACGTGGGATATTGCCTCCACGCTTTGCTCACGCGGTCTTTCGGACTCCGAAATCTTACGCTTAAATGGCCCAACGACCTCTATCTGGAGGATCGGAAACTGGCCGGCATCCTGTGCAATTACCAGGAACAGCCGTCGCGATATCTGATCAGCGTGGGCCTGAACTCCAACCCTAACTTGGATGAGGTATTACTTGAACTAAATGCCGCCATTCTATCTGACCACATGCAGTTACCCATATCTAACACTTATCTTGCCCGCTTGCTTGTTCAGAGTGTATGCTCCCAAGCCTGGCTGCTGACAAAGCCTCAAACCTATCTTGCTTATTGCGCGGCCAGGCTCCACGGACGTGGACGGCAGGCGCAGGTGGAATATGGCGGTGAAACTCTGCGGGGCATTATCACCGGGCTTACAGATGTGGGTTATTTGCTTGTGGAAACATCAGCCGGCAGGACGGAAACCATCACCCACGGCAGTCTGATCATCCTCTGACGGCCTGCCCTGACAGCTTTTTCTTGACAGATATGGCCACTGAAAATGCTTTGATATAAAGAGAAATATAATTTCCGGGAGGAATTAATGAACAAATGGATTATAATAGTTCTCGCAGCCATGCTCGGACTCTACGCCTGCGCCGGAACTAAAACTGCCGAGGAAGCCGTACCCAAGGCTGAGTTTACCACGAAAGTGGCGATCCTGCCCCTGAAAGCCCTGGACAGTCCCAGCCGCTACATCACCAAGATCCTCACTGTGAGAGACCTTGATCTTACTTTTAACAAGTATGCCAATTACACGCTCTTACCCATGGGCGAAACCGAGACGCACTTTCAGGAAACAGGATACAAAGACGTGGAGGAACTGGAAAAGGAAGATATGGTGGAGATATCCCGAAACCTTTCTTCGGACGTGATCGTGATGGGTAACGTAAGTGAAACCCGCCCCGGCCTCCACAGCATTTCCATGCGCATGTACAGCACGCTTTCCGGCGACCTGAAACAGGTGAGCTTCAACGTCGGCAAGGACAAAGCCTCCCGCTGGGAAGCCCTGGATGAGGGCATGATGAAGGAACTCGACGGTTTTGTCTCCGGCGAGATGGACAAGATCTTCAACATCGCCACCGGCTATTACAACAACGGCAACTACCCCCAGGCCGAGACATCCCTCAAGCAGGTTGTTGCCCTCAAGCCGGACAAGGTGGATGCCTACATCTATCTTGGCAACACCTACCTTAAAACTGACCGGAACGACCTCGCGGAAACCACTTTCGTGAAGGGCTACGAACTCGATCCCAAGAACCTGACTATCATGCGCTCGCTGAACGATATCTATGAAAAGACCAACCAGATAAGCAAACGCATCACCCTGATGGAAAGATTCGCCGCAGCCAACAATGATGCCGAAACCTGGCTCGCCGTAGGCAACCTTTATGACCAGCAGGGCAACAAGATCAAAGCCAAAGACGCCTTCCAGAAATCCCTGGCCATCGATCCGAACTATTCCGCTGCCAACGTTCGCCTGGCGTTCATGCTCTATGACGAAGGTAACTTTGCCGCGTCCATTCCCATGCTGGAAAAAGCCTTTGAACTGGCTCCCGACAACGATATCATCAGCAGTCGGTTGGCCACCGCCTACCAGAAAAGCGGACGCATCCAGGACGCCATCGCCAGATATGAAGGCCTGATCAAAAACGATCCCAGCAACGTTAACGCCTATCTGAACCTGGTGAACCTCTACCGCACCGACAACAAGGATTCCAAGGCGATCGAAACCATCAACGCCCTCAAAAAGATCGATCCCAACAATCCCTATGTCTATCTGAACCTGGCCGCCATCTACCTGGCCCAAAACAAATACAACGACGCGGAAACCAACGCCAACCTCACCATCTCCAAAGATTCGGGCCTCTATCAGCCCTACGTGATCCTGGCCTCAGTTTTCCAATCCAGAGGCACCGACGCCTACAACAACTATCTGGACCTCGACCGTCAGGCCTCAGCGGCCGTTGGCAAAAAAGCCACCGACCTCAGAAAAAAACGTGACGCCGCCAAAGGCAACGCTCAGTCCCTGCTCGGCAAGGCCCGGGACAATCTGAACAGCGCGAAAGGCAGGGCCTCCGAATCCTCCGCGATCAACGACATCAACACCCGGCTGGGTCGCGTGAACGACCTGATCAGTAAACTCTAAACAGATAACACCGGAAACAATTGGAACCGAGACGCCTGGTTTTCCGGGCGTCTTGTTTTTTTGGATAAAACAGATGCGGCAAGGGAGTGATCCACCGGAGTGGTGAACAACTCTGAGTCCAGCGAGTAAACAGCGTTAAAAAAAGAACTGGACAAATCAGCGGCTCCCAAAAAACTGACTCAAAATTCCATAGGAGAATGAAATGGCACTTAAACCTGAGGCCAAAACGGCTATCATGGCAGAGTTTAAACTCCATGAATCAGACACCGGCTCGCCTGAAGTTCAGGTCGCTCTTATCACCCGGCGGATCAACGACATCACCGGCCATCTGAAAGAGCACTCCAAAGATTTCAGCACCAGACGCGGGCTGTTGAAACTGATCGGGCAGAGAAGGCGCTTGCTTGATTACCTCAAGCGGAAAGACATCAACCGCTACCGTGAGCTGATCAAGACGCTGAAGATCCGCAGATAAATTCCGCCAAGATATGATGAGGTGGATTCTCACAAGTTTATTGGCGGGATCCACCTTTCTCTTTTCTGAACGTCCGGAACAGTTCCGGACACGAGACATCAACCTCCAGGGGAGTACGAGCAATACGCTGAAAGCCTCTCTGATGAAAGTTTTCAGCCTATTGCTTCTTCTCCCTCGGAACCAACCAGGAGAAGTAAATGCATAACTTCAACATCATCAAACGCGAACTCGATTTCTGCGGCCGCCCCCTTTACGTGGAGACCGGCAGAATGGCCAAACAGGCCAACGGGAGCGTGTTCATCCGTTTCGGAGGCACCGCCATCCTCGTTACGGCAACCATGAGCAAGGATCCGGTGGAAAACCAGGATTTCTTCCCGCTCACCGTCGATTACATCGAGAAAATGTACGCCAGCGGCAAGATCCCCGGCGGCTTTTTCAAACGTGAAGCCCGTCCCACCACCGACGCCACCCTTTCCGCCCGCGTGATCGATCGCAGCATCCGGCCGCTGTTTCCGGACGGCTTCCGCAACCAGGTACATGTGGTGCTGAACGTTCTTGCCTACGATGGCGAGACCGACGCCGCCGCCTTGGGCATCTTTGGCGCTTCGCTGGCCCTCACCCTTTCGGACATCCCCTTCCACGGTCCCATCGCGGGAGTGAAAGTGGGCCTGATCGACGATCAGATCGTCGTGAACCCCTATCAGAGCCTGATGAGCTTATCCAAGCTGGATCTGGACGTCGCCGCCTCCGCCACTTCGGTGGTGATGGTGGAATCCTCGGCCCTGGAACTGAGCGAAGAAACGATCCTGGACGCCGTTTACACCGGTCACGAAGAGATCAAGAAGCTTTGCGCCCTCCAAGCCGACATGGCCGCTGAAATTGGCAAAGCCAAGGTCGAAGTGAAGTTGCTGGAGATCCCGGCCAACATCATGAGCCGGGTGGAAACCGTTTACGGCAGCCGCATAGCTGATGCCGCGGTTATTCTGGGCAAACAGGAACGCCAGGACGCCTTCGACGCCGCTGAAGCTGAGATGCTGGAAAAGTATCTGGCCGAAGACGGCGAGAGCTTTGCCGAAAACGAAAGATGGTACAAGGATGCCTTTGAAGAGCTGATCCGCCGCTATGTGCGCCAGTCCATCCTGGACAAGCACCACCGGGTGGACGGCCGTGGTTTGGATGATATCCGCGAGATCACTTGCGAGATCGACGTTTTGCCCATCGTGCACGGTTCGGCCCTCTTCACCAGAGGCGAAACCCAATCCCTGGGCACCGTCACCCTCGGCGGCGGCAGCGACGAACAAGTGATCGACGGTCTGGAAATCGAGTATAAAAAGCACTTTTATCTGCACTATAACTTCCCGCCTTTCAGCGTGGGCGAAGCCGGCAGAATGGGTCCCGTGGGACGCCGCGAACTGGGCCATGGAAACCTGGCTGAACGCGCTCTGACTGCTGTATTGCCTGATCGCGAAACTTTCCCCTACACCATGCGTATCGTGGCCGACACCCTGGAATCGAACGGTTCCTCCTCTCAGGCCTCGATCTGCAGCGGCTGCCTGGCCATGATGGCCGCGGGCGTTCCGATCAAAGCGCCGGTGGCCGGTATTGCCAACGGTCTGATCATGGATGGCGACAAATATGTGATCCTCACCGATATCATGGGCCTGGAAGACCATCTGGGCGACATGGATTTCAAGTGCGCCGGTACCCGTGAGGGCATCACCGCCATGCAGATGGACATCAAGGTGGCGGGCATCACCAAAGACATCATGCGCATCGCTTTGGAAAAAGCTCATGCCGCGCGCTTCCGCATCCTGGACATCATGGGCGAATGCATCGCCGAGCCCAGGGAAGACCTGGCTCCCACCGCTCCGCGCATCGAAGCCTTCAAGGTTCCCGTCGACAAGATCGGCGAGATCATCGGGCCGAGCGGCAAGATGATCAAATCGATCATCGAAGCCTGCCAGGTGGAGATCGACATCAACGACGACGGCACCGTGCGCATTCTTTCTCCGAACAAGGATTCGATCATGAAAGCCAAAGAGATCATCAAAGGCATCGCGATCGATCCGGAAGTTGGCGAGGAGTTCGAAGGCCCGGTCACCCGGATCGAAGCCTACGGCGTTTTCGTGAAGGTCCTGAATGGCGCCAAGGAAGGCATGGTCCACGTTTCCCAGATGCATCACACCCGCATCGGACATCCGGAAGACATGGTCAAGCTGGGCGACATCGTCCACGTGAAGAGCCTGGGCATGGACAAAGGCAAGCTGTCCCTCACCATGAAAGGTGTGGCTGGCAATCCCGAGCCGGATCCCAACGCTCCCAAACACGACCGTCCTCCGAGGCGTGACGACCGGGGCGGCGATCGCCGCAACTCCGGACGCAGCGGCGGTGGCGGCGGATTCCACAGAAGATAACTGATCATAATGTGCCGGATCCACTTTGTACTGGGTCCGGCACTTAATTTTTTACCCCAGGATGGATGACATGGAATATTCAGTAGCGGATATCGCTTTGGCCGGTTTCGGCCGCAAAGAGATCGAGCTGGCCGAGATCGAGATGCCGGGGCTGATGGCCCTGCGCCAGAGATTCAGCGCTCGCAAACCCCTCAAGGGGGCCCGGATCACCGGCAGCCTGCACATGACGGTGCAGACGGCGGTCCTCATCGAAACTCTGGTGGAGTTGGGAGCCCAGGTCCGCTGGGCCAGCTGCAACATCTTTTCCACCCAGGACCACGCCGCGGCGGCCATTGCTGCCGGGGGCGTACCCGTTTTCGCCTGGAAGGGCGAGACCCTCCAGGAATACTGGCAATGCACCTTGAAAGCGCTCTCCTGGCCTGAGGGCGGGCCCGACCTGATCGTGGACGACGGGGGAGACGCCACCTTGATGGTGCACGAAGGCTACAGGCTGGAAGATGCATACGCGGCCACTCAAACCCTGCCGGAAGCGAGCGCGGATTCCTCTGAACTGCGGCTTGTGCAGGAACTGCTGATCGCCGGCCTCAAAGCTGAGCCCCAAAAATGGCACCGTGTGGCCCAAAACCTCAGGGGCGCCAGCGAAGAAACCACCACCGGCGTGCACCGCCTGTACCAGAAGCTGGCCTCGGGCGACTTGCTTTTCCCGGCTTACAACGTGAACGATTCGGTCACCAAATCCAAGTTCGACAATCTCTACGGCTGCCGCGAATCTCTGGCTGATGGCATCAAACGCGGAACCGACGTGATGGTGGCCGGCAAGGTAGTGATGGTATGCGGCTATGGCGATGTGGGGAAGGGCTGCGCGCAGTCGATGCGCGGCTTTGGCGCCCGGGTGATCGTTAGTGAGATCGATCCCATCTGCGCCCTCCAGGCCGCGATGGAAGGCTTTGAAGTGAACACCGTGGACAACATGCTCGAAGAGGCGGACATCTTTGTTACCGCCACAGGCAATTGCGACGTGATCCGCGTGGACCACATGCTCAAGATGAAAGACCACGCCATCGTCTGCAACATCGGTCATTTCGACAACGAGATCCAGGTGGACAAGCTTTACTCCTTGGAAGGCGTCATCCGCGAAACCGTGAAGCCTCAGGTCGACCAAATCCATCTGCCCAACGGCAAGGCGATCATCCTGCTGTCCGAAGGCCGCTTGGTCAACCTCGGAAACGCCACCGGACATCCCTCCTTCGTGATGAGCTGCTCCTTCACCAATCAGGTACTGGCGCAGCTGGAACTCTGGCAAAACCAGCATGAGATCGGAGTTTACACTCTGCCCAAGGCTCTCGACGAAGAAGTGGCGAGACTGCATCTGGACAAGCTGGGCGTGCGGCTCACCCATCTGAGCAAGCACCAGGCTCAATACATCGACGTTCCCATCGAAGGCCCTTACAAGCCCGATCATTACAGATACTGACCCCGCATGGCCACCCACACTCCGGTCTTGATCGACGAACTCTTCGGAGAGCTGATCCCCGCGCCTGATGGCCAGCGCTGGGAAGTGATCCACACGAAGCCGCGCTGCGAAAAAAAACTGGCCGAATATGCCCGGCGTAACGGCATCACCTACTATCTGCCCCAGATGGAAAGCAAGCGCGTCTATCAGCGCCGCATGGTGAGTTTCACCAAACCCATGTTTCCCAGCTACCTCTTTTGCGTGCTCGATCCGCGCCAACGCCAAACCCTGCTCATCTCCGGCTACACGGTGTCCTTCATCCGCGTTTCCTTGCAGGAACAGCTGCTGGAGGAACTGCTGAACATCAAGCTCAGCCGCTCTCCCGAGATTGAGTTGGAAAACACGCTCTGGCTTTCGGAAGGGCTGAAGGTGGAGATCATGCAGGGACCGCTCAAAGGCGTTACCGGATTGGTGGAAAGCCACGCCAAACTTGATGAGGTGCGCCTGCAGGTGAACATCCTCAGGCAGGCCGTGCTGGTGAAGATAGATCCGCGCCATGTGAAGATCCTGGGCGAATACACGATCGTGGAGGAAGACAGATGAAAATATTGATCACAGGTGGGGCCGGGTTCATCGGCTCCCACGTGGCCGACGCCTATCTGGAGGCGGGCCATCAGGTCGTCGTGGTGGACGATCTTTCCAGCGGTAACCGTTCCAATCTGGATCCCGCGGTGAAGTTTTATCAGCTCGATATTTGCGATCCCTCCCTGGAAGAGGTTTTCGCCGCCGAACAACCGGATATCGTGAACCACCATGCCGCCCAAGTGAGCGTTCCCCGCTCGATCACGGAGCCTCTGCTCGATGCCGGGATCAACGTGCTCGGTCTGATCAACGTGCTCCAAAACTGCGTGAAGCATCACGTTAAGAAAGTTATCTTTATCTCTTCCGGCGGAGCCATTTACGGCGAAGCGGAAGAGTATCCCACCACCGAAAACTATCTGCCTCAGCCGCTCTCGGTTTACGCCATCAACAAGCTGGGCGGAGAAAACTATCTGCGTTTCTACCGGCATCAGTACGGGCTGGAATACACCGTCCTGCGTTATGCCAACGTGTTCGGCCCCCGTCAGGCCGCGCAGGGTGAAGCGGGCGTGGTTTCCATCTTTGTGGAAAAGCTGCTGGCGGATTCCGCTCCCACCCTTTACTCCTATCCGGATGAACCGGAGGGCATGATCCGCGACTACGTCTACGTGAAAGACGTGGTCCGCGCCAATCTGGCCGCTCTGGACCGCGGCGGCAATGACGCTTTCAACATCGGCACCTGTGTGGAAACCACCACCACGCAGCTTTACAAAACCATCCTCTGGCAAATGGGCAAGGACATCCAGCCCCTGCGCGGTCCCGCCCGCAAGGGCGATCTGCGCCGCTCCATGCTAAACAGCTCCAAAGCTTTCAGCGAGCTTGGCTGGAGTCCCATCTACGCGCTGGAGGACGGGATCAAGGAAACTGTGGCCTGGTTCAGGTACAGGAAGGAACGGGCATGAATTTGGCAGTGATTGGTTCGGGCTACGTGGGCCTGGTGACCGGAGCCTGTTTCGCGGATATGGGCAATCAGGTGATTTGCGTGGACAACGACGCCGCCAAGATAGCCAGGCTGCAAAACCACGAGATCCCCATCTACGAGCCGGGGCTGCAGGAACTGGTGGCCAGCAACTGCGCCGCGGGCCGGCTGAGTTTCACCACCGACATCGCCCGGGCTGTGGCAGCCTCCAACGTGATCTTCATAGCCGTGGGAACACCGCCGGACCAGGACGGTTCGGCCGATTTGCAATACGTTTTGGCTGTGGCCCGGGACATCGCCCGGAACATGGCGGAATACAAGATCGTGGTCAACAAATCCACGGTCCCGGTGGGCACCGCCGACCTCGTGACCAAGACCATCAGGGAAGTACAGGCCCAGCGGGGGGTGGAAATTCCCTTCGCGGTGGTCTCCAATCCCGAGTTCCTGAAGGAAGGCGCCGCCATCGCCGATTTCATGGGGCCGGACCGCGTGGTGATAGGCGCCGACGACCCCCAGGCCGGGGAAGTGCTGCGCGAACTCTATCTGCCCTTTAACCGCACTCACGAGCGCATCATCATCATGAGCGTTCGTTCCGCGGAAATGACCAAATACGCCGCCAACGCCATGCTCGCCACCAAGATCTCCTTCATGAACGAACTCGCGCGCCTCTGCGAAGTCCTCGGCGCGGACATCGGCGAGGTACGCAACGGGATCGGTTCGGACAGCCGGATCGGCTACAAATTCATCTATCCCGGCGTGGGCTACGGCGGTTCCTGCTTTCCCAAGGACGTGCGCGCCCTCATCCAGATGCACCGCCAGGCGGGGCTTGAGCCACTCATCGCCGAGGCCGTGGAAGAGATCAACCGCGGGCAGAAACTCGTTTTGGTGCATAGGATCAAACGCGTGTTCGGCGAAAACCTGGCCGGAAAGACCTTCGCCCTCTGGGGCCTGGCTTTCAAACCCAAAACCGACGACATGCGCGAAGCTCCCGCCGTGGTGATCATCAACGCCCTCCTCGCAGCCGGCGCGAGGGTCCGGGCTTACGATCCCGCCGCCATGGATGAAGCCAGGCGCATCTTCGGCGATCGTGAAGGCCTCAGTTTTGGCCAGGACCAGTATTCCATTCTGGAAGGCGCCGACGCCCTGCTTCTGGTCACGGAATGGCACCAGTTCCGCTATCCCGACCTTGCCGCCGTAAAGCAAGCGCTCAAGACCCCCGTCCTCTTCGACGGACGCAATCAGTTCGAACCCCAACACATGCGCGAGCAGGGTTTCACCTACATCTCCATCGGCCGCGAATAAGCCTTTGTCAGTCCTGTTTCCAGGCCTCCGCTTTGCGGGGGCCTTGTTTGCATAACCCCGGTACGGTTTTTGTCCACGCCTAAAGGCTGACCGGATTATCTGCCCTACCCAGCCGCCCAAAGCCTCTACCTCTGCGACTTCTACTTCAACACCACCATCCCCTTCCTGGAGATCGTCAGCGAACAGGACCAGCTCGCCGGGGAACGCAAACTCGTGGACCTCCTGGTGCGCAAATACGGCGGAAAAGCGCCGCACTCCAGCCTGATGAACTCCTCCCATATGAGAAAAAGGGAGTTCAATGAATGCA
>CAZVXH010000052.1:0-18389 GCA_964631015.1 uncultured Candidatus Cloacimonadota bacterium | reverse complement strand
TGAACGGATTGACGGATTTGGGGCCGGAAGAGTCGAGTGTATGTCATTCCGGGGTGGCGTTTTAACGCCGGGGCCCCGGAATCCAGACGGTCTGAGTAATGCCCTGGGAGGGTGTCGATGCAGACGCAGTCTGTATCGACCCCGCCTCGTTCTGGGTCTGGGTTAGGCTATTCCCGCAAGGTCTGGATTCCTGGGCCCCTGTCGCTGGCGCGACTTCCCCGGAATGACAGGCCCGGGGCGGGGTGGTTGAAAGGGCTGGATTCCGACATCACCGTTAAGCGAATTAAGCAGCCTTGTTTAATGACTTGCGAATAGGTTTAATTATTACAGGGCAATAAAATATGGCCATGAATAAGCAAATATCTTTCACCTCTATACTCAGGGGGGTGCAGGGAAAGTTAGTAAGATAATAAGTAATAAAATATATAATTATATAATATTATATTATATATATCTATATTATATATAGACTTATGTGATGTTAGCATGCTTGAGCTACAGCTGGTTCTCTGTTTAATGTATAGGTAGCCGATATTTGCTTAACCGTGAAGATATCTCTATGCCATATAGACATTTAACCTATTCGCAAGCTGTTAAACAGCCCTGCTTAACCGTGAAAGCAAAAAGAGGCTCAAGAACAACAATAATGGTAACCCGGACCCCGTCATTCCAGCGCAGGCTGGAATCCAGGTCTTTTGACGGGGTTACGCCTGTCGTAGCGCGGCATTCCGTTGCTGCGTTCTGGCATCCCGCATGATTGGCATCATGCGCCACGTTATTCGAACTTGTCTGGATCCCAGCCTGCGCTGGGATGACGACTCTATTTGAACATATACCAAAAATAAGCCGCCCCTTTCGAGGCGGCTTGTGAGGCTTATCTGGTCCAGGACTCTAAGATGTCCTTGGATAAGACATACATTCTGCCAGGATTTCCCTGACTGGTTTTATACGTATCCACAGTGATCGCTTCCCTCTCGATTAGGGATTCCACACATTCCTTGAACTCACGTTTCTTCATATGCGACATGTTCATCAGGTCGGAATGCCGTGCTTTTCCGCCATATTTATTCACCAGCAATTCCACCAGTTTACGTTCCCCGGACAGTTTGTCCTGTTCGCTTACTATCTCCAGGAAGGGGATGGTGTTGTGGAAGTAGAACTCACAGAGGTAGAGGGCTTGGGCGGCGATTTCTTCCGAGACGAGGGTGGTTTCGAAGAAGGTCTCGCAGGAGCCGCGTTTGATGGCCTCGCCCAGTTCCTCCCAGAGTTCGCAGAGGGTGAAGAGGGAATTTGTAGAAATAGCCGGCGTAGATACGGGTGAAGGAGCTCAGCAACTCAACGTTACCGGCGAAATAATTCTGGTAAACACGGATATTGTTACCCACTATATATGGGGGGATGCAAATAGATCGTAAAACTGGCAAAGGCCGTGCGCGCGGGCTGGAGTCCAGTTAACAAACATCCTTTCATCCTACCACACCTGGTTGTCGTTGCTCCTACGCCGCCCGACTCCTGGGAAGTTCACGCCATTTGCCGTCTCCACTTGTGCTCCGGGTTGACCGTATGAAAGTCCTTTCTCTTTTCTCTGTGTCTCTGTGCCTCTGTGTTAACAGGGTTGGCTATTCCCGCAAGGTCTGGATTCCAGGGCCCCGGCGCTGAAGCGCCACCCCGGAATGACATGGCGGGACTGGGTGGAGGAAAGGACGGGATTGGCTATTCCCGCAAGGGCTGGATTCCGGGGCCCCCTCCCCGGAATGACAGGCTGGGGCTGAGTGGAGGAAAGGACAGGGTTGGCTACTCCCGCAAGGGCGGGATTCGATTCACCCCACCGGCCAACAAGTTGTCCGGCGAGGACCCCGACGGGGCCCCATCCACACCCCACGAACTCGCTGCGCTCATCCGCGAGGACCCCGTCACCCCGGAATGACGTAGGTTTGGGGCCGGGTGGAGGGAGCGCCAGTGTTTTTATAAGCAAAGAAAAAGGACGGCTCTGGAGAGGCCGTCCCGGATTGAATGAGGAGATGGGTGGGAACTGGTTATTTCAAAACCATGGAGGCGGATTTCTTGCCACTTTTGTTGCAGATGAGGCTGATGTCGATCTTGTCATTTTTTTTGAGGTTGGGAATTTTGTAGAA
Organism: uncultured Candidatus Cloacimonadota bacterium; assembly: GCA_964631015.1. GTDB lineage: Bacteria > Cloacimonadota > Cloacimonadia > Cloacimonadales > Cloacimonadaceae > Syntrophosphaera. Next base: position 16,254 of record CAZVXH010000052.1, on the reverse strand, counting down.
GTATTCGCCGCCGGAGGCGGAATCCTGGGCGGCGGCCACCTGAGAGATGATCATGGTGCCGTTGTGGCGGATCTCGATGCTTTGGATGAAGTGATCCTGGGGGTTTTTGACGCTGTGATCGAAGCCGAGCTTCAGGGTCTGGGTGGCGGCGGTGTAGGAGGCCTGAAGTTCGCTGGCAGCATGGGCGTAGGCTGCCAGGCTGAGGGCCAGAAGGGCGAAAATGATGAGCAGGTGTTTCATGGATCCTAACTCCTTATATTATTATTGTTTTGCGTTGTGAGGGACGGGGCGCGGAAGCTCACCCTTGCCGGGCTCAAAGCTGGCCCGGTCTGTCCCGAATATATCTTTAACGATTTGCGATTCCACATTTCATACCAGCGCGGAGGCGAAATCCTGCATTAGTTTTTATTCTGTTCCGCGGCGTGGGCGAAGAGTTCATCCATGGTTCTGAACCTGATGAGCAGGGCCACGGCCTCTTGGAACTGTTTGTCCAGCTGGATGGTGGTTCTGTAGGCTTCGAGGTCGCCGTAGACGGTGCGCAGCAGCTCGCTTTTGAGCACGGTGCGGATGTAGGCGCGGGTGCTGTCCAGATCGGCCTCGGTGAATTTGATGTCGTGGGCGGAGGCGTAGGTGAGGAAGCGGTTCATGAGGTTGTCGTCCACCACAAAGTTGCGGTTGATGCTGTGGTCTTTTTCCACCATGTAGTCCACGGCGAAATTGAAGAAGGTGTTCTGGCGACGCAGTTCCACGGCGAAATTGGAGAGGGGTTCGCTTTCGATCTCGATATCCGGAGTGATGCCGCCGCCGCCGTAGACCTCGCGGTTGTTCACGGTCTTGTAGACCTGCCTGAGGTTGAGTTCCTCTTCATTGGTAATGTCGGAGGCAGTGATCTCTTTGCCCAGCAGGATCTTGTCGTTGCTCTTCTTGTGGATGCAGCGTCCGGATTTGATGTAGTAGTAGGCGGTGGTGATCTTGATGCCGTTGCCGTTGATGAGGGGGATCAGCTGTTGCACGCTGCCTTTGCCGAAGGAGGTTTTACCCAGCACCAGGCCTTTGTCCCAGTCCTGCAGCGACCCGGCGAAGATCTCGGAGGCGCTGGCGGAAGCTTCGTTCACCAGTACGATGATGGGGTAGTCGCGGGTTTTGGTGGCGTAGCGGGTGAGGTATTGGCGGTTGGCGGAGGGCATGCGGCCCTTGGTTTCCACCACCAGTTTATTGGCGCCGATGAACTCGTTGACCGTGTCCACCGCCTGGTCGAGCAGTCCGCCGGGATTCCAGCGCAGATCGATGATGAGGCCGCTGATGCCATCAGCCTCGAGGGCGGCCAGGGCGGTCCGCAGTTCCTGGGTGGTATTTTCGTTGAACTGGCTGAGGCGCAGATAGCCGGCACCGCAATCCAGCTTGAAGCTGTAGGGAACGCTCTTGATTTTGATGGTTTCGCGGGTGATCTTGAATTCCAGGGGTTTGGCCACGCCGGGGCGGCTGATGGTGATCACCACGGTGGTGCCCACTTCACCGCGCATGTATTTGATGGCCTCATCGGTGGTTACGCCCACGATGCTCTTGTCGTCCACGCGGATGATCTTGTCGCCGGCGGTGATCCCCATCTTGAAGGCAGGAGTTCCCTCGATGGGCGAGATCACGGTAACATAGTCGCCGATCTTGTCGATCTGGATGCCCAGGCCGCCGAAGGAACCTTTGGTGGAGGTTGTGAATTCATCGTACTCGCTTTTGGTGAAGTAATTGGTGTGGGGATCGGTGGAACCCAGCATGCCGATGATGGCGGCCTTGATCAGCTCTTCATCGCTGAGCTCGGTAACGTAGCTTTGCTTGAGCTTGCTGAGCACTTCGCTGAAGAGCCCCAGCTGGGAATAGAGGTCGGTGCCGGTGGTTTGGTTCTGGGCAAAGACGTTGGTGGCGGTGAAAAGCATCGCCGCGGACAGGATCCACACGGCGGCGATCGTGATCAGGGCGGTTTTTTGTTTCTTATTGTTCACTGGATTCTCCTAAGTGGCGTAAAACGGTGGTGAGCACCCGGGCGTGGATGTCTTCGATGGGCAGGGAGCCATCCAGCACCACAAAGCGGTCGGAATGGATCCTGGCGAGGTCCAGATATTGGGTTCGGACCCGTTCGTGGAAAGAGATGTCCTCCTGTTCGAGGCGATCGAGCTCGCGGTGTTTGATGCGGGCCAGTCCCACGGCTACAGGGAGGTCGATGAGAAAAGTGAGCCGGGGTACGGTGCTGAAAGTGGCAAAGGCCGTGAGCAGACGGATGAACTCCATGTTCTGGTCGCGGGCGGCGCCCTGATAGGCGAAGGTGGAATCGTAATAGCGGTCGCAGAGGACGATCTTGCCCGCTTTGAGGGCGGGGAGGATCCACTCACCCGTGTGCTGGACACGGCTGGCGGAATAGAGCAGAAGTTCAGTTTCCGGCAGCATTTCGCTGCGCTGGGGGTCCAGCAGTAAGGAGCGGATGGCTTCAGCGATGGGCGGGCCGCCGGGTTCGCGGGAAAGCAGCACGGGTAGTCCGCGTTCCGCGAGTATCTTCCCCAGCAGCATCATCTGGGTGCTTTTACCGCTGCCCTCGATGCCTTCAAAGGTGATGAAAAGTCCTGCCATGGTTTCCCTTAAATAATAGTGTCGATCTTGTAGAGGGCGTCGTCGCGCTCGGGATTGTCGATCAGAAAGTGGGCGCCGCGGCTTTCCCGGCGCATGAGGGCGCTGCGGATCACGGCAATGGCGATCACAGCCATGTTGCGTGTTTCCACCACTTCGCGGCGGACAGAATTGTGCTGGTAAAAGTTGTTCACTTCGTTGTAGATGTTCTCTATGCGGGAGAGGGCGTATTTAAGCAGGCGCCGGGAGCGGCGGATGCCCACATAGCCGTCCATGATGGTGCCGATGATCTCGCGGTTGTGGGAGATCACCACCCACTCGTTTTCGTTGAAATCCCCCAACTGTTTCCAGGGGGGCAACTCCGGAAAGACCACCGGGTCGAGGTTGGAAGGATGGTTGCCGGCGCGCCAGCCGATCACCAGGGCCTCCAGCAGTGAGTTCGAGGCCAGGCGGTTGGCGCCGTGCAGGCCTGTGCAGGCCACTTCCCCGGCGGCAAAGAGGTTGTGGATGTCCGTGATGCCGTCGATGGTGGAAAGCACTCCGCCACAGAAATAGTGGGCGGCCGGAGCCACCGGGATGGGGTCGCGGGTGAAGTCGATCCCCTGTTCCTTGAGGCGTTTGTCGATAAAGGGAAAATGGGCGCGGAGTTTATCAGGGGGAATTCCCGTGGCGTCCAGCCAGCAGAATTTCTCGCCGCGTTTTTTGAGCTCGGCGTCGATGGCCCGGGAAACGATGTCCCTGGGCGCCAGATTCCCCTTGGGATGGTAGTTTTCCATAAAGGCGGTGCCGTCCTGCAATCTCAGGATGGCCCCTTCGCCGCGCACGGCCTCGCTGATGAGGAAGGTCTCGCCGCCGGGGCTCCAAAAGGCGGTGGGGTGGAACTGGACGAATTCCATGTTCGCCAGCCGCGCTCCGGCCAGGCGGGCCATGGCCATGCCGTCGCCGGTGGAAACCGCCGGATTGGTGTTGTGGGCGTAGATCTGAGACGCGCCGCCGGTGGCCAGCATGGTTTTGCTGGCGTGGAAAATGTGCACCTCGTTGGTGCTTTCGTCCATCACATAGGCGCCCCAACAGGAAATGCCGGGCACGAAACCGTTGGTCTGCACCACATGGTGCTGGGTGATCAGGTCGATGGCGATGCTGTTTTCAAAGATGTCGATGTTGTTGTTTTCGCGGCAGCGTTCGATCAAGGCTTCCATGATCTGATGTCCGGTGGAGTCGGCGGCGTAAGCCACGCGGCGGTGGGTGTGGCCGCCCTCCAGGGTGAGGGAGAGGTTTTCCAGCCGGTTGTCGTAACTCTCGTCGCGCAGGGTGAAATCGGTGCCCAGATCGATCAGATACTGGATCAGTTTGGGGCCCTCGGTGATGATCTGCCGGATCACCTGTTTTTTACCCAGTTCGGCACCCGCGGCGAAGGTGTCCTCGCAGTGTTTCAGAAAGGTGTCCTGGGCGTCCAGAACGGCCGCGATGCCGCCCTGGGCGTAATCGGTGTTGCAGTCGAACAAACCGCGTTTGGTGACCACGGCCACCCGGCCCAGCCGCGAAACCTGCAGGGCGTAAACCAGGCCGGCGATACCGCTGCCCAGCACCAGAAAATCGTAATCTCTCATTCTTTATCCATGTGTGTGCCGCACCAGCACCAGAGCGTCTTCGAGGGGCTCGGAATAGTAGTTTTTCCTCACGCCCAAAGGCAGAAATCCGTAATTGCCGTAAAGCTTCAGGGCGGCAAGATTGGAGCGGCGCACATCCAGATATACCTCTCTGATGCCGCTTTCCTGCATGATGTTCAGCGTATGCTCCAGCAGGCGTGTGCCGAGGCCCTGCCGCCAATGGTCCGGGTCGATGGCGAAATTGATGATCACAGCCTCATCGGGTACCACATGGTACATGATGTATCCCAGCAGATCCTCCGCCGCGCAGATCACCCAGCTTTGAGTGCAGCCGGTTTCGCGGAAAGCCTCTTCCGGCCAGGGCGGAGTGAACACCTGGTTTTCGATCCGCAGGATGGCGGGTAGATCGGTTTCCCGCAGGGGGCGGATGACCGGCTCGACGTTCATTACATCTTTTCCGGGGCGCTGATGCCCATCAGGTCGAGGCTGAGGGCCAGGATGTCCTTCACGCTTTCGATGAGCAGCAGCCGGGCCTGGGAGAGTTCCTTGTTCTTGGCGCTCACCACCTGATATTTGTTGTAGAAACGGTGGAAGAGTCCGCAGAGTTCCTCGGTGTAGGTGGCCAGGCGGTGGGGCTCGCGGTGTTCGGCGATCAGCTGCAGCAGTTCCGGCAGATCGGTGAGTTTCTGGATCAGGGCCAGCTCGTCCGGTTTGTTCAGCTTGTGGGTGAGCTCCGGTTTAAAGCTGCGGGGATAAAGCCTGTCCTTGCGGGCTTTTTTGAGGATCGAGCAGATGCGGGCGTGGGCGTACTGGCAGTAATAGACGGGGTTCTCGTTGTTTTGCTTGAGGGCCAGCTCGAGGTCAAAATTCAGATGGGCGTTGGCTTTGCGGGCGATGAAGAAATAGCGGGCGGCGTCTTTCCCCACCACGTTCAGCAGATCGTCCATGGTGACGATCTTGCCGGCGCGTTTGCTCATCTTCACCCGCTCGCCGCTCTCGAAGAGGTTCACCTGCTGCAGGAAGATGATCTCCAGCATGTCCTCGTCGTATTTGAGGGCCCGGAAGGCGGCTTTGAGCCGGGGCACATAGCCGTGGTGGTCGGGGCCGAAAACGTCGATCAGCTGGGTGTAGCCTCGCTGGATCTTGGTGAGGTGATAGGCGAGGTCCGGCACGAAATAGGTGATGGAACCGTCGCTTTTCATCAGCACGCGGTCCTTGTCGTCTCCAAATTTGGTGGAGGAAAACCAGATGGCGTCTTCCTTTTCATAGGTGCAATCCGCCTCCGTGAGGTAGCTGAGCACCTCCTCCACCACGCCTTCGGCGCGCAGGGTCTTTTCCGAGACCCAGCTTTCGAAGAAGACGTCAAACTTTTCCAGACTGAGGCGCTGCATTTCCAGCAACTCGTTGAGGGCGAATTCCTTGAGGCGTTCGGTGCGTTCCTTTTCCGGCAACATGAAGATGCGCACGCCCTCGGCCGCGTTCAGTTTGTGGGCCAGGTGTTTCACATATTCGCCGTGGTAGGCTTCGTAGGGAAATTCGCCTATGTTTTCGCCGTGGATCTCGCGCAGACGGAGTTCCAGGCTTTCCGCCAGGATGTCCACCTGGTTGCCGGCGTCGTTGATGTAAAACTCGCGGGCGGGCTGGAAGCCCACCTTTTTCATCACCCGGTAGAGCGTGTCTCCGTAGGCCGCGGCGCGGGCGCTGACGATGTTCAGCGGGCCGGTGGGGTTGGCGCTCACAAATTCCAGCAGCACTTTGGCGCCCTGGCCGTAATCCGAGCTGCCAAACTCCAGGCCGGACTCGTGAACGTCCCACAACATCTTCTGAAACAGAGAGATGGATATCCGGAAATTGATGAAACCGGGTCCGGCGATCTCCACGGTCTTGTAAAACTTGTTCTTGCGCAGTTCCTTGATCAGCTTTTCAGCCAGCTTTTTGGGCGCGAGCTTGTTGTCCTTGGCCAAAACCATCGCGACGTTGGTGGAGTAATCGCCGTTCTCTGGATTGTTGGGCACCTCCACCGTGTAATCCCGGCTGCAGGTGAGTTCCAGGGCGCTCAGTATGTCCCTGATGTTGTCATGCAGTAGGTGTTTGATCATTTGGCTTCTCTTTAGCGCTGAGACCGGCCAGTTCGGTGAAGAACTCGTCGATCTTGTAATATTCCCTCTTCTGGGGCAGGAAGATGTGGATCACCACGTCGCCGATGTCCAGCAGCACCCATACTCCGAAATCCAGGCCGGCTTTGCCGAGCATCTGGAGTTTGTTTTCCTTGGCCATGTCCAAAACGTGGTTGGCGATGGCCTTGTTATGCAGGTCCGCTGTTCCTTCGCAGACAACGATGAAATCCGTGTAGGTACTGTTTTTGGTCACGTCATACACCCGGATGTTCTCCGCCTGCTTTTCCGCGAGCCAGGTAAGGACGGCTTCGAGCTTAGCGTTATCCGCCAAATCTATCTCCTTGTTCATGGTTTCATGTACTCTTCAAAATCCTCCCCCAAAATGATCACGAAGGGGGCGGGGGCATCGGGGTCCACAGCCAGCGTGTAGCGCTTGATGCCGGTCATTTTTTGCAGGCGGGCGAGGTCCTGGCGGTCATCCGTTTTCACCTCGATCACGCTCTTGTTCCAGATGGGTTGGGGTGTATCGCCCATGCTGACCACATCGATGTTTTGGCCTTTGATGAACGCGGTGTATTCGGTGGCCAGGTTCTCCACCCCGCAGCCGTTTTTTACCACCACTTTCAGGGCGGGCAGATTTTCCTCTTCCAGGCCGGTGGAATCCCTGCCCGGAACAATGATCCGAACATAGACCAGATAGCCCAGCACGAGGCTGAGCAATACCACCGCCGACCAAAGCAGGGTCATTTTCAGCGAACCTTGTTGTCGGGAACGGCCGCGTGAGGTAGCCAAGCTCCTACTCTTCCTTTCCCAGTAGCTTCGAGTACCCGCGGCACAGGCGTTCGCGGCTGAGCTCAAACGCTTCCGGGATCACGCGTTTGCCGCCCACCACGCTCATGAAGTTGCTGTCGCCGTTCCAGCGGGGCACCAGATGAATGTGCAGATGTTCGTCGATCCCGGCTCCAGCGGCGCGGCCGAGATTGATGCCGATGTTGATCCCGTCGCAATCGTAGGCTTGCGTCAGCACCTGTTCGCTGCTCTGAAGCAGCCGGCCCAGGTCGTTCATCACGGCTAAAGGCAGCTCGCTCAGGGCTTTGGCGTGGAGATAGGGCACCAGCATGATGTGGCCGTTGTTGTAAGGATAGCGGTTGAGCATCACGTAGCAGTGTTCCCCGCGGAAAACGATCAGGTTTTCGGCGTCCCGTCCGGTGTCCCGGAAACGGCACAGCACGCAGTCTTCAGGTTTTTCGCCCTGAATGTAGTCCAGCCGCCAGGGGGAATAGAGATAGCCGTCACTCATTAAAGGTCTCTTCGATCACTTGCTCGCCATACTCAAGAATGTGTCCTTCCGGGATGTGGGCGTCTTTTAAAACGTTGTGTCCTTCCAGGATGGCGTTGTCGCTCACATAGGTGTTGTCCAGCAAGCAGCCCGGGCCGATGTGGGCGCCGCCGCAGATCTGGCTGTGGCCTTTGATCACGGTGTTCTGGCAGATCTCGGTGTCCGGTTCCAGGATCACGTCGTCGCCGATGAACACGGTCTGCGGATTGTGGATCACCACCCCGCTGTTCAGCCAGCGCTTGCGGATGGAATCCACGAACTGGTCTTCCAGAGCGGCCAGTTGTTCCTGGGAATTCACTCCGGCCACTTCCACCAGGTTTTCCAGCACCACGCCGGCGATCTTGTGCTTTTCTTTGTACAGGATGGCCACCACGTCCGTGAGGTAATATTCCTGCTGCTGATTGGAGTTCGAGATCTGTTTCAGCGCGGCAAAGAGCTCGCCGGAGCGGAAACAGTAGATGCCTGTATTCCATTCGCGGATGGCGCGTTGCGCTTCCGAGGCGTCCTTGAATTCCACGATGCCGCTGATCTGGCCTTGCGCGTCGCGCAGAACGCGCCCATATTTGCCCGGATCGTCCAACATTGCTGTGAGCACCGTGCAAACGGAACCCGTCGCCAGATGTTCCTGATGCATTTTCCTGAGTGTCTCAGCGCTGAGCAGAGGAACATCGCCGCTGAGGATCAGCACGTCTTGGTCCGGATCCGTGAACAGCGGCTGCGCCATCATCACGGCGTGGCCTGTGCCCAGCTGTTCGCTTTGTTCCACGAATTCCAGGCGTTTGTCGTCGGCCAGGCAGGCGATCACGCTGTCCTTCTGATAGCCGACCACCACGCAGATCCTGGCGCAGCCGGCCTCTGAGGCGCTGTCGACCACTCTCTGGACCATGGCCTTGTCCGCGATGGGGAAGGTCACCTTGGCCCGGTTCGATCTCATCCTGGTGCCTTTACCGGCGGCCAGGATGATCGCGGCGAGTTCGGTCATTGCTGTTCCTCAGAGGGGCCAAGGTCTTCGAGCAGCTCGGCCATGGTTTTGTTCAGCACCGGGTGCAGCAATTCGGGATCCACTTCGCAAAGCAGTTCCAGCACGAAACGGCGGTTGTGGAAATCCGGATGCGGCAGAGTGAGCGACATCGTCTGCATCACCTCGTCTTCAAACAACAGGATGTCGATATCGATCACCCGGGGGCCCCAGCGTTCCTTGCGGGCCCGGCCCATCTCCATTTCCACGGTGAGAGCTTTCTGCAGCAGGTCCAGGGGTGAATATCTGGTGTCGATTTCGATCACTTGGTTGCGGAAGTCGGGCTGGTCTTCGTTGCCATAGGCTTCCGTGCGAACCATGGATGATTTCCGCGTCACGCGGATCTTGGGGTCGGCGGCGAGTATCCTCACCGCTTTTTGCACTTGGGTGCGGGGCTTCAATTGATTTGATCCGAGGCATAGCCAGGCGATCATGAGCGACTCCTTGTTAGTTCTACTTCCACACTGCGCAAGATCCCCTGGATCGGTACCGAGGGTTTCTGGATGCGCAGCGTGAGCTGCCAGATCAGGGGAAAATCCGCCAACAGCTTGTCCGCGACCATATTGGCGCAGGCTTCCAGCAGTTGGAACTGGTGGGTTTCCATGATCTCGCGGATCTGGGCGTAAACCTTGGTGTAATCCACCGTGTCATCCAAATTGCGGATGGCGGCGTCGGTTTCCGGCTGGGTGCGCATTTCCAGGCTTACGATGAAGCGCTGGCCCAGTTTGCGTTCTTCGTCGTGAACGCCGTGATAGCCGTAAAAAACCATCTCGTTCAGTCTGATGATCATATCTTTCTCCCGATCCGCACCTGCAGACGGTTGCCAAACTTCCTGTCAATCTGTTTCATAATTAAGAAACTAAGCGCTGTGGCGCCAAAAGCAATGCCGATGGAAGGAAGTTCCGCCAGCCAGCGGCTCCCGATCAGATACCCGGCAAAGAGGCTGAGCAAAGGCAGACCAAACACCATTAACGAGGTCAGCACCCGGGTGGACGGAGATATCTCCAGCTGCACCCTGTCGCCGGGACGCAGGTCCAGATCGCTTTCCAGGTCAAAAACCGCCGGCGTGTTGCGCCCGAAACACATGCCCCGCATGGAGCAGGCTTTGCAGCCGGCACCGCGGACCAGTTCCACTTTCACTCTCGATCCGTTCACGGCCACCACCGTTCCCACATCTTCCGGGGAGATATCCGGGGTCGTCGTTTCCATCATTTGTGCCGCTCCGCGGCCAGCGCCGCGATCCTGCGCACCAGCGAGGTGGTGGAAAGTCCTGCTTTGAAAGGCAGGCTCAGCACTTCGCCACCGCCGGCCAAAACGATGTCCGCGCCCACGATGGCATCAGGTTTCCAGTCGCCGCCTTTCACCAGGATGTCGGGTCGGACAAGTTCAATAAGTTCGTAAGGTGTGGGCTGGCTGAAGATCACCACGAAATCCACGCTCTGCAAGGCTGCCAGCATCAGGGCGCGGTCATTCTCGGTCACCAGCGGACGCCCTTCGCCTTTGAGCTGACGCACGCTGGCATCGCTGTTCAGGCCTACTATCAGAATGTCGCCCAAGGCTTTGGCCTGTTCCAGATATTGGGTGTGGCCGGCGTGGAGGAGGTCGAAACAGCCGTTGGTGAAAACCAGCCGGGCTTGCTGCGCTTTCAGCTCGCCGGTCAGGAAGGCGGTTTCCACCCAGCTTTTGATCTTATCTTTGCTCACGGTAGCTTTCCAAAACCTGGGCCGGCGTTACGCAGGCCGTGCCTTTGATCCCGCACACCACTCCGGCGGCGTGATTGGCCAGTTCGGCGGCCAGGTCGATGTCCGCGCCGCTGATGAGAGCCAGGGTGAGGGCTGAGATCACGGTGTCGCCGGCTCCGGAGGGATCGAAAACCTCTTTCGCGTAGGTGGGGATGCGCCGGGGAGCGGCGTCATCGCTGAAAATGTACATGCCCAGGCTGCTGCGGGTCACGATCAGGTTCTTGATCCGCAGTTCGCGCCGCAGGGCCAGGGCGGCCTGAAAAAAAGCCTCGTCAGAGCTGAAGACTGTTCCGCTTACCGCCTGCAGTTCCTTGTAGTTGGGTTTAAAAATATCCACGCCGGCGTAGGCTTGAAAATGCTTCAGCTTGGGGTCCACCGCCACTGGGATTCCCAGGCTGGAGGCCAGCTGTAAAACCTGGCGGATCAGATCGTTCGTCATCAGACCCTTGTTGTAATCCTCGATGATCAGGGCCTGGCAGTTCGGCAGCAGTGCTTTCACTTGGGACAGGATTCGCTCCCGCACGCTGGCGCCAAGCTCGTCCTGGTTCTCATAATCGATCCGCACGATCTGCTGATTCACTGCGCCGATGCGCATCTTGCGGGTGGTGGAGCGCTCCGGATCGCTGATCAGGCCGTCGCTGGAAATGCCTTTGGCCTCCAACAGCCGCTGGAGTTCCAGGGCGGCGTTGTCGGCACCGGTAACTCCCACCAGCAGCGGGACCCCGCCCAGGGAACGGATGTTGAGGGCCACGTTGGCGGCGCCACCCAGGCGCAGTTCCTCGCTTTGGGCTTCCAGAACGGGTACCGGCGCTTCCGGCGAGATGCGCTCCACCCGGCCCCAAACATATTGGTCCAGCATCACGTCGCCCAGCACCAGGACGCGCCGGCCAGCGAATTTCTCCAGCAGTTCGCCGATCATTCCTTCTCCAGGGGGTATTGCCCGTCAAAGCAGGCGTAGCAGTATTCTTCGGGTTTGGCCAAACACTTGGCCAGCCTGGCCGGGGACAGATGTTTCAGGCTGTCCACCCCGACGCGTTCGCGGAGCTCATCCAGCGAAAAGCGGTTCGCGGCCAGTTCTTCGGGGTGGGGGGTGTCGATCCCGAAATAGCAGGAAAACTTCACCTGGGGCGAGCCGATGCGCAGATGGATCTCTTTCGCTCCGGCGGCCTTGATCATCTGCACGATCTTGCGGATGGTGGTGCCGCGCACGATCGAATCGTCCACCAGCACCACTTTTTTGCCATGGAAGAAGTTGGGCAGCGGATTGAATTTCTGGCGCACGCTCTCGTCGCGGATGGTCTGTTCCGGTTTGATGAAAGTGCGGCCGATATAGTGGTTGCGGATCAGGCCCAGCGAGAGCGGGATGCCGCTGGCGGCGGCGTAACCCACGGCCATGAAATTGGACGAATCCGGCACCGGCATCACGCAATCCGCCTGCAGGCCCTCGTCCTCTTTGGCCAGCAGCGCGCCGATCTTTTCGCGCACGGCGAAAACGTTTTCACCGAAATGAAAGCTGTCCGGCCGGGAAAAATAGATGTGCTCGAACACGCAATAGCTGTTGTGACGGCTGTTGCGGTAAAGGTTGGGATCGTTTTCCAGGATGGTGATCCCGGCTTGGTTCACACGGATGATCCCGGCGGGCGGAACTTCCCGGCGTTCGTTAACCTGCAGGATGTCCAGCGCGCAGCTTTCTGAAGCCACCACCACCGCGCCATCAGCGGTTTTTCCCCAGACCATGGGACGCATGGAAAGCGGATCACGGAAGAGATAAAGCTCACTCTTGGTTATAAATACGCAGGAATAGGCGCCCCGGATACTGCGCATCAAGGCCCGGATGGCGTCGGCCGGTTCGTCGCCCTGCGCGATCCGCCAAGCGATGAATTTCACCAGCAGTTCGCCGTCGTTGTCGCTCTTGAAATAGACGTTTTCAGCTTCCAGCGTGGCCCGGACTGACGCGTAGTTCACCAGGTCGCCGTTGCTGGCGAGGGCGTAGGAAGGACCGAACAGAGTTTCCACCAGATGCGGCTGGGAATTGAAGGAAGTGGCCGAACCCTTGGTGGGATAACGCACGTGGCCGATGGCGATATTACCGGGCAGGGAGGCCAACACTTCGGGCGTGAAAACTTCCTTGACCAGGCCCATGCTCTTGTGCAGGTGCAAAACTTTGTCGTCGCAAACCGCCATGCCGCAGCTTTCCTGGCCGCGGTGCTGCTCCGCGAACATCCCCAAAGCGGCCATGCCGGCGGCTTTCGGGTTGCCGAAAACTCCCATTATCCCGCACATCAGGCTTTGCCCTTTCGGCCGAAACTCAGCCGGTTTTCCCTGCCTTCCAGTAGGCGCAGGATGTTCGGATTGTGTTTGTAGATTACCAGCAGGGCCACGATCAGTGTCAGCCAGGGAAACTCCGGCTCCCTGATCACCAGCACGTTCCACACAAACTCGGCCACAAACAGCGAGGCCGCGGCCACGATCGAGCCCAGCGACACATAACGGCTGAGCGCTGTTACGAACAGGAACACGAGCAGCGCGATCAGCAGCGGGACGGGTGCCAGCACCAGAAAGACCCCGGCGGCGGTGGCGACGCCTTTGCCGCCTTTGAAACTCAGCCAGACGGGGAACATGTGCCCCAGGATCACGGCCAGGGCGGGTAAAAGCAGCACGAAGCGTTCGGCTGGCAGCGCGGGCACGAAGTTGCTCACCAGGCCCGGAACCACGTTCTGGAGCAGCCAGGCCACGGCGAAGCCTTTCAAAAGATCCAGGATCAGCACCAGCACGCCGGTCTTCACGCCGTATTGGCGCAGGGCGTTGGTGGCACCGATATTGCCGCTTCCACCGGAGCGGATGTCCTGCTTGTGCAGTAGCTTTCCGGCCAACCAACCAAAGGGGATGCTGCCGATCAGGTAAGCCAGCAGGCAGACCAGCAGCCAGATCATGATCAGCGTCAAACCTCCACCTCTCCTTCTTTCCGGCCGCGGAAGATCAGCTTGATGCTCACGCCTTCAAAGGTGAACATCTCGCGGATCTGATTGTGCAGAAAACGGCGGTAGTTTTCGCTGATTAGGGCGGGCTGGTTGCAGAAGAACACGAAGGTGGGCGGTTTCACGGCAGCCTGGGTGATGTAAAAAATCTTAACGTGCTTGCCGGTGCTGTGAGTGGGCGGACGGTGCTCGACCACGGTTTCCATGAAGCGGTTGAGTTCGCTGGTGGAGATGCGTTTTTCGCTCTCCTGCTCGATCTTCACCACCATTTCCATGATCCGGTTGATGCGTTGGCCGGATTTCGCGGAAATGAACTGCACCGGCGCGTATTGCAAAAAGGGCATCATATCGTGCAGATCGGCGATGAACTTGCCCGTGGTTTTATTGTCTTTATCCACCAGATCCCACTTGTTGAAGACCACCAGGATCTCCTTCATGCGGCGTTTGGCGTAGGAAGCTATCTTCACGTCCTGATCTGAGATATCCTCGTCGGCGGTGAGGACCAGCACCACCACGTCGCATCTGTCCACAGCTTCGATGGTGCGCATCACGCTGTAGTATTCCACGCCGTAGTTCACCTTGGTCTTGCGGCGCAAGCCCGCGGTATCCACCAGCACGTATTCCTGGCCATGATAGCGGAACACGCTGTCCACCGCGTCGCGGGTGGTTCCGGGAATGTCGGTCACGATCTGCTTTTCGCTGCCCAGCATCAGGTTCACGATCGAGGATTTGCCCACGTTCGGTTTGCCCACCACGGCGATGCGGGTGTGGGTGGGACTTTCATTATCATAGGCGTCCTGCGTTTCCGGGATCAGCGCCAGCAGTTCATCCTTGAAATTTCCGGTGTTGCGGCCCTGGGCGGCGGAAATGGCAAAGGGGTCACCGAACCCAAGCTGCAGAAAATCGTAAAGCTCCCACTCGAACTTTTCGTTGTCGGCCTTGTTCGCCACCAGCATCACCTTGTCGCGGTGCGGAAAGAGGATCTTGGCGATGGCCTTGTCGATGTCCGTGGTGCCGGTCTGGGCGTCCACCATGAAGATGATCAGGTCGGATTCGTCGATCGCGAGCAGGGCTTGGTGGCGGATCATCTTGTCCATGGCTTCACTGCTGTCGAATATGATCCCCCCCGTGTCCACAAGTTTGAACACTTTGCCGTTCCACTCCACGTCCTCGTATTTGCGGTCGCGGGTGATCCCCGCTTCCGGGTCAACGATGGCAGAGCGCTTTCTGCAAAGGCGGTTGAACAGCGTGGACTTGCCCACATTAGGACGACCCACGATCGATACGATGTATTTCCTCATTCGGCAGTTTACTTCCCGGTTGCTTTTGGTGCCAGTCTTTTCAAAGGGGGTATTTTGTCAATCCCATAATGGTTTACGGCGCCGCTCAGTTCCCCGCTCCGGAGAAGCTTGGAATGATCAGTCCTTCCCCGGATTTGTTACCCACTATATACGGAGGTGTCTGTCCGACCGATCCGGGTTATTCTGTGTTTACCCGCGCGCCTCGCCCTGATCATACTTCGCGTCCACATCTCATTCGCCTCCCATTAACAACCCATCTGGGCAAGGGGATGTTAATGGGATGTAGGTGAGAGGCGGACGGGAGAGGGCTTAGGGCGGGACATCACTGTTACATATTGTGTTAAAACGTTTTACGCTTCCCGGCAGGATTATTGCTTGACGAAATAGCAGAGATGGAAAAGGAGTGGGGCATGATAAGAAGATGGATCGTATGCTTGGCTGTGTCCTTTCTCTGCGCTTCCGGTTTGCGAGCGCAGGACCACAGAAGCAGCTGGAGCGACGCCACCTTCAACGGCTTGGGCTTCGCGGGCGACAAGCGGATCCTCTTCCCCGCGGCGGGGGTGACAGCTTTGGCGGGCTGGGTTACAGGCTCCGACAACACCGTGGACACAGGCTTGCTCTGCCTGAAAAGCATGCTGCTGGCGTCCGTGGCGGCTGAGGGACTGAAACTGGCCACTCAGCGGCAGCGCCCCGGCGGGGCCAGTGAAGGTGATTTCTGGCCGGACAGTGGTTTTTCGCTGCACAACGATTCCTTCCCCTCCGGCCACAGCACTCTGGTTTGGAGCGTGGCGCCGATCCTGGCGGAGCAGTATTCGGAACAGGCCTGGGTTGCCCCTCTGGTCTACGGTCTGGCCGTTTTGGGGTCCTGGTCCCGGGTGAACGGGGATGAACACTGGGCCAGCGATGTTTTTTGCGGTGCCGTGATCGGCTTCCTCTCCGCGCGGCTGACCCTGAATACCACTCCCCGTTTGGCGGTGACGCCCGCCCCGGATTTGAACGGGATCAGCCTCAGCCTGGAGTTTTGAATTCCGAAAAGACTGGAACCCGCTTCAGGAACTGGCCGTCCCTCACCTGACAGCTGCAAACCATCCAGTGGTAAGGGCTACATGCTCGAACGCACCAGCCTGAAGCCAATGTTGCCGGCTAAGTAATCCATAGCACCCTGGCCTCGGTAAGTGGTGGTGGAGCGATCGCCTTCCCTGTTCCAGGATCCGCCCCGTAAAACCTTGGTCCCGTGTGCTTTGGCGCCCCGGGGATTTTCGTAGGGACTGACGCTGTAATAATCTTTACTGTAGCTGTCCCAGCACCATTCCCAGACGTTTCCGCTCATGTCGTGCAGGCCCAGTTCGTTGGGGAGCTTTTTACCCACAGGGCTGGTTTTAATGGTCTCGGAGGATTTGGCGAAAGACACCTCCTGTACATCGTTGGAGCCGCTGTAAATATAGCCCTGGCTGTGGATGCCGCCGCGGGCGGCGAACTCCCATTCCGCTTCAGTGGGCAGCCGGTAGCCGTTGGCCCTCCAGTCGCAGGTGG
>CAZVXH010000051.1:0-18483 GCA_964631015.1 uncultured Candidatus Cloacimonadota bacterium | reverse complement strand
AATAGCTACGGAAGTTAGCTATTTTTTTTGACGCAAAATGAGTGTGTAAAGGAAGCAAGATGGAGTATTACCGTCCGCAAGTCGAAGACATTGCCCGCCGGATCTGCCAGGAGCAGCATCTGGCGCTGTACGACCTCGATGAAAAGATGTCCGGCAAGGGGCGCATCATCACGATCTACCTCACCAAGATCGGTGGGGTCACGCTGGATGAGTGTGCCAGATTCAGCCGCGCCCTGGGGGCGGAGCTGGAGGAATTTGACCTGATCCCGGACCGCTATTTCCTGGAAGTGTCGTCACCTGGCCTGGAACGCCCCCTGAAGCTGAAAAGCCATTGGGTGAGCGCGATCAACGAGAAGGTGGCGGTGCAATGGGGCGAGGGAGAGCAGAAGAACTCCACTTTGGGCACCCTGACCGAGGTCAACCAAGACAGTGTGATCCTGGACGACCGGGGGAACAGGGTGGAGATCGCGCTTAAATCGATCTCCCGAGCCAAAACAGTCTATCTGGCCACACCGAAGCGTGAGGAGCAGGAATGAACGCGAACATTTTGGACGCGGTGGTAAAGCTAGCCGCCATCAAGCAGCTGGACAAGGAACTGATCCAGGAGATGATCGTGGAAGCGATCCACGCCACGCTGAGCAAGAAACTCGAGCCTGAAAACGAACTGGAGATCTTCATCGAAGAGGCCACCAGCACCATCAAGGCCCGCTACCTCTGCGAGGTGGTGGAAACCGAGACGAAGCTGGGCGAGATCTCGCTGGAAGACGCCAGACAACTCTACGGCAGCGAAGCGGAATTGGGGCAGTTCGTGGCCAAAACCATGGCCATGCACGAATTCGAGCCCAAACTGATCAAGACCGCCCAAAAGGCGATCCAGGACAAGATCCGCCTGCTGGAGGAAGAGAAGATCCAGAGCGACTTCAATAAACAGAAGAACACCATCGTCAGCGGCAAGATCAAGACCATCGACGACACCGGCGGCTACCGCATCGACATCAGCTACACGGACGCGCTGCTGCCTGCCGATGAGCAGATCGAGAACGAATATTACCGCGTGGGCGACAACATCAAAGCCTATGTGACGAACATCCGCACGCACCAGTCGAACGTGACGATCATCCTCTCGCGCACCAATCCGGAATTTGTGAAGAAGCTCTTCGAAGCGGAGATCCCGGAGGTTTACGACGGCACGATCAAGATCGTGAAGATCGTGCGGGAACCCGGCATTCGCACCAAGGTGGAACTGCTGAGCACCGATCCCAAGCTGGATCCGGTGGCCGTCTGCATCGGTCCCCGGGGCGCCCGCATCGACAGCATCCGCAAGGAGCTGCGCGGCGAACAGATCGACATCGTGGTGCACGACGAAGATCCGGAAAAGATGATCGAACGGGCCCTGGGCGTGGAAAAAGTGAAGCGCGTGATCATCGAGCGCAACCGTGCCGCCAGCGTGATCGTGGAAGAGGCTGACAAGGTGGTGGCCATCGGCAAGGGCGGCAAAAACGTGAAATTGGCCGCCAAACTCACCGGAATGAAGATCGACATCTTCACCCTGGAGGAGTTTGAGGAAAAAATGGCCAAGGAACGCCGCACGGTGAGCCATATCACCGATCTGGACGGCGTGACCGCCAAGATCGCCGAGATCCTGCGCCAATCCGGCTACACCTCTGTCCAGGACATCTATGCCGCCTCGGTTGAGGAGCTATGCAACCTGGAAGGGGTGGGACAAAAAACAGCTGAACGGCTCAAGGAAGCCGCCAAATATTTCTAATGCCAAACCAAAACAGTCACGCGGACCATGTGCCCCAGCGAACCTGTGTGGTATGCCGGGCGAAACGGGAAGCCGGGGAACTCCTCAGCTTCTTCGTTCTGCCCCAGGGCATCGTGTTCGATCCGCGCCGCCGGGTGCAGAGACGTCAAAACTACGTTTGCCCCCAGCCGGACTGTTTGAAAGGCTTGGACAAATGGAAGCGGAACCATCTGAAACGCAGATTCAATCTGCGCTCGGAAGCCATATTCAATTCCGCGGGGAAACAGTGATGGACAGCAGCCACGAACTGACGCGCAAGATTATCAACCTGATGCAGTTTGCCCGCAAAGCCGGGAAACTTATCTCCGGAGCGGACGCCTGCCTGCGGGAACTGCATTCCCGGGGGCTGCGGCTGATCATCATCGCCACGGACACTGCGCAGCGCTCGGCCGCCCGGATCGAAGCGGCTGTTCAGCAAGCCGGATCATCTGTTTCCATACTTCGCCTTGGCACTCAGCAAGAGCTGAGCGCCGCGCTGGGCGTAGCTATCACGGGGATCTACGGAATAACGGACAAACAATTTGCCACCCGGATGCTGGAGTATCATCACGGCATCGCCCAAGTGGAGGAACAAAGTGCAAATAAGAGTACATGAACTGGCCAAGGAACTGAAGATCAGCACCATGGCGCTGAAAAAGCACCTGACCGACCTGAACGTGATCGTGAAAAGCCACATGAGCCTCATCGAAGAGGACGTGGCGAACCTGATCCGCAGAAAATACAACGAGCAGATGGACGCCGAAAAGAAAGCGGAAAAGGACAGAAAGCGTCTGATGGAAATGCGTCAGGCCGCCAAGACCGGCAAGACCGAACCGGCAGCGCCTCAAGCGGCTCCGACCGAGGAAGTGGCGGAGGAAACTCCGGCCAAGCCCGTGAAAGAGAAAAAGGGGCGCAAGAAAGCTGAACCGGAGCAGGAAGCCCAGCCTGAAGCCCAGCCTGAACCGCAGCCAGAACCTCAGCCGGAACCAGAGGAAGCAGAGCCTGAACCGCGGCCTCAGCCCGAAAAATACGTTCCCCCCACCAAGGAAGCTCCCAAACACCGCGTGATCGTTCCCTACACCCAGGCCACTCCGGTCCAGCCCCGGGGCAGCAAACCGGTCCGGCCCAAATCCTATCTGGAACGTCCGGACGACAGAGGCGCCGCCCGACCCAAACCCGACCCCAGAAAACGGACCGAAGAGCCGCGCAAAAAGCCCGGAGCGCCGGATTCCACGCCGCCAGTGGTGGCCGTTAAAGAACCCGAAAGCAAGAAATTTGGCAAAACCAAGGTGAGCCATGACGATCTGGGCGACAAGAGCCGCCACAAAAAAGCCATCATCGGCACGGCCAAAAAAGGCAAACAAGTGGAAGTTCCGCTGGTCGAAGCCGACGAAGCCGAGATTTCCCGCAATATCAAGAAAGTTTTGCAAAAGACCGGCAAAAAGAAAAAATACCATCGCGAAGCCCAACTGATTGAGGACAGCGGGGACGGCCTGGCCGTGATCCGGGAATTCACCTCCGTGAGCGAACTGGCCAAGATCCTGAACCTCTCAGCGGGCGAGATCATCAGCAAGTTTTTCGCCATGGGCCAGCTGGTGACGATCAACCAGAGGCTGGACCGCGATTCGCTGGAAACTATCTGCGAAGAGTTCCAGGTTCCCTTCCGCTTTGAGGAAGAGTTCGGAACAGACGTTCTGGACCGGGAAAAAGAGCAGTACAGCGACGTCGCGGAAGAGCCCCGGGCACCTGTGGTGACCATCATGGGCCACGTTGACCACGGCAAGACCTCGATCCTGGATTACATCCGCAACACGAACATCGTGGCGGGCGAATCCGGAGGCATCACCCAGCATATCGGCGCCTACCAGATCGAGATCAACAAGAACAAGATCACTTTCCTGGACACGCCCGGCCATGAAGCTTTCACCGCCATGCGGGCTCGCGGCGCCAACGTTACGGATATCGCCGTGATCGTGGTGGCGGCCAACGAAGGCATGAAACCCCAAACCCGCGAAGCCATCGACCACGCCAAAGCCGCCGGGGTGCATCTGATCATCGCCATCAACAAGACCGACCTGCCGGATGCCAATGTGGACCGGGTGGTTGCGCAATTGCTGGACTACGGGGTGCTGCTGGAACAATACGGGGGAGAGGTGCCTTGGTGCAGAACCTCCGTGGTAACCGGCGAGGGAATACTGAACCTGATCGAACTGATCCTGCTCACCTCGGAAATGATGGAACTCAAAGCCCGTCAGGAAGTGCCGGGACTGGCCGTGGTGATCGAATCCGCCAAAGACACCCGCATGGGCTCGGTGGCCACAGTGCTGTTGCAGGAAGGAACCCTGAACAAGGGCGACATCATCGTTTGCGGCGCCACCCACGGCAGGATACGCAAGATAGAAAACGAACGGGGCCAGGACCTCAAGATCCTCTATCCTTCAGATGTGGGCCGGATCTATGGCCTGAACGAGACTCCCAAGGCCGGCGACGTTCTGAATCAGGTGGACAGCGAAAGAACCGCCCGCGGCATCAGCTCCGAGCGGACCCAGATCCGCCTGGAACGCGAGAAATTCCAAAACAAATCCTCGCTGCAAAACATCTTTGCCCGCATCAAGGAAGAGGCGATCAACGAGCTCAACATCATCATCAAAACGGATACCGACGGCTCCGCTGAAGCGCTGGCCGATTCGCTGGAGAAGATCACCAACGATGAAGTGCAGGTGAGCATCATCCACAAGAGCGTGGGTGGGATCAACGAGGCCGACGTTAGCCTGGCTTCGGCTTCGAACGCCGTGATCATGGGCTTCCACGTGCGGGCCAGCCAGCTCGCGCGCAAACTCGCCGAAGACGAGGGCGTGGAGATCAAACTGTATCAGGTGATCTACGACGCCATCGACGATGTGCGCAAGTCCCTGGAAGGAATGCTCAAGCCCAGCATTGAAGAAACCGTGATCGGTTCCGCCACCATCCGCCAGGTCTTCAAGATCAAAAAAGTTGGCACCATCGCCGGCTGCCAAGTGGATCGCGGCATCATCAAAAAGGGCTGCAAGGTTCGCCTGTACCGCAACGACGTTTTGGTGGTGGAAGACGACCTTTCCTCGCTGAAGCACTACGCCGCCGATGTGGCCGAAGTGAAGGCGGGAACGGAATGCGGGCTTTCTTTGGTGAATTTCTCCGACATCAAGGAAGGCGATGTTTTGGAATGCTACGTGCTTGAAGAGGTGGCCAAGAAACTCTGATGAAATCACATCGCCTACCCAGGTTGCAGGAAGAGTTGAAAAAGCTCTTCAACATCGCCATCAGCCAAAAACTGCGCGATCCCGCGCTGGATTGGGTGACGATCACGGACGTGGTCATTTCCAAAGACCTCCGCTACGCCAAACTATACTTTTCGCATTACAACAATCCCGCCACCCACGACAGCATCAGGGAACACCTGGTCAAAACGTCGGGGTTCCTAAAAAAACAAATCGCAGGAGCACATATCATGAGAACCATTCCCGAACTGACCTTCTTCTACGACGAGACCGAGGACCGGGCCGAGGCGGTTGACGTTTTGCTGGCCACCCTCAAAGACAGATACGATGATGATGACGACGAGTACGATCCGGATATCGACCTGGACGACTATCTGGATGACGACGACGTCTACGATGTTGACGAAGACGAGGAACTCTACAACGAATTCATCGAGGAAGAAGAAGAGGAAGAGGAAGACGAGGACAAGTAAGCCCGTCAGCCTCATGAACCCGGCGCCGGCCCGCGCGGACACGACTGTAAACCCGGACCGCGGGAACTCGACCGCGGGCTGATGTGGGGGAAAGCACTATGAAAAATACTTCGGAACTACACGATAAACTGCTGGAGCAGCTGCTTCCGGGCAGGACGGTGGGCATCATGTCCCACGTTGAACCGGACGGCGACGGCTTTGCCGCCAGCCTGGCCTTGCAGCAGATCCTCCGGGCACGGGGGCTGCGCAGTGAGATAATCGTTGACCCGGACTCGCATCTGGAACGCTTTGCCTTTCTGATGGAGGACGCGGTGGTGCTCACCGTTACCGGGGGCCTGAGCTACGATCTGCTGATCGTGCTGGACTGCAACAGCTACAGCCGGGTTCCCGGCCGTGAAGATCTGATCCGCGCTTCCCGCCATGTGATCCTGATCGATCACCACGTTCCGGAAAACGGGGTCATCAAGACCGACTACAGCTTTGTGGATACCTCCGCCGTTTCGGCCGGAGCCATCATCCATCGCGCCCTGCGGGAGGAGATCGCCGCCCTGCCAGCCGCCGTGAGGACCTCCGTGGCCAACTGCATTTATGTGACCATCATCAACGATACCAACAATTTCATCAATGCCAACACCGACGCCGAAGTCTTCCGCGTCGCGGCGGAACTAGGCGAACTGGGCATTTCCCCGGCCCTGCTGTACAAGCAGTATTTCCTCAATCACGAAGCCCTGGAAATGCGCTATATCGGCGAAGTGCTGTCCACCATCGAACTGCACAACGCGGACCGCGTGCTCTTTATGCACTCCACCCTGGAGATGCAGCGCCGCAACCGGCTCACGGCCGACGCGATCATGAACATCACCCGCTGGGTGCAGGGCGTGCGGGACATCGACATCGTGGCCTATCTGAGGGAGGAGGCGCCCGGCGTTTTCAAACTGAGCCTGCGCTCTCCCAAATTTGACGTGAACTCGGTGGCCGCCTCCTACGCAGGCGGAGGCCACAAAAGCGCTTCCGGCGCCACTCTCAAAGGCGATCTGGCCAAGATCAAGACCGAACTGTTGGGCAAATTGGACGGGGCCTTGGCTCACACCCCAGCGGATGCCTGAACTTAGCGGATTTCTGCTGATCGACAAACCCGCGGACTGCAGTTCCTTCGACGTGGTGCGCAGACTGCGCAAGCTCACCGGGATCAGGAAGATCGGCCACACCGGCACCCTCGATCCCTTTGCCACCGGCCTGCTGATCTGCGCGCTGGGATCCGCCACCCGGCTCTGCAAGTATCTGGAGGCCGAGGATAAAAGCTATTCTGCCACCCTTCGGCTGGGCAGCCAAACCAATACCGGCGATACCGAGGGCGAGTTTGTGCGCGAGGGGGAACTGGTGCCGGAGAGGGTGGACGAGGATTTTTTGCGGAACCAGCTGGTCCGCTTGCGGGAATTGAGTCCTCCCCAGCATTCCGCCCTGAAAGTGAACGGCCGGCCGGCCTACGCTTACGCCCGCCAGGGTGAACAGCTGGAACTTGCCCCGCGGCCTGTCAAGATCAGCGAATTCTCCGTCATCAGCTATTCGCCGCCCGATCTGACCTATGTTTGCCGCGTTTCCAAGGGAACCTACATCCGCAGTTTGAGCGAATACATCGCCGGTTGTTTGAACACGGTGGGGCACACCGTTGCTCTGCGGCGTGAGTCCATAGGACCGGTGCGGCTGGAAGAGGCCTGGCAGCTTGACGCGCTGACCCCGGCCAATTTCCGGGACGCGTTCCATCCGCCCCGGAAACTGTTCGCTGACTTCGAGTTTTTTCAACCCCGGGAGGCGGAACTGGCCGCCCTGAGAAACGGCCAAAGCTTTGGCAGCGAAGGCGCGGATACCGACCGAGTGCTGCTTCTGGACGCTAACGACGCCATCCTCGGAGTGGCCCGGCGGGTTTCCGGCCTTGTCCTGCCCCTGATCAACCTCGGGTAACCAAATGCGCAACAGCGTGTTAAGCATAGGAAATTTCGACGGCCTGCACCTGGGACACCGCAAACTCATCAGCGAACTCACCGCCTTGGCCAGCGCTGAAAAACTCCGATCCGTGGTGATCACCTACGACAACCATCCCGCCCAGGTGCTGGAACGCAGGCTGCATCCGCTGTTGCTGCTGCCACCGCTCCAAAAAGCCAGGCTGTTGCGGGAGCTTGGCGTCGATGAGGTCGCGCTGCTCCATTTTGATGAAGAGCTGGCCAACACATCGGCGGAGGACTTTCTGCGCGAACAGATCGTCAGCCGCTTCGCTCCCGCGGCCATTGTGATGGGCTACGATTCCCAATTCGGCCATCAGCGGCGGGGCAACTACGCCTTTCTGCAAGAACACCAGGACCGGCACGGCTATCAGCTCCATTTTGTGGAGCCGCTTCAGCACGGCAACCGGGTGATCAGCAGCACCCTGATCCGGGAAATGCTCACTCTGGGCGATCTGGCTGAGGCCAACCGGCTTCTGGGCGGTCCTTACACCCTTTATGGAGAGGTGGAAAGCGGATCAGGCCTGGGCCGGAACTTGGGATTTCCCACCGCCAATCTGCGTTTGGAATCGGCCCGGCAATTGCTCCCGAAGGCCGGGGTCTATCTCAGCCGGGCGCGTTTGGGTTCGGACTGCTTTTTTGGATTGACAAATATCGGCTCCAGTCCAACTTTGAAACACAGCGGAATATCCGAGGTCGAGACCCATATTCTGGATTTTAACCGGCAGATCTACGGTTCTTCGCTGTCCGTGGAACTGCTTGAGTATTTCAGGGAGGAAAAGATGTTCACCGGCATCGACGCCTTGCGCGCGGCCATAAACCAGGATCTGGACCTGGCCCGGGTCCGGATCGGGAAGGTGCAGGCGTGAAATACGCCCTGATCCTGGCCCTGAGCCTCATTTGCGCCTTGTCCCACGCTCTGGACGCGCTTCCCGGCAGCGGACTGAAGGTCTGGCCCGCCGAGGACAGGGAATACAGTTTTGCCTATCACAACGGCAGCGACGACTATCATTTCTACGGCGCCAATATCTGGGCGGTGCGCTTCAATTTCGCGGAGATCTATCCGGAAACCTATGCCAGCGAATTCGCAGTCGACAAAGCTCTGCTCTGGCTGCCTCAGACCGGCGATTCGGTGCGGGTGGAATTGTTTACGGATTCCTACGGCGGGCCCGGCGCCAGCCTGGCCTGGGCCAAAGTTCCGGTAAGCGCCAATCAGGTGGAGATTCCTTTCGCGAACCCGGTGCAGGGCGATTCCCTCTGGCTGGTTGTAACTTACAACACCAATTTCGCCAACCGCTATGTGGCGGCCTCCGCCGGTGGCGGTTCGCGCAGCTATTACTGGAACACGAACAGTATCAATCCTTACTTCCAAAGCCTGGCTACGGCAGGCTTCAACGCCGAACTGCTCTTTGGCCTGGCCGGAAATTTTGTGCTCAACACTTTCGATCTGGAACTTGTGGATTTTGATCTGGTGGGAGACCTCCAGCCCCGTCAGTTGACAGGCCCGAGTTTCACAGTCTACAACCACTCGGACGGCGCGGTAAGCGACGCGTCGGTTGTGATTACCGTAAACTCGCCCGCGAACACCTTTGTCCGGACGGATACGGTTGTGGTTACCGAGCCGATCCCACCTCACTCAGAGTTCGTTTTCAACTCACAAAGCCCGGGATTTTCCGATCACCAGTTTAGTTTACCGGATCAGCCGATGCAGCTTAAGGTTCGCGCTGTTTCGCGCGCTCTGGCAGACACCCTGGCGTCGGGCAACAACCTGATCTCGCTGAACCGTTTCAGCCTCGCTGAGGATTACCCGGTCTGGCTGGCCGAGAATTTCCTGCGCACCGGCAGCTCCGTTCAGATCACAGCCACGCAGGATCCCTACGCCTTCCCGGATATCCACATTTTGAACTATTTTCCGATCCTCAGCGATTCCCTGGCCAACGTGCCCGCGCAGATCAGATTCAACTGGTACAACTTCAACACCCTGCCCCGCACTGTGGTGAACGGCGATCTGCGCCTGAACGGATTTTCCCCCGCTTACGCCGCTCAGTATGAGCAGCATTGCCTGGCCGCCCAGGACCTGAGAACCTTTGTTTCAGCTTCGAACTGCCGCTTTGAATACATTGCCCAAAACGACCTGCTCAGCGCGGAACTGACCCTGGCCAACGCCAATACCCTGCTCTACACCGCTGCCACCGAGTACAACCTGATCAACGCCACCCGCCTGAGCGTGGGGCTCTTCAAAAAGGTCTTTTTCGACGGCGCCGAGCGCTACGTTATAGATCGCTGGATCACACACGGGTCCAGTCTGAACGGCCCCTTGGGCGCGGGCGAGGAGATAGCGCTGAATTTCAACCTCTCGCTCAGCAACCTCTCCCTGGCCGAGCTGGCCCAAAACTACCGCCTCTACTACTGGCTGCAGCTTGCGGGCGGCGGCCGGATCCTCTATTCTGACTACAGCGATTTCACGGATGTGGTCAGCGCTCAGGAAGACTTCCAGCCTGTTCCGGCGCTGCGTGTGAGCCCCAATCCGCTCAGAGGCGACGGCATCCTGAGAATCAGCCTGGACAAAGGTCAGCCACTCGGTCCCCTGCAGATCTACAACCTTCGCGGCCAGAAGCTGCTGGACCTCAAGGGATCCCAGTCCGAACTGACTTTGGCGGGCAGCGAATTTCCCGCTTCCGGGATCTACCTGCTGCGCGTTCAGATCCCCCTGCCCCAGGGCGGCACTACCACGGTAAACAAAAAAATAAACATCATAAAGTGAAGTGACATGACTGAACACATCGACATCAACGACTTCAAGGACCTCCTCGGCAAAGAGGTCACCGGTTTCTATCTGGTGGCCGAAAAAGAGCTGCGTGACGGCAAAAACGACCAGTTTCTCCGTCTGCGTTTGCAGGACCGCAGCGGCACTTTGGCCGCCTACATCTGGAAAGACGCCAAAAACATCAGCGAAACTTTCTCCGCGGGCGACGTGGTGAAGGTCAAGGCCATGGTGAACCTCTACAAGGAACAGATCCAGCTGAGCGTGTCCAATATCCGCTATGCCGATCACTCCGAGTACAACCTCGAAGACTTCGTAACCCGCAGCAAAAAGGACCCGGACGCCCTGGCGGAGCAGTTTTTTACCTTTGTGGACAAGGTGGAGAACGTCTGGCTGCACAAGCTGCTGCGCGCCGTCTTCGACGACAAGGAGATCTTTGCCCGCTTTCTGGGGGCACCCGCGGCCAAAGGCTGGCATCACAACTACATGCACGGCCTCATCGAACACACGGTTTCCGTGGCCACCCTCTGCGATTTCGTTTCCGTGCTTTACCCCGTGAACCGCGATCTGCTGCTCACCGGGGCTCTGCTCCACGATTTTGGCAAAGTCTTTGAATACAGTTCCAAGCCCGTGATCGACTTCACCGAAGTCGGACGTCTGGTGGGCCATCTCAGCCTCAGCGACCAGTACATCTGCGAACAGTCCAGGCTGATCACCGGTTTTCCCGACGAGATCCTGCTCAATCTGCGGCACATGATCCTGGCGCATCACGGCGAATACGAAAAAGCCTCCGTGCGCCTGCCCCAGACCCTTGAAGCTTTGGTCCTGCATCTCTGCGACAACCTCGACGCCCAGAGCGTGGGAGTGGCCCAGATGCTGGAAGCGGCGCCGGAAAACGCCGTCTGGACCGAATTCGACAAGCTGAACAACCGCTATTACCATCTCACCAAGATCTGAGCGGATGTTTCAAACCTCGGTGCTGGTGAGCGGGTCCAAGGGCAACGCTGTCCTGGTGCGAACCGGCGATGTGGCTGTGCTCTTGGATGCCGGAGTGGCGGCCAGGACCATCTTTGCCGCCCTGGATGACCTGGGCTTTGATCCCGCCCTGCTCAAGGCGGTGATCGTGAGCCACGAACATTCGGACCACACCCGCGGTGTGGGGGTCATGGCCCGCAAGCTCAAAATTCCCGTCTACATCAATGAAGGCACCCTGAACCAGTGCGCGCACCGCCTCGGCGAACTGCCTGCCGGCGTGAGGATGTTTGAGACTGGCGACACCTTCAGCATCCGCGATCTGGTGATCCACGCTTTCAAAGCTTCCCACGATGCCGTGGACTGCTGCAACTTCACTTTCATCCGCGACGGCGACGCGGAACGCAAGCTGGGCGTTGCCACCGATCTGGGTTTCCCCACCGCGCTGGCAGTGAACAAACTCAAACACTGCACCACCCTGGTGCTGGAAAGCAACCACGACGAACGCATGCTGATGATAGGACCTTACGACTGGGAACTGAAACAGCGGATCAAAAGCATCAAAGGCCATCTTTCCAATCTGCAGGCCGTCGGAGTGGTGAGCCAGGTGATGCACCACGGCCTGCAAAACCTCATCCTGGCCCACCTGAGCGAGATCAACAACGATCCCCAACTGGCCCTCCAAACCATGCGGGATTATCTGCAAACCATCCGCAGCGACATTCAGCTGCTGGTGGCCGAACAGCACAGGCACACTCCCCTGCTGGATGTTTAGGCCATGAACAGACGATCGGTCCTCAAAAGCGCGTGGCTGTTCCTGCTGCTGGTTCAGCTGCTCGCTCTGAGCGGGGTAAAACCGCCTCTGGCAAGCCCGCGTCCGGTGCGGTCGGTTGTGCACGGCCATGAACTCAGTGACGATTGGGCCTGGCTGGCTCAGCGCGATGATCCGGAACTCCCAAAGGTGTTGAAAGCAGAGGAAAAATACGCCCGTCAGCAGATCAAACCCTCTGCCAAACTTGCCAAACAGCTGTACAGGGAATTCACTCGCTTCATGCCCGGCGAACAAGCTTCCCTCCCGTATTTGCTGGATGGCTACCGCTATTACGTCCGGTCTCCCCGGGGCCGGGTCCACCAGGTTCATTACCGGATCAAAGACGAGGCCGGAGCGAAAGAGGAGCTGCTGCTTGACGAAAACAAACTGGCCAAAGGCAAGCCCTATTTTTCCCTGGGACTCTTCACCGTCAGCCGGGACGGCGCCAAGCTGGCTTACAGCGCTGATTATACCGGCGATGAAAACTACACGCTCTACCTCAAGGATCTTGGCAGCGGCCAAACCCACGACACCGGGATCGCTGATCTCGGTGAGGCCCTGTGGTTGAACGACGGTCGCCGGCTGCTGCTCACCACCTATAACGACCGCTTTCAATGCGATCAAGCCTGGCTGTACGACTCCGCGGCCGGAACCTTGGTCAACCTCTACCGGGAGGCAGATCCCGCCTTTGATCTGGGCATTTATTTCAGCGCGGACCGGAACTTGATCTTCCTGGATGCCTCTGCCTCGGATAGCAACCAGATCTGGTATCTGAACGCCGCCGTGGCGGACCCGGCCCTGATCCCTCTGCTGGACCGCGGCCAGGATTTTCTGGCCTATCCGGATCAGCTTCACGGAGTTTTTTACCTCATGACCGACAGGTTCGATCCCGATCAGGGCCTTTATCAGTTTGACCCCGCCCAGCCAGAAGCCGAAAACTGGAGGGAAATCGTTCCCGGCGAGTCTGGCCGCCCGCTCGACAGCTACACCCTGATGGATGGCGTCATCGCCGTTGTTCGCAGGCATCAGGGATTCAAGCGGATCGAGCTGTACGCCGCTGACGGCGGAGCTTTGCTGCGCGTGATCTCAGCTTCAGAACCCGAAAACCTGGATCTTTGGTTCAATCAAGATCCCGGCGCCACCCAGCTGATGTATACGCGGGAAAGCGAACTGCGGCCCTACACGATCATCAGCCACGATCTGGCCACCGGCGCTGAAAATACTCTGTACAAAACCCAGGTTTCACCGGAAACTGACTACTCCCTCTATGCCAGCGAATTACTGTGGGTTCCGGTCCCGGGCGGGATTTCCTTACCTCTAAGGCTGATCAAACGCAGGGATCTTGATCCTGCTGTTCCGCATCCCCTCTGGCTTAACGGCTACGGCGCCTACGGAGATTGTGAGGACCCCTATTATTCCGATACGCTTTTTTCGCTGTTGGACCGCGGCTTCATCTACGCGGTCGCCCACGTTCGCGGGGGCGGGGAAATGGGCCGTGCCTGGTATGACGGCGGCCGCACCCTGAACAAGCCAAACACTTTCACGGATTTTGTGGCTTCTCTGGAATACCTGATCGACCAGGGCTACACCGAACCCGCGCGGCTGGTGATAGAAGGCGGCAGCGCCGGCGGATTGCTGATCGGCGCGGTGCTGAACCTGGTGCCGGAAAAAGTGGGCCTGGCCATCGCCGATGTTCCGTTTGTGGATCTGATCAACACCATGCTCGATCCGGACCTGCCTCTTACCCTTCAGGAATACGACGAATGGGGCGATCCGACCCGCCCGGATGAGTTTGGCTGCATGCTTTCCTATTCGCCTTACGACAATGTTTCGCCCCGCGCCTATCCCACCGTGCTGGCGGTTACAGCCTGGAACGACGTTCGGGTGGGCTATTGGGAAGCGTTGAAGTGGGTGCAGAAACTGCGGGCCAACACTCTGGCGGATAACCCCGCGCTGTTTCTGCTGCGCTGGGATGAAGGCCACACGGGCAGCAACGACGTCTACCGCGATCTGCGCAACTACGCTCAGATCATGGCTTACGCGATCCAGCAGATCACCGGGCTGAAATAGGCCGGGTCAGCGCACCACGATCTTGGCCAGCACCACTTCCAGGTCCGCGTTTTTCAGATTCTTTTTCCAGTGCGCCCTGAGGCGCAGTTGCGGCACCAGGTTTTTATCCCCGCAGAGAAGGTATGATTCGCTGTCCGGGCATTTTTGTTTCAGGAAATCCCCCAGTTCGTTGTACAGCCGCTCCGTGCTGCTGCTGTCTTCCAGCCGCACCCCGTAAGGTGGGTTGGTGATCACGCAGCGTCCTGGGGCTCGCTCCAGGTCCTGAAATCTGGCCGCGCTCAGCTCAACTTTGTCTCCTTCCGGCAAGAGGGAGAGGTTTTCCCTGGCGGTTTGAACATTCCGCGCGTGCATGTCTGAGCCACAGATCAGGCCTTCCGGCAGCTGGCCAATATCCGCGTCGGCTGTTGCTTTCACTTGCTTGAAAAGGTCCGGAGCGTGGTCCGGCAAAAACTGGTAGCCGCTGTCCTGCCTCAAAAAGGCGGCGGGAATCCGGCAAAAATGCATCAAAGCTTCAGCCAGGATGGTGCCGCTGCCGCACATGGGATCCAGCAGTTTTCTGCCGCCGTCCCAGCCCGACAAGCGGATCATCGCCGCGGCCAGGGTTTCCTGCAAGGGCGCCGCGCCGGCAGCTTTCCGGTAACCCCGTTTGTGCATGCTGATGCCGGTGAGGTCCAAAGCCAGGGTGGCCTTGTCGGCGTGAATGTGCAGATTGAAATTTACCGGCGCCTGCCTGGTGCTGAAATCCGGACGCTGCCCGGTTTTGTCTCGGAAGCTGTCGCAGATGGCGTCTTTGAGCACCTGGCCCGCGTACAGCGAGTGCCGTATCTTGGCTGAACTCACGTTGGCCTGGATCCCGAAACTCTTGTCCACCGGAAACAGCGCCGTCCAATCGATCAATGCTCTGGCCTGGCGGTACAAAACTTTTTCATCCTCACAGGCGAAGGAAGCCAGCGGCGCCAATACCCGCTGGATGAGCCTGGAAGTGTAGAGCACGCGGTACAGCGTCTCCTGATTGCAGCTGAAATACACTCCCCGAGGCACTTCCCGGACCACCTGGGCGCCAAGTTCGCCCAATTCCGCCGCCGCGTGGCGCTCCAAACTACCGGCCGCGATGGCAAAATAGCTTCCCTTGTCTTGATACTCAAATTTTCTCATCACACCAATCGAGACAGAATGGCCAGTTTGTCAATCAAAATCATCGGCCTGACCCCACGCGTATTTTCTCCTGAAAAGGGTCAGTGAAATCTACAAATTCGCTCACCGAAATCAACAACTGCCAAACCAGAGACACTTTCAATACCCTTAAAACCACCTTGCGAAGTCCCTATTGGCATATTGCCTGTATCATTACGGGTGTTGTTAGGCTCTAGTTCAATTATGGTGGGCAACCCGTCATCCCAGCGCAGGAGGCTGTGTGAAAAGCAAGAGAAAATTCCGTAAAAGTCCCGTAGGGACGGAATTTCAGATAGCACCCAAGTCCGAAAAATGCCCCCGGAGTCCCGTAGGGACGGCATATTGTAATCTGATATTCATATAAACCACAATGATATACGTATCATATATGTCGTCCCCAAGGGACTCACGTAAAACATCATGAAACCAACGTGTCTATCTAAAATAGCGTCCCTCCGGGACTTTGAAAAGAGTTTTCACACAGCCTCGCAGGCTGGGATCCAGACAAGTTAGTACCACGTAGCGCATGATGCCAATCATGCGGGATGCCACCACGCCACCAACCCCTAACCCTCTCTGTGCCTCTGTTTCTCCCCACCTCTGTTTAAAAAAAATCCTTCAAATGACCTGGAGGTATGAACATTAACCTGTTGTTATATTGCTTTGAAGCTGATCATAGTGACCGCTGTCTGCAGATTTCAGTGACTCTTTATGCCCTTTTTGGAATCGGGTCGGCTGAATTTCCTTGACGATATTCCCCAGGATGGATATTGAACTCCAGACATTGAAGGGAGTGAACATGGAACTGAATCCGGGAACCAGGATCCGCGATTACGAGATCGTCCGCCTGATCGGCAGCGGCGGCATGGGCGAAGTTTGGTTGGCTCACGAGACCATGCTGGACCGCGAGGTCGCGATCAAGCGGCTAAACTTTGAACTCACGCGGGACCAGCAATTTGCCGCCCGCTTCCAGAACGAAGCCCGCATCCAGGCCAAACTCAACCATCCGAACATTGTGGGCATGCACGCCTTTTTCGAAGAGGCCGGCCAGTTCTATATGGTGCTGGAATACGCGCCCGGCATCACTTTGCGCGAACTGATCGACCGCACCGGGCCCATTCCGGAACAGCGGACCTTGGGTATCCTGAACCAGATCGCCGCCGCGCTGGGCTACGCGCACGCCAAAGGCATCATCCACCGCGACGTGAAACCCTCCAACATCATGGTGGACCCGGACAACCAGGACCACGTGAAGATGATGGATTTCGGCATCGCCAGGCTGCTTTCGGAAGGCCACCTCACCCGCACGGGAACGCGTTTGGGCACCATGCACTACATGAGCCCGGAACAGGTGCTGGCGGAGAAGGACATCGATGCCCGCAGCGACGTCTATTCCGCCGGCGTGGTCCTCTACGAAATGCTCAGCGGCAGACTGCCCTTCAATGCCGATACCGACAGCGAATACCTGATCCAACACAAGATCGTCACGGAAGAGATGCCCGACCCGCGGGATGTTTATGCCAAGATCACGGAATCCACCGTTTCCCTCCTGCAAAAACTTACTCAGAAGAAGCGTGAAAACCGGCCCGAGGGCATCTCAAAAGCCATGAGGAATGCGGATACGGATGCCGGTACAACCGAAACACCAAGGGACCCAACCCACAAACGGGAGCGGCAGTCTGAAAATCTCCGAAGCGATACCGAGGACATTGAATCACACGAATTTGAATCAGGGTACGATGAAAGTAAGCCCAAAAAAAGCTGGAAGAGCTATTGGTATATCTACCTCCCTGTTTTTGTTTTGCTTGGATATCTGGCAGTACAACTAACAAATGGCAGGTTAGTATCTCCGGGTATACAGGCCGGAACAAGTGAGGAAAAGGCACAAGACAGCCTGGTGGCTCCGAGTTTAAGGGCCGGAACAAGTGAGGTAACGCCACCCAGTATGATCAAAGTTAGCGGCGGAAGCTTCCAGATGGGTTCCATTGACGGAAAAGACGACGAACAACCTGTGCATAAGGTGACGGTTTCTTCTTTTTGGATAGGTAAACACGAAGTCACTCAAGCCGAGTGGTATGAAGTGATGGGCTCGAACCCCTCCAGCTGGAAAGGCGACAATTTGCCGGTGGAACAAGTATCCTGGTACGACGCGGTGGACTATTGCAACCAACGCAGTAAAAAGGAAGGCCTCACCCCCTGCTACAGCGGCAGCGGTGAATCGATTACCTGTAACTGGAACGCCAACGGCTACCGTCTACCAACCGAGGCGGAATGGGAGTTTGCCGCCCGGGGAGGAGTCATGAGCAAAGGCTATATATATTCCGGCTCCAACGACCTCGGTTCCGTGGCTTGGTTTAATGGCAATTCAGGTTACCAGACCCACAGCGTGGGCGGCAAGTCTGCCAACGAACTGGGGATCCAAGATATGAGCGGCAACGTCTGGGAATGGTGCTGGGACTGGTATGACGAAGGCTATTACGCCAAGACCCCGGGCTCAGACCCGACAGGGGCGGGCTCAGGCTCCTACCGCGTGCTGCGTGGCGGTTCCTGGGACTACTACGGCGGCAACTACTGTCGGGTTGCCATTCGCGGCGGCAATGGTCCCGACAACAGGAACGACGACTACGGCCTGCGGTTAGCCAGGGCTATTTTTTGATTGGGCTTTGGCCCTTTTGGTCTTTGGCCTTTGGATCTCCTGGCGACATCAGCGCGGCGAGCGAAGACAAGGGCTGCTCGAAAACGATGGGAAAACCGCCGCGCGTCCGTCCTGTGATCCTCATCGGTACAGAACCCCTGTAAACATGACGGAAGGCGGTGGCTTCAGCCACCGTACACATCACCGCAGCAGCACAAAGACGATCTCCGGTTGGCTTTAGCCACCGGGGCCCCACCGCACCCCAAGAACTCGCTGCGCTCGTCCGCGAGGACCCCGCCACCCCGGAATGACAGACTGGGGCGGGTGGCAGACGTTGCGCAGCATTCCAATGCTGCGTTTGGCTATTCCCGCAAGGTCTGGATTCCGGGCCCCAGCGTGCTGGCGCACGCTTCCCGGAATGACAAAGAGGCCGTGCCTTCAGCTGAGGACGCCCGGAAGTCCTGGATTCCGGGCCCGACTGCGTCGTCCCGGAATGACGGAGCGGCTGAGTCTTCAGCTGATACAGTCCGGGACTGTGCCGC
>CAZVXH010000050.1:0-18554 GCA_964631015.1 uncultured Candidatus Cloacimonadota bacterium | reverse complement strand
ACCGTTACCTCTTCATATTTGGGGTGTATTCCCTGTTTCATTTATCTGGCTCCTTGATAGTGACATTGAATTTTGGGTCAGGATTTTAGCCGGGGCAGATCTGTCAACTGCTTTTTGTGGCGGCAGGGTTGCGGGTGGATCCTGCTCATTGCAGCAACAATATCGTGGGTTAAAGATACAGGCGCAAACCTCTGTAGTAATGCGGACTCGCTGAGAATACGCTGTGTATTGAACTATCAGAATGGCAAAAAATCCACAGTAACTTTTTAAAACTGTGAAAAAAATCTTGACACGAATCTGTGGTGCGATTAGATTGCTCCCAGAAGGTAACAGTCCCGGCATATGGGGCTGCAGAATATATTGTGTGAAGCGAGGACATGCGCTGTACCTGGCATGTTTTCAGTCGGGCGGAAAGAACAGGTTGCTATTCACGCCTGGCAGATCAGAGGCAACCTAAAAGGAGAATAAGGTATGAAAAAATTTTTATTGTTATCGCTGATTGCAATGTTGGCATGCGCCGCGTTTGCGGTTGATTCCTACAGAGTCATCGTCCAAGTTTGGGATGGCATCAACTACAATAGCGCCTATGCCTTCATCGGCCCCCGTAGCGGCACCACTCCCTATGTCAGCACTCCCGATGTTAATAACACCGTGTACTTCGGCGTCTACACTGTGACAAGTCCAGCTCCCGCTGGCTGGTACTGGCTTTCCACTAATTACACCAACTTAGACAGCCCTGCTGACTTTGCCCAGGATCCCAACAATCCGACTCTGTGGACTGCCTACGTAACCTTCGAGCTGGTACCTGCAGGCACGACTCCTGTCGAACTGAGCAGCTTTACCGCCACGCTCACGGCCTTGAATGATGTGCAGATCAACTGGGTTAGCCAATCCGAAAGCAACATGATGGGTTATCGTGTTTATCGTAACGAATCCCTGAGTCAGAGTGGCGCTTTGCTGATTACTCCGACCCTGATCTCTGCCACCAACACCAGCCAGCCGCAGCAGTATCTCGTTGTTGACGATGAAGTTGAGATTGGCAGCACCTATTTTTATTGGCTGGAAAGCGTGGAAGCCAACTGGAGCAAATTCTACGGTCCTGTCAGCATCACCGTCCAGGGTGAAGTGCCTCCCGTCATTCCGACAGAAACTGTCCTCAAAAATGCCTACCCGAACCCCTTCCGCGCCAACAGCAGCACCAATATCGGTGTTGATGTGAAAGGTGACGAAAACGGCACCGTGACCATCTACAACCTTCAGGGCAAAGTCGTGAAAGTCTACGATGTTCAGCCCGGTTCCCACACCATCACTTGGAACGGGACGGACGGCAATGGCAATGCCTGTAGCAGCGGTATCTACCTCTACAATCTGAAGACTCCTTCCACAAGCAAGACCAACAAGATGGTCATCATCAAATAATCTGCATACAAATATGCATTGAAGTCCCGGTGAGAGCCGGGACTTTTTTAGTTACAGGGAGTTTGGCGCTGTTTTATAGAGCTGGGGGAAAGTGGAGGCGGATGATATGTGGCATAATACAGGCTCTCTTTCAAATCGAGGGGGTAGGTCTGGTCGAACCACAAAAGGGGTGGCAAAATCCGTTTGCCACATTGAGCTGAGTTCGCTTTGGCCAGTTTGCTGTCTCTGCCGAACAGATTTCGGCAGCCCACTTTATGGTACGTGATCAAGATGCCCTTAACCCCACCCACCAAGTTTGAAAGAGAGCGTTAATACATTGGAAGGGGGGCAAAGTTGAGAGTAAATTATCGCAAAAAAATTCCCGTCTCTCAGCAATGAGAGACGGGATACTCTGGGATATAGTCAGAGGCTAGCTCAGTTTTTTATGGCAGAGCCACCAATCGAGGCATTCGTAATCGCCGGACTTGGCTCCTTCGAGGCGCTTGTGGGCCGCATCCACATCTTTGGGCGGCGGGATGATCACGTGGTCACCGAACAGCTCACCTTTGGGCCAGTTGGCCGGCATGGCCACCTTGTTCTTGTCTGAAATCTGCATGGCTTCCACGGCCCGGAGGATTTCGTCCATGTTGCGGCCAAGTTCCTGGGGATAGTAAAGCATGATGCGGATGATGCCTTCAGCATCCACGATGAAGACCGCGCGCACGGTGTTGGTGCCTTTGCCGGGATGAATGAGGCCCAGTTTGTTGGCCACGGCTCCGGTATCCGCTATGATCGGGAACTGAATCTCCACGTCGAGCTTTTCCTTGATCCATTCTTTCCATTTGATGTGCGCGAACACTTGATCCACGCTCATACCAACCAGTTCGCAGTTGAGAGCTCTGAATTTCTCATAGCGTTGCTGGAAGGCCACAAACTCGGTGGTGCATACGGGCGTAAAATCCGCCGGATGGCTGAACAGCACGAACCATTTACCTTTCATGTCGTCGGGCAGGGTCATCGCGCCGCGGGTTGTTTCCACTTTCATTAGGGGGAATTTGTCACCCAGAAGGGGAATGCCTTGTCTTTCGTTTTCCATTATTTACTCCTATTATTACATTGTAATAGCTATATAGATATGATAACCCGGAAAATCAGTTGGGGCAAGTTACTTTTGCCGTCAACTTTCTGTTTTGGCGATTACGCTCTGAACAAAGTCCTGCAGGATCTGGACGGCGGAGGAGTTGCTGAAATCGTAGATAAAGGTTCTGTCGGATTCTGCTGTACACATCCTACTGGTCACTTTAGCGTCTGATGGTTTGGGACTGGGTTAACCGCGATCCCCCAAACCCCGGCTGTTGGGTCAGTTACCTGAGGGAACCCTTCCATCACGATTTGGTATGTTTACCTCCCTGATGGCAGTTTATTGTCGTGTAATGCATTGTAGGCTTCGCGGACCGTCATTCCGCCCTCACCTGCGCAGATACTCAGATCCATCTGGCGCTGAATGCCGGCGGTAGTTCCTCCGGAACCATTGCCGGAGACAAGTATCCGCGGTTTATGCTCGTAGATCTTCCGGGCTGTCTGAGGACCGGCCCCACGCGCACATTTACGATCTCGCCGTTGGCGATGGTGGTGATCTCGTCCTTTTCTTCATCGTAGGGGAAGACATGGTGGCGAGGCCAAATCTAAGGTCGATCTTGGCCAACCATTCCCGCCTTAACGGCAATTCAGGGAATTAGTGAGGATTTCTTCCCGCTCACTTGGTGTTCGCTTTCCTATTTTTTTCCAGCCTGAAAATCGGGATGGCCCCGACGATCAATACGGGATAAATACGGGATCAATACGGATTTCATCCGTATTGATCCCGTATTTATCCCGTATTGATATTGGGAGCCAAGTGGGGAAAATCGGGAAAACCGGCCCGTCATAAACTTCACGGAAACTGGAAATTTAAGAAACTATTATGGTGAGACAAATTCTGTTTCCATAGGTATCACGCGGACACAAAAAACCCCGGATCTTGGCATCCGGGGTTTAGGATTGATCAGGAGGGGGTTTATTTAAGCAGAATCGCCTTTTGGTAAAAGCTGCTGGTTCCGATGATCATGCGCACGCTGTAAACGCCTGTGGCGCAAGTCTCTCCGGCATCGTCACGTCCATCCCACTCGGTACTGTGATTCCCGGTGGCTTTGTTGCCGAGGTTGATCTTGCGCACCAACTGGCCGCGGGTGTTGTAAATCTCAAAAGCCACGCTGCCGTCGGCGGAGAGACTGAAAGGCAGGGTGACCTTGGGGTTGAAGGGATTGGGGTAGACCGGCTTGAATTCCGTTGCCAAAGGAATCTCGGGGATGGAACTGCCCATCGGAGAATAGAGAATGGACACGGGGCCGTGATACTGAACCGAGCCGTCCAGATCGGAGTTTTGCAGCCAGTAATAGTAGGTGTCATCCTCAAAGATCTCACGGTCTTTGTAGATGTAACTTTGCTGCTGGGTGGTGTTCGTGGCGGGGATCAGATCGCTGATCGTGACGGCGGACGCAAGCTCCGTAGAGTTGTTGCGCAAGACGTAAAATCCCAAAACGCCTGTCTCGGACTGGGTGACCCAGGTGAGGTTGACAAAATTGTCCACGGAAAGCTGGGCCATGAAGCCCGAAAGCTCCACCGGCAACGGAGGTTCATAATTGGTGAGGGAAAGATCATCCACCCAATAGTTCGGCTGTGAGTTGAAGGGAGGGTTGCCGCTAGTAGTGTTTCCCCGGAAGCGCAACCTCAGGTAGGCCATGTTGTTGGTTGCGGGAATGCTTACGGCAGGAATAGTTTCTGTGTAAGTTACCCAAGTGCCCGAGCTATGCTGGATCTGGTGGCCGTCAACAATTTCTGTCCAAGGTCCGGTTGAGCCGGGGGTAGTGGAGTAGTCAATGTAAAGATAGCCTGATCCACCGCCAGCTGGAAGTTTTAGGACAGAGAAGGATAAAGTGCCGACTGTCGTTAGATTCACGGGATACATGGTGGTTAAGATACCGCCGTTGATATCGCCCACATACCAACTGGTATTGGCGCTGTTCCAAAAATTTCCCCAATATCCCTGCGAAAAAACAACTTGGTTAAGTTTATAGTAGTAATACGGGTTGGCAGGATTGGTGAGCGCGTAAGGATACTGGAACGACTTCCCGTCAATAGGAAGAACGGGTATGGTGTAGATCGGCATATTTGTTAGCATGAAGGGATTGGTCGCTCCCTGGTCAGCGGCGGCGTCGCCCTGGATGTTGTACCACAAGCCCACAGAGGGGTCGGGCATCCACTCTCCCTTGGAAAAACTGGGAGTGGGAGAATAATACCCACGCGGACCAGCAACGCCACCAACTATCTCTGCTGGCAAGATCCCATCGCTGGAGGACGTCCAATAATGGTACGTGTTCTGATCAAAATTCTCTATCATGGTCTGCGCCACAGCGAATGATACCACTCCGAGTAGCATGATGACCAAAAGAAGTTTAAATTCTTCATTTGCTTTACATTCCTTTTTATTAGGTGAAAAATAGCGCGATCCGCGCGGATACAAGTTTATCAATTGCGTCAAGAAAGCAAACGTTCCTTAACAAAGTAATCACTCTATCAGATTTTGCTCATTCATACCAAACAAGTGGGAATCCTGTCAAGTGAATAATTAGGAATCGAAGAAATATATGAATGGGGGGCGGGGTGACCCAAGATTATTACGTGGTTTTTTATGCTGCCTAACTATATGATCAGCAGTTAATTGCGCCACAACAACCGGGTGGAGGAATATCCTTGCCAATATGATAGCGTGAGAGCTAACTTTTTGCAATAATTGCATATAAGGTTACTGTGGCAATCTTTCCACAAACAGCACAAAAAACCCCGGATCTTGGCTTCCGGGGTTTAGGATTGATCAGGAGGGCCTTATTTTAGCAGCACTGCCTTGCGGAAGTAGCTGCTGGTTCCAACATTCATCCGGAAGTGGTAAACGCCGGTGGAGCAGGGCTGGCCAAAGCTGTCCAGACCGTCCCACTCTGTTCTGTGGTTTCCTGGGGCCTTGGCTCCGAGCTCGAGCCTGCGCAGCAACTGGCCGCGGGGGTTGTAGATTTCAAGGTCCACAACGCCTGGTTCCGCCAGACCATAGGGTATCCAGGCGGTCGGGTTGAAGGGATTGGGGTAGATGGGTTTCAGCTCCGTTACCAGCGGGATCCCGGGAATGAACGATCCGGCGGGTGAATAGAGGATGCTGATGGGGCCGAAGAATTCGAAGGAGCCGTCGAAATCCAAGCTCTCCAACCAATAATAGTAAGTGCCGGAATCATAAACTTCTTCATCAGTGAAAGCATACATTTGCATCTGGGAGGTGTTCGTGGCCGGCACGAAGACATTCAGCACCAACGCGCTGAGCAAATCAGCAGAACAACCGCGGTGGATCTTGTAGCCGGAGACGTTGGTTTCCGACTGCGACACCCAGGTAAGCTGCACGAAATTGAACGCGCTGATGCAGGCGGTGAAGGAGGAAAGTTCCACCGGCAGAGTTCCATCGTTGTAGGTGAGGCTGATGTCGTCGAGGTAGCCCAGGGTTTTTGAGCCGTTGTCCAAGGAACGAAGCGGAAATAATAAGTCCCTGGCGCCGGCGGAGTAAAATTCTCGGCTGTATAGAACGCACCTGGCGTCTGCCCGTTGATGTTGCCAGTGCTGTAAAACTGGGTCCAGGGTCCGGATTGACTGGTGCTGTAGGACAAGGCAAAATTGACTGTGCCGGTGCCGCCATTGCGGATCCAGCCTGAGATATCGGCCGTGTCGCCCGCGTCAAAATCGAAAGCCCGGGAAATGATGTAGCCAGTTCTGCCTTGGAATCTAACTGAATAGTCGGTTGAATAATAGTTTCCAACTCCCCATTGGCCGGCTGTTACAGACGCCGTATCCCAAATATAATTGGCCGGAAATCCCAGCATATCGGGCGGATCAAAGTTCCAATAGCTGGTTCCTGTGTGCATGGCGTTCAGCCAAAACGCAGAGCATACCAACAGAGCGATCAAGACTATTCTTTTGGCCATTTTGACCTCCTTTGGGCATCGCCGATACCCAAGTTCACTTTTTTGTGAAAACAACCTGGCTTGTCTCTCAAACATGTTAAGTTACTGTCGGCGTTCACACAGCCAAATTCTCGTATCTGGAATATGCTTGTCAAGTTATTTGTGAGTTAAAGAACAAATTTTTTATTGATCAACAAGGCTGTAGGGTAAGTCAAAAAATACCATAATGCCCAATTGAAAAAGGTTTGGAGGTGTGGAAACTAATCCACAGTTGTCGCGACCACAAAAGAACCCCGGGGTTTCCCGGGGTCGATCGCGATTAAACGCTGATTCATTTCAGGGGCTCGATGCCGATCGGCTCCGATCCCTGAAGTAATGAGGTTTACTTCATCATGATCATTTTTTGGGATTTGCTGTAGCTGCCTGCCCGCATGCGGTAGAAATAGACTCCGCTGGCCAGGGGGGCATGGTTGTTATCCAGGCCGTCGAAGACCACCAGATGGTTGCCGGCGGCTTTGGGTTCATCCACCAAGGCGCGCACCAGCTGGCCTTTGATGTTGAAGATGCCGATCTGTACCGGGGTGGCTTCCTTCACGCTGTAGGCGATGGTGGTGCTGGGATTGAAGGGGTTGGGATAATTACCCTTCAGCTCAGTTATCGCGGGGATCACCGGATCGCTGCCAGCCAGAGGATGTCCGGCGCCGAGCAGTTCAACGCTGAGGGCCGGATTGGCCGGATCGTCAGTATTGATCAGCATCGTTACGTTGTAGCTGCTTTCATCCAGAGGAGTGAAGTTGAGGTTGACGGTGAGGAATGACTGGGCCGGCACCACAATGTAGATGAAGTTGTTGGCAGCGCCGTTGCCCTGCTGGACCGTGAAGGGCGCGTCCACCACCACTGAGCCGATCAAAACGGCATCGCCAGTGTTGTGGATGGTGAAGGGCTGAGTGACGGTTTCGCCGATCAGCACGCTGCCGAAATCCACGCTGACGGTATCCAGGGTGATGACTGGCGCTCCGGCAACCCCACCGGTGGAGGGGAAGATGATGTCATCGATCCAGGCGCAGTCGCTTCCGGCGGAGCTGTAGCTGTCCTTCGCGTATTCCCAGGTGAAGGTGTTCAGTCCGGGCTGGACGTCGTAGACGATCTGGCTCCAGATATCCGAAGTGCCTGACCATTGGTTCCGCATCTGGTTGTTTATGTAGAACTTGAGGAAGTCGTAGTTTTGTTCGCTGGAGACCTTTTTCCAGAAGGAGACCGATCCCGCGGCCGGGCAATTCAGGGTCACGGTCATCGAGGTACTCTGGCTGTGGGTGATGGTGGCGCTGCGGGAGGCGTTGGTGCCGTTATAGCTGCCGGATTCGATCGTCCAGTCGCCACCGGTGAAGGTCCAGGCGAAAGAGGCGAAGTTGCTCTCGAAGTTTTCGGCCACGATGCCGGCGTTCACGGCATAAGCCTGGGTGGAGACAAGATCTCCGGCAAAGAGCATGGTATTGAGGTGGATCACAGAACCGGCGGGAATCTGGGAACTGAAGGTCACGAAGTACTCAACCAGGCTGGCGCCGCCCGCGGGCAGGGCCGCGCAGGTGGTTTGAACAGGTTCCGAGACGTTCATGACGCCGTTGATGACCATGGCGGTGGTGATCTCGTTGGCTTGGGCGTGGCCGGTGTTGGTGTAGGGGAATTTTAAGGTCACGCTTTCGCCGGGATCGATCATGCCGTTGTTGTTGCCCAGGAAGTCCTCGATCACAATCCCTCCCCAGGTGAAGGCGGGAGCGTTGAGAGTGATGTTGCGGTTGTATTCGTAGGTTTCGGTGCCGGCAGTGGCCACTATGTGCAGTTGAGCCACATGCTGGTCCGGAACGTTGCCCGCCACCAAAACGCTGAAGCCGGCGACAGTGCCGCCGCTGCCATTGGGAGCGATGTCCGCGATGGTTTCGCTGTTGCTCAGCAGGGTCAGATACTGGTCAGCAGTGCTGATGGCCACGTTCACCCCGGTGGCGGAGTCCGTGCCCACGTTGTCCAGGGTCACGTTGATCGTAATGGTTTCACCGAATTCAGCAATATTATTGTTGCCGTCGCTCACCACCATGTCGGCCACGATCAGGTAGGGTCCGCTGGCAGGCAGCACCTGTACCGTACCCAGATGGGTGATTTTGTTGAAGGCAGTGATGGTGATGGTTAGGTCCATCGGCTCCAGCGGCGGGTTCAGCATGTTCAGAACGAGCGTGCCGGAAGCATCCGCGACGCCAGTGGCATAAACGGTTCCGGCCCCGGAAAGGGTCACTCTGGCGCCGGGAGCGGTTTCCACCATGAAGGTGCTCATACCGAGGAACAGAACGGGGTTGTAGGTGGCTGTAAGCGGCTGGGGATCTTTGCTGCGCACCATCAGGGAGGCGTCGCCGAAAATATGCCAGCACTTGTACTCGTTGATGCCGGAGCTGCCGTAGACCTCGATCATCTTGGAGGAGCCGTTGTAGAGCAGGCCGCCGAGGGTTTGCTTGGCCTCGGCCACCAGGAGGTCGGTAACCTCGTCCTGCCCA
The DNA here is from genome assembly GCA_964631015.1 of uncultured Candidatus Cloacimonadota bacterium. Classification (GTDB taxonomy): domain Bacteria; phylum Cloacimonadota; class Cloacimonadia; order Cloacimonadales; family Cloacimonadaceae; genus Syntrophosphaera. Next base: position 9,574 of record CAZVXH010000050.1, on the reverse strand, counting down.
CGCATCGGGGGATTCCAGCCTTGGTTGATGCTGCTGGCATACATGCCGATGGCGCCAGCCGGGGCTCCGGTGGTTTCGTTCACAGAGCGCAGCCAGGCTTCGGCGAAGCAGGTGGTGCTCACAAAGTTTCCGTTCACACAAGCCACGCTGACAATGAAGGGGAGCATGTTATCGTTCACCAGCGCGTTCACGTTGGTGTTGCTGAACCCGGTGGTGGACCAGGCGGTGTTGGAACCGTGACCGGTATAGTTGATGATGCCGCGTCCGGCATTAAGATTGGTGGAGACCTGGGTGGCGGATGCGCCCATGGCCTGATACATCTGGTCGACGCTCAGGTAACCGTAAGTGAGCAAGTCGGTGCGGATATTGTCCTCGTGCTGCTGGTCGCTTTCGTTCATGTCGCCCTGGGATCCGCCGCCTTCGTTGGAAGCGATTCCCATGCCGCGCTGGATCCAGTCGTTGCCGGCCTGAAGGTCTCGTTCATAATAAATGGTACGCTGGATCTGGGTCTGCATCTCAGTTTCAGTTTGGGCGGAAAATCTGCCCACATAGATGTCCGGATAGCTGTCCGTCCCTGCCAGCAGGGCGAAAGAGGGGTCGGATCCGCCGCCGCCGGAGCTGAGGGAAGGTACCTGGGGCGCGTCGCCGAAGATCTGCACGAACATCAGGCCATCGTTGAGGTCATACTGGGTCTGGATGTAGGTTTTGATCTGAGTGGCGGTGGGTCCGGCCGCGGTGACGTCGATCACGTCAACCTGGTAGCCGTTCTGGCGTTTCCAGTCCACCCAGGGCTGCATGCTGGTGTCGAACATGGAGTGCTTGACTGCCAGTATGCGGCCTGCTTCACCCAGATCAGGGTATTTGGCCTCATTGAAATTGAGAAACATGTTTTGATAGATGCCGGCAAACTCACTGGCATATGAGGTTTTGGCCACCGGCAGGGAATTTGTGAGGTCCGTTCCGCTGGCGTCGATGGCCACGCTGAGCCTGGTGTATACCCGCAGGGTCTGGGTGGCGGGATAATAAACGAAAGGCTGGAAACGCACCGTGATGCCCCGATAGTCGCGAAGGATGAAGGGCTCGGTAAGATAAGAGGTTTCAGCGGGCCAGGGCTGGTCGCCGTAATAAACTTCGCCAAAGCTGTAGGGAACGCTCTGCGGATCGATGTCGCGGGTGAGGTTGCCCTTGGAGGGCGCCACCGGCAGCTGCAGTTCCACGAAGTCGCTGTCAACCAGGCTGAGCCGCATCATGGCGGTGTTGGGAATGATCACGCTGCGGGCGAGGATGGGCAGAGTGGGATTGCCCGCTTCAAGGGTGATGCCTTCTTTTTTGAGGCTGAGTTCGTGCCAGGTAGCGCCGTTGATGGTCACCGGCTCGGCGTTGAACTGCCCCAGAGTGAGTTCCAGCACCATATGGTCTGGCGAGCTCTGAGTCAGGCGGATCTGGTTGGGTTGGTTCCCCACCGTCACCTGTTCCGCGGTCAGCGCCATTCCCAGCGCCAAAAGCAGGGTTAAAAGCAGAAACATGCGTTTCATCTTTCCTCCATGGGTCCTTTTATAAATCTTGTCCGGCGGACTTTGGTTGCCGTGGCCGGAAATGTATTCAAGAAATTTATGTCAATCTTCTGATTCATCCTGATCCTGTCAATAAAAAAACCACGCTATGCTGAGAGAAGGATCAAAGGCAGGCGACGCGTGAAAACGCCGCCTGCTGGAACTGATCTATTTCATTAACATCATTTTAAGGGTTTTGCTGTAGCCGGGGGCGTCCATGCGATACATATAGATGCCGCTGGAAACACCGCGGTTGCCGCTGTCCTTGCCGTTCCAAACCACTCTGTGGATGCCGGCGGGCAGTTCGCCGTCCACCAGTTCGCGCACCAGCTGGCCTTTCACGTTGAAAACGCAAACGCGCACGGGTCCGGCTTCTTTCGTGGAGAAGCTGATGGTGGTTTCCGGGTTGAAGGGGTTGGGATAGTTTCCTTCCAGCGCGGTCACCAGAGGGATGGAGCCGGCATCGTTGTTGGCCACGTTGGCCTGCACGTGCACGGGGATGACCACGGTGGGAGAGTTGGTGTCGTTGGTGGAGATGATGATCTCCAGATCGACTGTCACAGCGGGGTTGGGTGCAGTGTAGGTAAGCGTGTAGGTGCGGCTGTCGCCCACTGGAATGCTATAAGCGGAGTCGTTGGCAACGGCAGCGCCGTTGTACATCAGGCCCATGCAGGTGGGGTAGGTGATGATGCCGCTGAGGGGCACGGTTCCCAGGTTGTTGATCACAAAATCCGCCGCCAGTTGGTCGTTGGCCTGGACGTTCAGGAAACTGATCTCTTCCTGGGGCACGTAGATCATGGCCACATCTCCGCTGCCGGAGAGCGGGAACACGATATCGTCGATCCAGCCGCAGTCGCTGCCGGAACTCACCGAACCGTCTTTGCTGTACACCCATTTGAAGGTGTGCGGGCCGGCGGTTACGGGATAGGTAAATTGCTGCCAATCCTGGGTGCCGCTCCAGGAGCCTGATTCCGTGTTGTCGATGCTGAAGCGCATGAAGTCCCATCCGCTTTCGGAGGAGACTTTGCGCCAGAAGCTGATATTGCCGGCGGCGCCCACATTCATGGTGATGGACAGTTCGGTGCTGGTGCCGTGGGAGATGGTTCCGGATTTGGCTCCGTAGAGGCCGGAATGAGAGTTGGCTGTGCCGGTCTGGACGGTCCAGGGAATGGGGCTGCTGTTCACCCAGGGGTAGGTGCTGAAGTTGCCGCTTTCGAAGCCGTCGCCGGTTACGCCGATGGTTAGCAGGATGCAGTGGTTGATGTTCTGCGCGCCGGCGGAGATGGCCAGTCCGAGCGGGATCATTTCACCATTCAGCACTTGCGCGCCGAGGGTGGCGGTAAAATTGATGGGTATGGTCACACCAACCGCCAGCGGCGGCAGCGTGAAGCTGGAGGCGCTGAGGGTGACGTGGGGATGGGTTTCCACGATGGTAAGGGTTCCGCTGTCCGCGGGCATGTGTCCGCTGTTGACGATGTCCACTGTGATGGAGACGTTTTCGCCCGGCTCCAGGAAGCCGTCGCCGTCGGGATCGAAGAGGATGGGATCGCCGAACTGCAGATTGGGAGCGTTTACAGTGATGGCGCGGCTGGTAACCCAGGTGTTGACGCCGTCGGTGACCGTGATGTCGAAAGGCACCACCGTCTGGTCAGGAATGGAAAGGTGGATCAGCACGCTGAACAGGCCGGTCTGGTTGACGGTCCCGCTGGCGGGAATGCTTGGCAGGGTTTCGGTGGCGTCGAGGATGCTGATGTATTCGCAAGCGCTGCTGAGGGTGGCGGTGAGGTTGGATGCTTGCTGGATGCCCACGTTGTTGAAGTTCAGGTCCAGGCTGATGGTTTCGCCGGCTTCGGCGATGCCGTTGAAGTTGGGATCGTTCACCGTGATGGGGCTAACCGTAACGTAGGGGCCGGAATTGGGGACCACCTGCACGTTGGCGATCAGGGGTTTGCGCAGCGAGCGGGTGAGCACGATCTGAGCGGTTCCGGGCTCGGTGAAGGGGGTGAAGTTCAGGGTCAGGAACCCGGACGAGTCGGTGAGGCCGGCGCCGTGCAGCTCGTTGTTCATCGAGATGGCCACATAGCTGTAGGGATCGGCGATGATGTCGATGGTGCCAATGCCCAGGAACATCGTTTGTGGGGCCTGGAAGCTATTCTGCGTGGGAATTCCCAGATAGGGAACCAGGCTGGGGTCGCCCATCACGGAATAGATCTCCCAGTAATAGTTGATGCGGCTGCTGTTACTCTGCACCACGGCCATGTTGCCCATGAAGATGGTGGAGCCCGCGTTGCTGCCCCAGTCCGCGATGGGTTCGTTGTGGTCGTGGAACATGGCGTCGTAAGCGCCGGTGCGGCCAGCCACGAAAGGCGATCCGGTTCCCACGATCGGGGGTTTCCAGCCTACTCCCCACCAGTAATCTTCATCCCAGTAGGTGCTGTTGGTGCCGCCGATATAGACCACCGCGCCCTTGTTCGGAGCGCGCACGAAGGCTTCGGCGAAGCAGATGCCGGTGTTGAAAGCGCTGGTGAGGCAGCAGTTGCCCACCACCACGGAACTTTCATTCACATTTTGCAGGCTGTTGATGTTGGAGATGGTGAAAGTGGGGTCGCCCCAGGAAGTTTCGTTGCCGTGGGCGGTGTAGTTCACATAGCCCATCCCGGCGGAAACGTCGGCCACGATCGCGGCGTCGGAAGAACCGGACGCTGGATACATATAGGTGTGGGAAGTGATGCCGTGGGCGGGGTTGAAATAATTGTTCACGCCATAGTTGATCTGGCCGTTGGCGTGAGTGGGGGACCACGAGGCGTCCACACCGGCGATCATCACCACTTCGCCCAGATAGGCGTCGCTGGGCATGGTGTACATTTCGTACATGAGGGTCTTGTTCACCTGGTTGGTAACTTCAGCCTCGGTGGTGGCGGAGAAACGGCCAAAGTACATTTCCGGTATATAGTCGGTGCCCTGCAGCTTCACATAGGTGAGGTCGGTAACATGGCTGCCCGTAACACCGGTGTTGGATGGAACCTGGGGTGTGTCACCCACGATCAGCAGATACGACGGGGCGGGGTTTTCCACGGTGGCGGCGTTCCAGATGTTCTGGATATAAGTTTTGATCGCGCTGGCGGTGCTGCCGGTCTGAGCAGTGGTGGCCACGATCACGTTGAAACCTTCCTGTTTTTTCCAGTTCACGAAAGGCTGCATGGCGTTCACAAAGGTGGCCGGAGTGATGATCAGATAGCTTATCGGATAGCGGTTCAGGGAAACCCGCTCGGCGGGAGGATTCAGCAGCATGCCGCGCAGGGGCCCTTCAAACACGGGCGAAAAGGTGCGGGCGCGCAGATCGGCGGTGGCGGCGTGATCCGCGTTCAGGAACTGGACGGTCACCTCGGCTTCGTAGATCACTTCGATCTCGCCCAGGGCGGGGTTGTAGCGCAGCGGGGCAAAATCGAGCGCGACCAGCCGGTAGCCGCGCATGTAGCCAATCTCGGTCACGCTGATGGAGCTGTCGGTGGTCCAGGCGTCGCTGTTGTAAAAATCGCGGTTCACTTCAAAGGGGATCCTGGCGGGGTCGGCGCTCTTGGAAACTGATTCCTGGCGCGGGAGGATGGGATAATGCACATCTTCGTCGCTCAGTTTGAAAGTTTTTCGCAGGGCGGTGCTGAAACTCGGAACCACCTGGGCGCCTTCCGGAACGCTGATGATCTGGCGCAGCAGCGGCAGCTTCGGCAGCCCGGTGCTGTTGGTTGTAGTATACTGGGCCACATACAGGTCCGTGAATACGCCTTCCTTGGTTTGAACTTCCTGGAAGTCCAGCTTTTCAATGCTGTAGCGGACGCTCAGGCCGTCCCCGCTGCTGCGGGTAAGTTCAGCGGTGGTGGGAAAACTTCCCAGTTTGATCGTTCCCTGGGCCGCGGCCAGAAAAGCCACCATGCCCAGGATGATGAGCATGACGAAACTCTTCTTCATGTTATCTCCTTGCGTTGTATCATATTTTCTTTTTACTTCCATATATATGGGTGCTATATAGCAAATTCAGTTCCGAAACCAGCTTTAAGTTTCTTGAGCGTTCCGGGGCCAGCACGCTAACTTCTTGTCACGTAAAACCATCTGGATTTCGGAACAGGTTTTAGCGGCTTGGCAGAAAATTCTTCCACGCTATTTATACTAATCTGTCAAAATCATGTGCCCGGCCAAATCTGTCAATGTCTTTCTGCTGTCACCCGGGGCAGGAACTGCCGCAAGCTTGCCGCGAACAATACTCGAGGGGTGCGCCTCTCTGGCGGGGTTTATTGCAAACCCTTGGAGCGCCGGGATCCGGGCCTTGCGGGATTGGACAAGCCATTTAACACAGAGACACAGAGGAATAAGCGAAAAGGACTTTAACCCAGAGAACACAGGGAAAAAGCGGAGCATAAGTGGAGACCTGAAAGGATGAAGGGTGTATCCAAGTTTGGACTTTCACCGCCAGACCCAAAACTCGGCCACAGCCTAGCGCAGGATTCCGATCCTGCGTGTAAAAAAATCTTGGCGCTCAGTAGCTGAAGAGGGCGCTGATCTCGTCCCGGCTGAGGGAGGAGAGCACGGTCTGGGATTCGGAGACCACCTCGTCGAAGAGTTGGAGTTTGTGCTGCTGGAGGTTCATGATCTTTTCCTCCACGCTGCCTTTGGTGATGAGGCGGAAAACCTGCACCTTCCGGGTTTGGCCGATGCGGTGGGTGCGGTCGACAGCCTGGTTTTCCACCATGGGGTTCCACCAGGGGTCATAGAGGATCACGGTATCGGCGGAAGTGAGGTTGATGCCCGTTCCGCCCGTTTTAAGGCTGATGAGGAAAAGTTTGAGGTTCGGGTCGGTTTCGAAGCGCTGGATCTCGTCCATGCGGTTTTTGGTGTGGCCGTCCATGTAGGCGTAGCGCAGACCCTGGGCGTCGAAGACCCGGCGGATGATCTTTAGCATCTGCACGAACTGGGAAAAGACCAGGATTTTGTGGCCGCTTTCCAGGGCGTCGGTTACCAGTTCCAAAAGCTGTTCCAGTTTGGCGGAGGCCTCCAGTTCGGGCAGGATGTCCGGATTGGCCAGGTGGGGATGGTTGCAGATCTGGCGCAGCTTCATCAGCGCGGCCAGGATATGCACGAAATTGAGGTTGGCGTTTTCCGGGGCGTTGAGCAGTTTTTTCTGAACCATGTCGATGATCTGGAGGTAGAGTTTTTCCTGCACGGGGTGCATCCGGCACCAGGAAACCTGTTCCTGTTTGTCCGGCAGTTCCAGCAGCACCTCTTTTTTGGCGCGGCGCAGCAGGAAGGGGGCCACGGCGCGTCTGAGCTTCACGGCGCCGGTTTCCGGTTCCTCCAGAAACTCCTGTTTGAAGCGTTTGAGCGTGCCCAGATAGCCCGGGATGAGGAAATCGTAGATGGACCAGAGCTCGGTGAGGTTGTTTTCCACGGGGGTGCCGGTGAGCGCCAAACGGTGGCGGGCGGAGAGTTTTTTGATGGCGTAGGTGCGTTTGGCGGCCACGTTCTTGATGTTTTGCGCCTCGTCCAGGATGATCCACTCAAAGTCTTTTTCCTTGAGGGCCGCGATGTCGTTCAGCACCACCGTGTAGGATGTGATGAAAAGCTTTACGTTGGGGTTTTGCAGCAGTTCCAGCCGTTCGGTTTTGCCGCCTTCCACGATCAGGTAGGGGATGTTGGTATGAAACTTCTCGATCTCCGCCGCCCAGTTGTAGAGCAGGGTTTTGGGGCAGACCACCAGGCTTTGGCTTCCTTCCGGGGCCCAGTGGATCAGCGCCAGCGCCTGGATGGTTTTGCCCAGGCCCATTTCGTCGGCGAGGATGCCTCCCAGGCGGTAGTGCTGCAGCATCCTGATCCAGGCCACGCCGGCTTTCTGATATCCGCGCAGAATGGTTTGAAGATAGGCCGGAAGCGGGTCCTGGCGTTCCAGGTGACCGCGGATAAGGTCGCGGGAAAGTCCTGTCAGCCAGTCATCGCCCAGCATGCGGAAGGCTGGGTTTTCCCGCATGTAGCGCTGGTAATAGGGCAGATTCACAAGCCGGGAGCGGTAAACCTCGTCCGCGAGCTTCTCGCTGCGCTGCAAAAGGCGTTCGGTTTCGCGGAAAACCTCCGGATTGGCGATGAAGAGGATGCGGCCGTCGGCGGTGTGCAGAAAATCCTCTTCCGATCTGAAAAAGCGGCTCAGTTCCTCGTGGCTGAAACTCAGGTCCCGGTAGCGATAGGAGATCTCGTAGTCGAACCAGTCGATCTCTTCGCTGCGCTTGGCCCGGATCTCCACCTGCAGTCCCACTTTCTGGATGAAGTCGCCCCGCAGTTCCGGCGCTATCTCGATATCGAGGGCCTCGCTTTCGAGTTCGAAGAGGCTCTGGCGCAGTTTGGCCAGGTTTTCCTCTCCGCTGAAAACCAGTTGGGAATGGCGTTCCAGGCGGCTCAGATCCGCGCCGTTCAGTTTGGCCATCAGCTGCCCGACCTGCCCGAAGATCTCCGGCGGCAGATGGAACCAGGCGTTGCCGCTTTCATTTTCGGAAACGTAGTCACTGCGGACCAGCGGCGCTGAGAAACTGGTTACGGACAGCGGGATCTCCAGGCGCTGTTCTTCTTCCCCAGGATGCGGCGAAGGATAGCTGATGCGGCCTTCCAACGAAACGTTGTCGCCCAGTTTTTCCACCATCAGCCGGATCCGCGGTTCGCCGGAAACGATGGGCGGGAGGTCGATCGAGGCGTCGAAATCCAGATAGATGTCCTGTTTGTGCAGTTCGCGATGCACTACGGTGCGCCAGTAGATGAGGTCCTTGGCGCTGAGCAGCAGGTCCTGGTTGAAAAGCTGCACCAGCGTGGAATTGGCCAGGGGCAGCCAGACGGGGCGGACCTCGTTGCGAAAAAAGAGCCAGCTGGGAAAGCCGGGATAGACCACGGAAAGTTCATCCAGGATCACCGGGATGACGCGGAAATTCTTCTTGCCGGCGGGTTCCACGCGCAGGCTGAGTGGATAGGGCTGGGAGTTGAATTTGAGCGGTTCGCCGGTTTCGCGCACCGCCAGCCTGCCCTCCAGATCCTGCATCAGCACCAGCGCCGGGGCCAGGTCCTTTTTGTACAGCGACCAGAATTTCGCCTTGGCGCTGTAGGCGGCTTTGTGCGCGCTCAGATAGCGGAAGAAAGCCAGTTCGGCGTCGGCCAGCACCTCAAGTTGGGAGTGATATTCCTCGATCTTCTGGTTGGAGACGCCTTCGGGACGTCCTCCCCCCTCGATCTGCAGCAGCTTAGGAATGTCCAGGACGCCGTATTTGGCGTGGTAAAAGCGCACTTTGTCCGCTTCCGGCGCGTAGAGCCGCTCCACCTCGATCACGGCGCTGTCGTGCTCTCCGCGCCAGAATTCGCTGCCCCGCAGCACGCCGCCGTCGCAGGTTTCCACGGCGGGTGTATCGAAGATCTCCGTTTTCAGATAGAGATAGGCGTAGCGCAGCACGGTGAGGTAGTGGCGGCAGCTTTCCTCGTCGCGGCACTCGTGGCAGTGATGGCTCACCACGGTCTGAGCGGCGGGGTCGTAAACGATGTCTAGCTGGGGGGCGAAGAATTCGCGGCGCTCACCGGCGGCGATGAAATGCAGGTGATAGAGGCCGTTCTCATCGATGGATTTCCAGTATTGCAGGTCCCCCCGGTCCAGGGCGATCACGGCATGGTTGAAATACCACGAAGCCGATTTTTCATGGTAATCCTTGCTGAACAGGCGGGCCATCTTTCCTCTTTGGTACGTTAATCAGTCCATCGGCAAGCGATTGTCGATTCTTGTCAACTTATTTCCGTAGTTGCTTCCTTCTATTACTATGTTTTCAACCTTTATAAACTGACACCCAAAGCTGCAAGTTGTGACACAAGGGGAAAGTGGGGATAAGGCTTTGATTGGTGGTGAGATGCGATGGACTGGTTATGGAAATGTCCAAGCGCTGATTTGGACGTATTTGGACTGTTTGCTGACACTATTACTGCAAATTAGCGAGGCGTTTGGACAGGCT
>CAZVXH010000049.1:0-18977 GCA_964631015.1 uncultured Candidatus Cloacimonadota bacterium | reverse complement strand
CAGCCTACAGACCCTACATAGAATGCCCTCCGATACGTGGGAACACCGCCCGGTGCTTCCCACTTTTTTTTCATTATTATCAGGGCACAAACCATTGAATATGCAAAAGGGGTGAAGTTGGATTTGCAATAACGGTGATACTAGATTTGTAAAAAGGTTGAAACTGGACTTGCAAAAAGCGTGAAACCGATTTGCAAAAAGGTTGAAACTGGGGTCTCACTAAAAACAGCGATTTGCAACGAAAGTGATACTATTTGCAATTTCACTTGATACTCTATATCAGGAAAATCCCCACATGGCTCCCATTATCAATACGGGATAAATACGGGATCAATACGGATGAAATCCGTATTGATCCCGTATTTATCCCGTATTGATCGCCGGAGCCAGACCGGAAATTTATTTGGATTTTGGATATCGGGCCAGGGGTTTCGAAAAACAAGCAAGTCCCATCGGGACAGCAGATTAGATAGCAAAAAGGATGCAATTCGAACAGATTCCCATCGGAACGTTATAGTCATTCAATGTTTGCTATGTTTATCCTTTACCCAAGATGCCGTCCCGATGGGACTCACATCGTGATCAGAGCGTGGCGGCGGGGCTGTCTAAAATGCCGTCCCGATGGGACTCACAACTCACCACTCAATACCGTCAACAGGTTCCAATGACAGATCAGTTGCGACCACAGGCCAGATCAGATCTGGGACATTGGCGCGAAGGTCATGCGGTTGATGGGGCAGGGGCCGTGGGTGGAAATGGCCAGAAGATGCGCGGTGGTGCCGTAACCCTTGTGTTGGGCAAAGCCGTAGAGCGGATATTGGGGATCGTAGCCGGCCATGAGGCGGTCCCGGTGGACCTTGGCGAGGATGGAAGCGGCGGCGACGCAGGCCGAGAGTGAGTCTCCGCGGATGAGGCAGTGGGCGGGGCAGGTGAGACCGGGAGGCATTTGGTTACCGTCGACCAGACAGATATCCTGCTCAGCGGAAATGGCGCAAACGGCGGAACGCATGCCTTTGAGCGTGGCCTGGAGTATATTGTGGGCGTCGATCCAGGCGGCGTCAACTTCCACGATGTGGAAGGCCAGTGCGGAAGCGGTGATTTGCGCGAACAGCTGTTCCCGGCGGCGGGGACTGAGTTTTTTGCTGTCGTTGATCCCCGGGATGGGCTGGCTGTAATCCAGCGCCACAGCCGCTATCACCACCGGTCCTGCCAACGCGCCGCGTCCGGCTTCATCCACCCCGATCAGGCGGCCTTCAGTTCGCGGCAAGGCCAGATCGTAGGTGTAGAGGGCGCTCACAGCGGTTTCTGGAGTAGAAAGAAGAGGCGGAAATAGCGGTTGTCGAGGTCGCTTCCGTCGCTGGAAAGCAGATTTGGCCTGGTATCCGGGGCGAAGATGGCCTTGAGCTGCAGTTTGGAAGCGGCGCAGAGCTCAACCAGTTCCGAAGTCCTGTACACTCGCTGCACGTGACGTTCCTCGAAGCGCTCGTAGGCGTTGAGGTTTTTGCGGAAGAGGAAGAAATGCGTGATCTGGCGGTAGATGAGGGGTTCGTAGCTGGATATTTGGATCAGATAGCCGTCGCGGACGCGGTTGAAGGAGGTGGTGTCGCAGAAATTTTCCAGGCTGTTGTGGAGGGTGGAGATGTCGAAGATGAAGGTCCCGCCGGGATTAAGGGCAGCATACGCGTGGTTGAGCAGTTGGGTTGCCTCAGCTTTTTTAACCAGGTAGTTGAAGCTGTCGAAGAGGCAGAAGATGAGGTCGTAGCCGCCGCCGGGGATGGGCTCGGTGAGCGAGTTGAGGAAGAGGGAGGGTTTGAAGGGTTTGCTGTCCGCCATGTGCAGCATGTAGGGCGAAAGGTCGCAGGCGTCCACCTCATAGCCCCTGAAAACAAGGATCTCGGCGGCGTTGGCAGTTCCGCAGGCCAGTTCCAGAATGCGTTTGGGGGCCGTTCGCGTCACGCGCTTGTGCCAGGCCAGGATCAGGTCCACCCACTGTTCGTAGTTCACGTGGGACATGTAGGAATCGTAATACTGCGCGAAGAGGGAATAGGAGGCCTGATACGCGGAGGGCGTTCCGGGCTTGTTTCCCGCTGTGATCTCCACGGCGTCGGCACCGGCTTGGCGCAGGCGGTTCAGGGTGGCCAGAAAATCCACCTGTTCTTCATCCAGGGCGAGATTCAGTGCCTGCTGCCCGGGCCGGTAGTGGCGGACCGTGAACGATGTCAGGCTGGAATGGCAGACGGCGGAGACAAGGTTGCGGTTGCGGGTGCAGAGCAGTTCTCCGTAGCAGGCCCGGCGGAAAGAGTCAAAATCCACGTAGATGCTGCAGTCTTTGGGTTGGCCGAGGGCTTCCGCTTCGGCGCGGAGGATGGCCGGATGGCGGTCCAGGGCCTGGCAGAGTTCGTCGATCCGCGCCGTGAAACCCTCATCCAGCGCGCTCAGATCGGCCAAAGAGAGGCTCCCGCTGTCGTAGAGCGTGATGGATGTGGTTCCGGTGTCCCGGGCCCAGCGCTGCTGCGTGCCCAGGCTGGCGAAGCAGAGCTCCGTGATACCTGCCCTGGCGACAAACTCCTCCATCGCGGCAACCGGGTCCGCTACAGAAAAAGCCTGGGGCAGGAAGGCCGGATGTGTGGGCAGCTCTTCCGAGTCCTCTTGTCCGGTGTAAAGATAGTGCCAGCGCGATCCGGCGTGGAAAGGAAAGAACTGCCAGACCGCGGCAAGTTGTTGGCGCTCCCAGCGGGTGAGAGCTATCACAGCGAGGTCGTTCAAGGCTTCAAAGCAGTTTGTCGCTGGCGCCGGGGCGGGTGAGCGGGGTTTGGGACGCGCACAGCGGGCAGGAATCAGCGCTGAAGACGGGAATGTCCATTTTTAACAAGGACAGGAAGGGGCAGCCGAAATCCGCGGAGCCGCCGGAGCGGTCCACGATCCCGGCCACGGCCTGAACCTTGATCCCGTGCTGGCTGAGGCAATCGATCACCTCGCGCACGGAGCCTCCGGTGGTGATGATGTCCTCGATCACCACGGCCTTTTTCACCTGGGTAAGGTCAAAACCGCCGCGGATGGTCATCCGCTCGTCTTTGCGCTGGCTGAAGACAAAGCTTTTGCCCAGCAGCAGGGCCACTTCGAAGGCCAGCACGATCCCGCCGTACGCGGGGCCGACCACGGTGTCGAATTCATAGGGGTCAAGGAGTTCAGCCAACAGTTCGCAAACTTTGAGAGTGGCCGCTGGATCCTGCAGCAGCCTGATCTTCTCCACGTAGGTGCCGCTGTGTTTTCCGGAGGTGAGCAGAAAGTGGCCTTCGAGGATGGCGCCGTTCGATACAAGGATGTTCCTTACCTCCGGGGTGTTCTGCTGTTCGGCCAGGAGTTCCCGGGCCCGGGCCTCGTGGCTTGAAGCAACCTGCAGTTCGATGTCGAATTTTCCCGGCAGGATGCCCGGAAGCATGGAGTAGACCAGTTCGTTTTGCAAATAGGCCTGCACCCCGTTATCCGCAAGGAATTCACGGGCGAGGTCAGCTTCAAAGTTGTCTCTGAACTTGGCGATGGTTACGAGCACGGGATCCATTTTAGCTCCTTACATTTGGGTGGTTGAGGCCAGATAGACCAGCACCATGATGGTTTCGAACACGATCTCATAATCGTCCGCCGTGAATTCCAGGGTGCGTCCGTCCAGGCGTTTTGTGTAGGGCATGAGGGCTGCCTGATCGGCCATGGAAGTGTGGTTGAACTCGATCTTGAGGGTGATGGGGGCTTCAAAGCGGTACAGCGAAAGGTCCGCAGGGGATTTGGCAAGGACGTTCAGAACGGCCTGGCGGGTTAACTCATCCACGGCCAGGCGGGAATAGTTTTTGGCGGAAAACTTGGCCACGGCCTGCTTGGTGGGCACAAACTCCAGCCAAGGCAGGGGACCAGCCAGTTCGGTTTTCAGGGCCTCGTCTCCGGAAACCAGGGTCACAGGGATGTTCTTGTAGCCCGCGAAGGCAGCGTTGATGAGGGCTTCGCTCATTCTGTGGCCGTTGATCCAGATGTTGTGGATGCGGCTGTTGGAATAGGTGTGGTCCATGTTGCCGCGCAGGGTGCCGGTGCCGCTGTGGTAACCGAGCAGCCAGACCTGGCTGTAATCCGCGCTGAGTTCCGGCATCATATAGCGGGGCCGGGGACAGCCGGAGATCAGGTTGATCCTGGCATCCAGCTCCGTGATGCTGTAGTCGAGGTTGTCGCCCGCGCTGTGGGAGTCGGCGATGGTGATCTCTTCAATGGCGGAAGCCTGGGGACTGCCCAGAGCGGCTTGCAGAGCGGTGGTCACGTGTTGGGTGATGCAATTGCGCACGGCCGGCCGGTCCGTCTTTTCCTGCTCCCAGTTGAAGGTTCCGGGCATGCCTTCCATGTCGATCGAGATGTAAATTCTCATGCTTGTTCCTCTTTGGCGATCGCCTTGGCCAGTTCCGCCGCCACTTTCGCGTTGTTGCGCAGCAGGGCCAAATTGGCACTCACGGAACCACCTTTCGTAGCCTGGGCCAGAAAGTCAAGCAGAAAAGGCGTGAGCGCTTTGCCGCCGATCCCCCGCAGCCGGGCGGCCACCAAAGCCTGATCGATGAAGGATTCCATTTGCGGAGCCGGAATGCTGTCCTCCGCGGGGATGGGATTGGCGATCAGCAGGCCCTTGCCGCCCAGGGCCAGGTGCGTTTTCCAGAGTCGGGCGAAATCCTCCGCGCGGTCGATCCGGTCGATGCTGAGTTCGCTCTTGGCGGTGTAGAAGAGGGGAAAGCGATCAGTTTGCCAGCCCAGAACCGGCACGGCCCGGGTTTCCAGATATTCAAGGGTGGCCGGAACGTCCAGGATGGCCTTGCAGCCGGCGGAAACCACCGTTACGGGAATTGAAGCGAGGGCGCTCAGATCGCTGGAAACGTCCAGGGTATCTTTCCAGCCGCGATGCACTCCGCCGATCCCGCCTGTGGCGAAGATCCTGATCCCCGCCAGCGCGGCCAGCTTCATCGTGGCGGAAACAGTGGTCCCGCCGCTGTGGGCTTGGGTGAGGGCCAGTGGCAGGTCGCGCGTGCCCAGCTTGTGAAAAGATCCCGGACGCTGCAGCAGCGGGGTGATCTCGTCGATGAGGCCTTCATCCATCCCCACCCGCGCGTTCCCGTCGATCACGATGATCGTGGCTGGGGTGACCTCAGCGTTCAGCAAGATCTCTTCCAGAGACCTCAGCACAGCCAGATTCTGCGGCCAGGGCAGGCCGTGCGTAAGCACCGTGGATTCCAGCGCCACCACCGGGCGGCCTTCCGCCAGCGCTGAACTCACCGCCGGGGACAACACCAGGTTATTCATCATTTTTGACATAAATACCTCCACATACAAAAATGGAATCAATCTTTACTCTGGCATAAGGGCAAGGATTGATTCCGTGTTTTGGATCTCAGGATCGGGCTACAGCTCGGAGTACTCTTTTCTGTCCTGAAGTTTAACCACTTCCACCTTCATCACGCCGGCGGCGATCATGCCGATTTCCTTGGCCGCGCAGTAAGAGAGGTCGATGTCCCGGCCGCGTATGAAGGGACCGCGGTCCGTAACGCGAACGATCACGTTCTTACCAGTTCTGGGATTGGTGATTTTTAGGAGGGTTTGGAAGGGGAGGGATTTGTGCGCGCAGGTCATCGCGTACTGGTTGTAAACTTCACCGCTGGCTGTGCGGCGACCGTGGAAGCCTCTGCCATAGTAGGAGGCCACCCAGGTCTCGCCCGGCGGTGCTTCTTCCACTCCCGGAGGTTCCTGGGTGTGCAGGGAATCGATCACCACCGCCTGAGATTCAGGGATCGTGAGCTCTTCCGTGCTCGGTTCTCCCGCCACGGTTTGCGCGATTATCGGAGCGATGAACATCACCCAGATCGCGAAAACAGTGGAGAGAATTTTCTTAGATTGATTTCTCATTTTGTTGTTCCATGTTTTTCTTAAGTCTCGCCGGTGAGTTTTTTGACCGGCCCATTTTTGTCAAGGTTTTTTTTCGTATTTTTGGGTTAACGCGCTGCGCGGCAATACCTTGGCCAGGGGTAAGGAAGACCCTCTTTGCGCCCCAAAGGCGTGCGGATCAGCCGCCTCAAAGCCGGAATTTCCCGGTTGCCCCATAAAAGACGTTGGGGCGGGCGGCGCGAAAAATAGTTTGACAGAAAAGCCCTGTCACAGGCTCTATCGCAGCATCAGAAAATTACTGTAGAAAAGGAGTACGGCCATGCCCAGAATGACGGTAGATCCGTATTATTGCAAAGGTTGCGGGCTCTGTATCGCGTCCTGCCCAAAGAAGATCATCAGGTTTTCCGAGAACATCAACGCGAAAGGGTACCACTACGCCGAGTGTTTCAACCAGGACGAATGCATCGCCTGTAAAATGTGTTTCATGACCTGCCCCGATGTGGCGATCACGGTCGAGAAGTGAGGACAAGATGTCGAAAATATTGATGAAAGGCAACGAAGCCGTGGCCGAAGCCGCGATCAGATCTGGCTGCCGGCACTATTTCGCCTATCCGATCACTCCCCAGAGCGAACTGATCGAATACATGGCCAAGATGATGCCCAAGGTGGGGGGAACCTTCCTCCAGGCTGAAAGCGAAGTCGCGGCCATCAACATGGTCTACGGCGCCGCCGGGACCGGAAAACGCGTGATGACCTCCTCCTCCTCGCCCGGAATTTCCCTTAAAATGGAAGGGATCTCCTACATCGCCGGCGCGGAACTGCCCGCGGTGATCGTGAACGTTCAGCGCGGCGGACCCGGGCTGGGTGACATCCAACCCGCCCAGGGAGACTATTATCAAGCCACCAAGGGCGGCGGACATGGTGATTACCGCCTCATCGTACTCGCCCCCGCTTCTGTGCAGGAATTCGCGGACATGGCCTCCGAGGCCTTCGAACTGGCGGATAAATACCGCAATCCTGTGATGATCCTGGCCGACGGCATGCTGGGCCAGATGATGGAACCAGTGGAATTCAGGGAAGCCAAAACCGACGCGGAGATCGAGGTTCTGGGCAACCAGCACACTTCCTGGTGCATCTGCCCCAACGCGGACGGAGACGGGAAACACCATCACGAGATCAACTCGCTGGAAATCGACCCCGCCGTGCTGGAAAAACACGTGAAAAAGCTGTATGAGAAGTACGCCGTGATCGAAAAGAACGAGATCCAATACGACACCTACAACCTTTCCGACGCCAATGAAGTGCTCTGCGTGGCCTGGGGAACGGCTTCCCGCGTGGTGAAATCCGCCATCAACGAACTCACCGCGGCCGGCAAGAGCGTAGGCCTCATCCGTCCCATCACCTGCTGGCCCTATCCTTACGAAGCTGTCGCCGCCGCCATCGGGCCCAAGGTCAAGGAAGTATATGTGTTTGAACTCAACACCGGCCAAATGCTCGACGACGTCAAGATCGCCGTGGCCGGCAAGGTCCCCGTTAAATTCTGGGGCAAGGTCGGCGGGATAGTTTTCACCCCGGCGGAGATCCAGGCCAAGCTGGAAGCCTGTTTCTGATAAGGAGGAAAGAAATGGAAGTTATCGCGACCAGACCCGAAACCTTCACCAAAACACCCTTCACCTACTGCCCCGGCTGCCTCCACGGAGTGGCCCACCGCCTCATCGCCGAAGCCATTCAGGAGCAGGGACTCATCAACTTGATGGCCGGCGTCGCTCCGGTCGGCTGCTCTGTCTTCGCCTATAAATTCTTCAATTTCGACATGGCCCAGGCCGCTCACGGACGCGCTCCCGCCGTTGCCACCGGCATGAAACGAGCCCGGCCGGAAATGCATGTCTTTACCTATCAGGGCGACGGCGATCTCGCCGCCATCGGCACCGCCGAAATCGTTCACGCCGCGAACCGCGGTGAAAAGATGTCCATCTTCTTCGTCAACAACGCCATATACGGCATGACGGGCGGACAGATGGCCCCCACCACCCTGCCCGAAATGAAGACCACCACCAGCCCCTACGGCCGCGACGTGGACGACATCGGCTATCCCATCCGCGTTTGCGAATTGCTGAACACCCTGGTGGCGCCCTATTACATCGAAAGGGTGTCGCTGCTCAGCCCGGCCGAGATCATCAAAGCCAAAAAGGCCGTGGACAAAGCGATCCGCTATAACAAGGAAGGACGCGGCTTCACCTTCATCGAATTTGTGAGCACCTGCCCCACCAACTGGGGCATCGACCCCGTTAAATCGCGCGACTGGGCCAGGGAAAACATGCTGCCCTTCTTCAAACCCGGCCTGTTCCGGGACAAGGGCGAGGGGGTGGAATGATGACCACTGAAATGATCTGCGCCGGATTCGGCGGACAAGGCGTTCTCACCATCGGCAAATTCATCGCCCAGGCGGGCATGAAAGAGGGGAGGAATGTTTCCTGGCTGCCTTCCTACGGTCCCGAAATGCGCGGCGGAACGGCCAACGTCTCCACCGTGGTTTCCGACGGACCCATAGCCTCTCCCATCGTCAGCTACCCGGACATCCTGGTGGCCCTCAACCAGCCTTCCCTGGACAAATTCGGGCCCAGCGTCCGCGCCGGCGGCGTGGTGATAATCAATACCAACGCCTGCCCCCACGGCTGCAAACGCGATGACGTGAAGATCGTGGCCGCCCCCATGAGCGATATCTCCCTGGAGATCGGCTCCATGCGGGTGATGAACATGCTTGCCATCGGCATTGTGATCGGCAAAACCGGCCTCATCAAGTACGAGACCATGGAAGAAGACCTCAACGCCTTTCTCAAGGCCAAGGATCCCGAACTCCTCGAAAAGAACCTTGCCGCCATCAAACGCGGCATGGAGATCGGCAAACAGCAGTAAAAAATATAGCTATTCGGGGGACTGGCCTCGCCGGCCTTTCCGCCCCGGAACGATATCTGAAGGCGCGGAATTTCCCTCCGCGCCCTTGGCTTACCCCCCAAAAAAATTGGTGTGTCTACAGAGCGTTACCCACTACATACGGGGCCACCGTTTTTGTAGTGGGGAAGACGCACGGTGAAAAAAGCCGGGTCCGCCCTGATTACACTTCGTATTCACTTCCAGCTAACCTCCCCCACACTTCCCGCCTGACAGGGGGGAACTGTGCGGGAGGCGAACAAGGGGTGAGTGAGAGAGTGCTTGGGGCGATGTCCGCCTTGAAAGTGTGTAAAAGCGCGTTGGGGACTGGCGTTGGGCGCTGCGTGAAGTTGGATCAGAACACAGTATCCGCCAGCGTCGATGGCAAGGCTGCATATTCTTGCTTGCCAAGGGCAGGGTTGAGGTGGCAACGCCAACACCGGGAACCACCCTGCTCGTTCAGCCCAAGATCATCCTTTGTGCTTTGGTTTGGCGATCCTGTTCGCGGCGATTTTTCCCGTGAGGATCGACATCGGCACCCCGGCGGGACTGTAGGCCCATTGACCCGCCTGGTAAACTGAGGGCAGAGGTGTGAAGATCGAGCGGTCGGCGATCTGGATCTGGTTGATCACAGGCATGTTCGGCTGGAACTCCCAGCCCACGATCGCCCCCTCGGAGCTGGCAATGCGGTTGTGAATGCTCAGGGGAGAATAGGAAAAACGGGAGATCACCTTATCCTTGAGCATGGGATACACCGATTCCGCGATCACCCTGACCACGCGATCCTCGATCCCGGCGACAAACTCATCGAGCCAACCGGCCTCTTCCACCTTTTTGAACAGCTCATACTCAGCCAGAAAACTGATGATGACGCCCGTCTTGCCGGCAGGAGCGGTCTCGGGGTCCTTCAGGCCGGGAATGGATATCTCGAATGTGTTGAGGGCGATGAAGCGGTCGAGCCAGGCCAGAACTTCCTGCCTGCTGAGCTTGTCAAAGTCGCGCAGCAGCTGCCGAAGCTCCCCGCGGTGCGTTTCGCCCAAGCCTTGCCGGGAGGGGGTGTAGAAAAAATGGCCGTTGGCAATCGCCCCAAAACTTATCAGGGGAGAGTCCACCTTCAGGAACAGCGAAAAAACTGATTCGCCGCCTTTGTTGCGAAGCATTTTATCCTTCACCTCCGCGAATCCGGCCCGTACATCGGCGGTAAGGTTGCGTGTTTCGGTTATGCTGTACAGAGTTTTCAGGTCGGCGGCCCAGACCAGGTTTTTATAGGCGTAGCTGATGTTTTTGTCACTGGTAACTGTCTTCAGGTCAGGCGATACAACTTTAACCCTGGTTTCGGTTTTGATCTCGCCGCCCAGTTCCAGGATCTTGTCGCGCAAAACTTCCGCCAGTTTGCCCACGCCCCCCTTGGGGTAAAAATAGTCCAGATAGAGCGAAAAGTAACTCAGGGCGAAGAAAGTGGGTGTGTTCTTGAAAAAATGTTGGGCGATGATATCCTTTAGCGAGGTATTCTGCACCACGGAATTCAGGTATTCCTCAACCGGATACTGCATGCGGTTTATTTTACTCACGGTAAGCAGAAACCGGGGAAACCAGGGCAGCAGGGTTTTGAAGATGTATCCTGTATCGTGCTTCAGGTCCTTGAACAGCGGATTGTCGATGCCATACAGAACATCCATGTACTTCATGATCTTACGGACGGTTTTCACCACCACGTCGATCTCCGCTCCGCTGGTGGGGTAGAATTTTTTCAGAAACTCCCGGTATTTCGGCAGGCTGTCGATCCCGTCGAGGTGCAGGATCTCATTTTCGATCCCCAGCGATACCGGGCTGGGCAACACTTCGAGCTCGATATTCAGTTCCTTCAGCATGGGGAGGATGATGCCGGCGCTTTCCAGGGCCCTCACCCCGGTATCAAAGAGGAACCCGTCGCTGGAAAGGGTGTTGACCAGTCCTCCCAATTCTTTGTTCTTTTCCAGCAGCAGGACTGCCTGCCCCTCGCGGGCCAGATAGGCGGTGGCGGTCAAACCAGCAATTCCGCCGCCGACAACTATTGTAGCGTAGGTTTTTTCAGGCATGATTCAACCCCCAAACACGATCGAGTGGATCATTGTTGGTGATCTTCATTCTTTGATCCCGGTCATACGCAGCGTTTCCTCCCATAACTGGCCGGCCAGTTCCCTGTCCAGGGCAGGAGGAGCCGGCTCTTCTTCGGTGGTCAGGTTAAAAAATTTCCCGCTCACGCCAGCCAGATCTTGGGAAACACCCAAGGTGTAAAGCGCTTCCGCGGATACTTGCGGAGATTTAAGGGTTTTGTCGAAAAAGTTTCTTTTGAACCAACGGTAGAATGCCCCGTTTTCCTGCCCCGTATCGGTCTTCACCGCCCCCGGATGCATGGTGTTGATAGTCACTCCCGAATTTTGGAAGCGCTCCGCGAAGCACAACATCGCCAGTAACTGAGCCAGTTTGGCGGAGCCATAGCTTTTCAAGCCCGTGTACCTGCGCCGTTCCCAATTCAGATCGTCCAATCTGAGGCCCCAAGCGGCAAAACGGTGCCCTTCGGAACCCACCATGATGATCCGCGCGCCGGCCTGCGCCTTGAGTTTATCCATCAACAGGTGATTCATGATGAACGAGGAAAGATAATGCACCATAAAAACCTTGTCAATTCCTTCGGCTGTGAGCTCACGTTGGGTGAGGTAAACACCGGCATTGTGGATCAGTACGTCGATGGGAGTTTCCAGCCGCGCCAGTTCGCCGGATACACGGAACACATCGCTTAAAACACTCAGGTCGGCGATCCTGCAATCACACTTCACGCCAAACTCGCTTTCCAGTTCCCGGCGTAATGCTTCGGACTTCTCAGGATTCCGGTTGACGCACAAAAGGTTGGCACCCTGAGACGCGTATTTGCGGGCGGTGCTATGGCCAATGCCTGAAGTGGCGCCGGTGATGGCCACAAGTTTACCCTCAAATCTGTCGGCACATGGCCTGGGGTCTCTGCCGTTGTTTCTGATCATCGCGAAGATGTTGGACCACTTGTACGCGCGCAGATACTGCGTTATTTTGTTTTTCACAGCAGTCATCTAACCGAATTTCTTAACCAGAAATTTGCGGTACATCTTGTTAAACCGGGGAATGTTGTTGAAAATGTCACCCCAGAGATCGTAATAATCACGCTGTTCCTTGATCAAGCCATCCTCGCTGAGCACCAATTTGGTGGCCCCGTACATGGGTGTATTGGGATATTTTTTGAACATCATGGTCATGATCCAGTCAAACACGATCACATTATCGTTTTGGGCCACCGCCAGGATCTCCATCTTAAGCTGCTGGGTGCGCTTGGTAAGCCGGTTGCACATGGCGATGAAATTGTCGAGCCCTTCAATGCGCTGGATGGTGTCCTGAAAAACAACATCCGGGTGATAGTAGGGAAAAATGTGCGACCAATCAGGCTTCCCCTCCCGGTTGTAGGTTTTGGTCCACAACTCCCGGATGGTATCAGCGTTTATGGTAACCTTTTCCTGTTCGTCAATTGTTGCTGGTTGTTCCATATCGTTCACTCTGTTACAAAGATTTTGGTTATAACACCTCATGATCAACCGGAGGTCGTTCCCAAGTCCGGCTTCCACTCCTACTCAGGGTTGATCGGGTTTTGCGGAAACACCTGGGTGCCCCGTTGCTCAAACATCAAACTGGTCTCGTTGGCCAAATACCACGAACACGACAGTTGCAGTCCGGTCAAGTTTTTTTTGCTGAATGCTGCCACCTGGCCAAAACACCCGGACTGGGCCGTGACAATCTTCGACCTGTGGTAAACCGCGGACATTCCCATGGTGTCTTGGAAATTCCAGCCAAAGATTTTAAATGCATATAAAAAGGCCGGAGGGTTTCTCCGGCCTGAACAAGCGGCGCCAACGCGCCGGAGGGGATCATTTGATGAACATGAGTTTACGGGTGGAGACTTCCTGTCCGCTGCTCAGGCGGAGGATGTAAGCGCCGTTGGCAACTGAGTTTCCGCCGGCGTCGAGACCGTCCCAGCTAAGCTGGTGGGTGCCGGCGGCCTTGGTCTCGGCCACGAGGGTTTTCACCAGCTGGCCTTTGAGGTTGTAGACAGCCAGGCTCACGGGCGCGCTGTCCTTGAGGCTGTAGCTGATGGTGGCGGAGGAACTGAAGGGATTGGGCGCGATGCTGGCCAGCCGGGTTTGAAGCGCGGGCAGGCCGGGATCGCTAACGGCCACGGGCGGGGCCACGAGGTTGTAGATCATGATCTTCTGGCCTTGGATGATCTCCTTGGTATCCAGGTTCTGGATGAAGGCAACGAGTTCGCAGCTGGTGGCCACCCAGCTTGGGTCTTTGACGATGGAGAGGACCACGTCGGTGTCTCCCAGTGGGGCGTTGGCCAGGTCCACAGCGGTTCCCAGCCAGTTTGGATACATCATGCGGTTCACGAAGTTTAAGTGGTTCTGGCCTTGCCAGTTGTAGGCTATGTCGGATTCTGTCAGGGCCAGATGGGCCACCAGATTTGGATAGGGCAGCGGGGCGAGCTTTTCCACGCGGATGGTGATATCGTAGTTTTCGCGGTTCTCCTCACCGTAGATGTGCAGGTTCAGCGGGGTTTTGATGGCGTTGCGCTGGTTGTAAAGAGGCATGTAGTTGCCGATCATGCTGGTGGTGTTGCTTCCGCCCACATAGCTGAGGGTGCCGTCGAAAAATCCGGTGGGATAGCCGCTGATGCCGTAATAGTCGTTGCGGTTGTTGGAAGTATCGTTGGCGTAGGGGTCGCCGTTGTGGTTTTCGATCACGGCCACGTTGTATTCGCCGTCGACGAAATCGTCAGCCGCCATGGCCGCGCCGGGGCAATATTGGCACCAGCCTCCGGTGCCTATCTCCAGCACCACCATCTGTTTGGGGACGGTCCAGGTGTTCACGTAGGCAGTAAGAGTGTTATTGCTCGTATCGTCATCCACCATGCCCTCAGAGTTGGTTACAGTAAACACGAAGCGATAGAGCTCGTTGGCGGCGGGGGTAACAAAGGCGGGCAAAAAGGCGGTGACGGTCTCATTGGGCTGCATGTATGATGTGTAGGGATAGGGCGTATCCAAGAGCAATTCGTCGCCGCGGTAGACATTGAGGCTTACCCTGGCGTCGAGCGGGTTGAGGCCAAGGTTTTTCACTGTGCAGCTGGGGCTGATGGTGGTTCCGGCATCCACCTGGGCGGGCAGGTTGGTTGCCATGATGCCCAGATCATAGGGGAAAGGGGTGTAGAGTTTGATGTCGTCGATGTACCAGTAGTCGATGTTGTAGGAACTGCCGCTGAAGTAGATGGCGAACTGGAAATCGGTGGAACCGACGTCGGCGTTGGAGATGGCCACGGTGCGCAGTTCGGGGCCCACATTGCCAGTGGGGTTCACGCTCCAAGCCACGTTCCAGGCGCCCTGGTTCGAGCGGGTGGCCACGCCGATGGTGTAGGGTGTGTCATAATGGTCAAGGAAATGGCGAAAATCCACATAGATGGTCGTTTCGCCGGAGGTGTCCACGAGTGGCGATATGAAGTAGGAAGCGGCGTTGAA
The DNA here is from genome assembly GCA_964631015.1 of uncultured Candidatus Cloacimonadota bacterium. Taxonomy (GTDB): domain Bacteria; phylum Cloacimonadota; class Cloacimonadia; order Cloacimonadales; family Cloacimonadaceae; genus Syntrophosphaera. The sequence continues at coordinate 4,566 of CAZVXH010000049.1, read as the reverse complement.
CTGGGGACTCCAGCTCAAACGCAGTTCCGGAGTGGTTCCGCCGGCGTTGGCCCCGGCAAAGAGGCTCCAATTGCCGGCGTTGTTGCTGATGGTCCAGCCGGCGGGGGGGAAGGTGCCGGAGCTGAAATCTTCCGTGAGAAATACTTCGCGGTTCTGGGCGCTGAGGGCGCCCAGCAGCGCGAGGCCGATCAATATCAAACAGAGGCTAAGTTTCTTCATCTTGGTATCTCCATGGTTGTGTTAACTGGTTGGTTGGGGTTGAGTTCCCGGGCGGGCCGGCAGCTCCGGAACCCCGGGGTTAGCCGGCGGCGCGGGTAACGCGGGCTGGCGGTCGAGACACTCTTCAAGGCAATCGGCGCAGGGATCGGCGGTCTGGCCGGACGCTCCGGCGGGGATGATCTTGTTTTGCATGTTCAGGTCCACGCCCTGTTTGGTGAAAGGCGGTTGGATGGTTTCCACCCGCAGGGAATAATTAACGATGAGGCCGGCGAAGACGATGGAGACCATGCTCATCAGCTTGATGAGGATGTTGATGCAGGGTCCGGCTGTATCTTTGAAAGGATCGCCCACGGTGTCGCCCACCACAGTGGCTTTGTGCACGGAGGACGATTTTCCGCCGTGTTCGCCCGTTTCCACATATTTCTTGGCGTTGTCCCAGGCTCCGCCTGAATTGTTGAGCATGATGGCCAGCACAAAGCCGCTGACCATGGCACCGGCCAGAACACCCAAAACGCCGGCCACGCCGAAGACCAGGCCTGTGAGGATGGGGGTCACGATCCCTACCACGGCCGGCAGCAGCATTTGCTGTTGGGCGCCGATGGTGGCGATCTTCACGCAGCTGGAATAATCCGGCTTGCCAGTGCCTTCCAGGATGCCGGGAATCTCGTGAAACTGGCGCCGTACCTCAGCCACCATCAGGCCCGCGGCTTTACCCACGGCCTTGATGGTGAGGGCGGCGAAGACGAAGACCACCATGCCGCCGATGAAGATGCCCAGCAAGAATTTGGGATTGAGTACGTGGATCTGGTAAAAGTTGATGAAATCCATCACGGTGGCACTTTCCACCTTTACGTGTTCCACGATGTTTTGGGCATAGTGGATCTGCATGAGTTGGCCCACCTTGCCTCCGGCCATGATCAGCGCCGACCGCACCTCTTCCAGATAGGCGGCCAACAAAGCCATGGCGGTGAGGGCGGCGGAGCCGATGGCGAAACCTTTTCCGGTGGCGGCGGTGGTGTTGCCAACGCTGTCCAGGTTGTCAGTCATTTCACGCACGTTATCCGGCAGGTGCGACATCTGGGCATTGCCGCCTGCGTTGTCGGCGATGGGGCCAAAGGCGTCCATGGCCAAAGTCACACCCAGAGTGGCCAGCATGCCCACCGCGCCGAAGCCGATGCCGTAGAGTCCCATTTCGATCGATTGGAAGCCGTGGCTGCAGATGAAGGCTGTCAGGATCCCCGCCACGATCGTGAGCACTGGCCCCACGGTGGAGCGCATGCCCACAGCGATCCCTTCCAGGATCACGGTGGCGGGTCCGTAGCTGCCCTGGGCCGCGATGTCGCGGGTGGGTTTGTAGCTGTGGGAGGTATCGTGTTCGGTGAAGAGGCCGATCAGAATTCCGCAGATCAGGCCGATCACTGTGGAGATGAAGATGCCGAACCAGTAATCCGCCGGCAGCATCGCACGGGTGATAAAAAAGGAGGCGATGGCGATCAGGATGGAGGTGCCGTAGACGCTTTTGTTAAGGGCGAACATCAGCTCTTTGGTACCGGCATTTTCCTTGGTGCTCACCATAAACACACCCAAAATGGAGAGCAAGGCTCCGATCCCGGCCAGCACCATCGGCGCGATCACAAAGTTGATCTTGTCGGCCGCGAACTGCGGTCCCAGGGTGGTGACGGCGCTGAGGCCCAGGGCGGCGGTGGCGAGGATGGAGCCGGCGTAGCTTTCATAGAGGTCCGCGCCCATGCCGGCCACGTCGCCCACGTTGTCACCCACGTTATCCGCGATGGTGGCGGGGTTGCGCACGTCGTCTTCCGGGATCTCGGCTTCCACTTTGCCCACGAGGTCCGCTCCGACATCGGCAGCCTTGGTGAAGATGCCGCCGCCGAGCCTGGCAAACAGGGCCTGGGTGGACGCGCCCATGCCGAAACTCAGCATCACCACGGTGATCGTGTGGAGGGGAAAGCCGGCTCGGTTGAGGATGAAGAACCAGGCGGAGATGTCGATCAGGGCGAGCCCGACCACGGTAAGTCCCATCACGGCGCCGCCGCGGAAGGCGATCTTGAGGCCTTTGTTGAGGCTTTCAGAGCAGGCCTGGGCGGTGCGGTTGGAGGCCAGGGTGGCCATGTTCATCCCCACAAACCCTGCCAGAGCGCTGAAAAAGCCTCCCGTGAGGAAGGCGAAAGGCACCAGCCAGTGCAGCACGTGCAGTACCTGCGACATGAACAGGAAAACCAAAAAGGCGCCCAGAAAGAAAAATGCCACCCCTTTGTACTGCTGCCGCAGATAGGCAAAGGCCCCCTCACGCACGTAGGAAGCGATTTCGATCATCCGGGCGTTGCCGGGGTTGGATCTTTTCACCTGATAGAAGAAAATTGCCGCGAAGATCAGCGCCAGAACAGCCCCCACCGGGGCTATGTACCATAAGACAGGAATCATATTCGTCACCTCAGTCTGATTTGTGGTTTGCGGAAAATCCGTTCTTGTTATGGAAACGAGCTTTTTTTAGAAAGTGGCGCTGATTTGTCAATAAAATTCTGCGCTCCAACAAAAGGTTTGACAAAATCGTGGCGATGAGATTTAATGCTCTGACATATTTTTTTATCTCGACGCAAGCAGGAAACACAACCATGGAATACACAGATTACCGCAAGGAAGCAAGCGCCCTGATCGATCAGATCTCAGAGATCCGGAGGTTGCTTTGACCTGGAGCAGAAAGAGGCCCTGACGGCCAGCCTCCAGGCTCAGATAAACGCGCCCGGTTTTTGGAATGACCAGAACCAGGCCAAAAAGATCACTCGCCAGCTCAGCCGGGCCAACGAAGAGATCGCCCACATCCGTGCCCTGGAATCGTTGAGGGGCGATCTGGAAACCTATCTTCTGCTGCTTGACGAAGACCCCAATCCCAATCTCCTGGCCGAAGCTGCGCGCGAATTGCCCGCTCAGCAGCAATTCATCGAAAAAGCCGAGATCGAGTGTTACCTGAACGAAAAATACGACGGTGAAAACGCCCTGCTCACCATCCACGCGGGCGCCGGAGGCACCGAAGCGCAGGACTGGGCCGAGATGCTGCTGCGCATGTACACCCGCTGGGCCGAACAGAACAAGTTTTCCGCCACTATCATCGATTCCCTGCCCGGCGAAGAGGCCGGGCTGAAGAGCGTGAGCGTGGAGATAAGCGGCAGCTTTGCCTACGGCATGCTCAAAGCCGAGATCGGCATCCACCGCCTGGTGCGGATCTCGCCCTTTAATTCCCAGGGCAAGCGTCAAACCTCCTTCGCCTCGGTCTACGTCTATCCCGAGTTCGACGACGACATCGAGGTGGAGATCGACACCAAGGACCTCAAGATCGATACCTACCGCTCCAGCGGCGCCGGCGGACAGCATGTGAACACCACCGATTCCGCCGTTCGCATTACCCATCTGCCCACCGGGATCGTGGTTTCCTGCCAAAACGAACGTTCCCAAAACCAAAACCGTGAAAAAGCCATGGCCATCCTCCGTTCCCGGCTCTACCAGTATTACGAGGACCAGCGTGAAGCCGAGAAGAAGAAGGAGGAGGCGGGCAAAAGCGAGATCGGCTGGGGCAACCAGATCCGCTCCTACGTTTTCCAGCCCTATCAGATGGTAAAGGATCACCGCACCAACCACGAGGTGGGAACCGTGGACCGCGTGATGGACGGCGACTTGGACGGCTTCATCTACGCCTGGTTGAAATTCAAGGCGCAGCAACGGATGCAGTGAGTCCCGCGTGAACTATAAAAAGCTACTGCCGCAGCTCGATCCGAACCGTTTACCCGCGCACGTGGGCATCATCATGGACGGCAACGGCCGCTGGGCCACGCGGAAAAGGCGTCCCCGCATGTACGGCCACCGGGCCGGGGCGATAGCCGTACGCCAGGTGGTGGAACTCGGTGTGGAACTGAAACTGGGCTACATCACCTTTTACGCTTTTTCCACCGAGAACTGGAGCCGCCCCGCCGAAGAGGTGCAGGGCCTGCTGAAACTGCTTCGGGAGTTTCTGGAAAAGGAGATCCCCGAACTTCACCGCCAGAACATCTTTGTGAACATCCTCGGCAGCGAAGCGCGCCTCGATCCCGCCTATCTGGCCGGGATCCGCGAGCTCGCGGCTGTAACCCGTCACAACACAGGTCTCACGGTGAACATGGCCTTCAACTACGGCGGCCGCGCCGAGATCGTTGAAGGCATCCAGAAACTCGTGCAGCAAAACGCCAACAATCCGGACGCCATCACCAACCTCACCCCGGAGACCTTTTCCCGCTATCTTTACACCGCCGGCCAGCCCGATCCGGACCTCATCATCCGCACCAGCGGCGAAAGCCG
>CAZVXH010000048.1:0-19587 GCA_964631015.1 uncultured Candidatus Cloacimonadota bacterium | reverse complement strand
ATCCTGGCCTTTGAATGGCAGCAGGCGGTGATGATCCTGATCGGCCTGGTGCTGATCTGGCTGGCGATCGCGAAGAAATATGAGCCTACCCTGCTGCTGCCCATCGGGTTTGGGACAATTCTGACGAACATTCCCTTCTCCGCGGCCGTGGGAGAGCACGGACCGCTGCAGATACTCTTTAACGCCGGCATTTCCACCGAACTCTTTCCGCTGCTGATCTTCATCGGCATCGGTGCCATGATCGATTTCTCACCGCTGCTGAAAAACCCCTCCATGCTGCTGTTCGGCGCGGCGGCGCAACTGGGCATTTTTGTAACCTTTGCCGCGGCCACACTGATGGGGTTTGACCTCAGGCAGGCCGGGGCGATCGGCATCATCGGCGCGGCTGACGGCCCCACCTCGATCTACGTGGCCAACCGATTCGCCAAGGACCTCCTGCCCGCGATCTCTGTGGCGGCGTATTCCTACATGGCCTTGGTGCCGATAATCCAGCCACCGGTGATAAAACTGCTCACTTCCAAGGAAGAGCGCAGGATCCGCATGGATTATCACGCCGGCGACATTCCCCGGGTGGTGAAGGTCATCTTCCCCATCGCCATCACGCTGATCGCCGGGATCTTCGTTCCCGCTTCGGCCGCCCTGATCGGCTTCCTGATGTTCGGCAACCTGATCCGCGAATGCGGCGTGTTGGAAGGGCTGTCCAAATCCGCGCAAAACGAACTCGCCAATCTGGTAACCATTTTCCTGGGCATCAGCATCGCCTCCACCATGCGCGGCGCGGCATTTCTGCGGCCCGAGACCCTGCTGATCTTCGCTCTGGGCTTGGTGGCCTTCATCTTCGACACCGCTGGCGGAGTGCTTTTCGCCAAACTGCTCAACCTCTTCCGAAAACACAAGATCAACCCCATGATCGGCGCCTGCGGGATATCGGCCTTTCCGATGTCCGCGCGGGTTGTTCATCAAATGGGGCTGAAAGAGGATCCCTTCAACTTTCTGCTGATGCCGGCCGTGAGCGTGAATGTGGGCGGCCAGATCGGCTCGGTTATCGCCGGAGGCCTCATCCTGGCCCTGTTGGGGACTGCGTGAGCATCGATCTCGACATCCTGCTGGAGCAAGCCCGCGCCGCCACGGAAGAGGCTTACGCGCCCTATTCAGGCTTTAGGGTGGGCGCCGCCATGCTCTGCGCCGATGGCAGCGTGATCACCGGCTGCAACGTGGAAAACGCTTCCTATTCACTCACCATCTGCGCCGAGCGCAACGCCCTCTTCGCGGCTGTGAATCAAGGCAAGCGGGAATTTCTGGCTCTCGCCATCTATGTGGATTCCGACGAGATATTCCCTCCCTGCGGCGCCTGCCGTCAGGTTTTGGCCGAGTTCAGCCCCCAAATAAAGATCGTCTACGCCAACCGCTTGGGCAGCATCCTTAGCGACCTGGAAACACTTCTGCCCCAAGCATTTGCTCTGCATGAAACATGAGTTTTAACCACCCCCAACTGCTCGCCTGCAAGCTCTGCCCCCAGAATTGCGGCGTAAACCGTTGTGAAACCACGGGTTTCTGTGGCGCTGGGTCCTTGCTGCGGGTGAACAGCGTCCATCTCCATCACGGCGAAGAGCCAGTCCTCAGCGGCACTGGAGGCAGCGGCACCATCTTTTTGTCGCACTGCAACCTGCGCTGCGTCTATTGCCAGAATCACCAGATCTCGCATTTGGGCTGGGGCAGGGACATCAGCGAGCAGGATTGCGCCCAGACGATGCTGCGGCTTGAGGCCGCCGGGGCCCACAACATCAACCTGGTCTCACCTACGCAATACACGCCGCAACTGGCCGCGACGATCAAGCTCGCGCGCCTGGAAGGTTTAACCATTCCGCTGATCTGGAACAGCAACGCCTACGAAACTCCCGCAACCCTCGAAACCCTGGCTGGACTGGTGGATATCTACCTGCCTGACCTCAAATACGCCCATCCCGCCTACGCCTTAAAGTATTCCCGGGCAAAAGATTATCCCGCGATCGCGCTGCGGGCGCTGCAGGAAATGTACGCCCAGGTGGGAAAGCTGGCGGTCTCGGAAGCCGGTTTGGCCCTGCGGGGATTGCTGGTGCGGCATTTGGTGCTGCCCAACCGTCTGGCCGGCACCCGGGAAGCGCTGTACCGTCTGCGGGAAAACCTGGGAGGGGATGTGGCTTTGAGTCTGATGGCCCAATATTACCCTACCGCCGCGGTCCAGAGCTATCCAGAACTCGCTCGCGGGCTGCGTCCCGAGGAGTACGCCGAAGCGCTGGAACTGGCGCTAAACCTCGGATTTTCTGAGGTTTACGCTCAGGAACTGGAACCCTCTCCGGACTGGACCCCGGTTTTCTCTTCGCAAGAAGAAGGATTCGACAAACCCATAACCCATTTTCACGGAAGGAAACACAATGCCAAATAAATTCAAACCCATCCTCCTGGGCCTGATCCTGCTCTCAGGCTTCGCCACATTTTTGAGCGCCGAGATCAATCTGCTTTTCATGCCCGCCAAGATACCCAAAAAACTGCCCACCGTAACCTTGGAGAGTCGCTCCTACGTTGCCCTCGAACAGATGAACGCGATACTCCACACCATGGTCCGGGTGGAGTACAGTGAATACAACGACCACCGGATCAGTTTCTGGTACAACGGACAACAGTTCATTTTCGTAACCAATTCGCCATATTACAGTTACGCTGAGGGCATCTTCAACATGCAGTACCCCTTTTTACAGGTGGGCGCAGATTACTACGTTCCCGAAACCTTCCTCCTGAACAGCCTGCCGCTGCATTTTCCCCAGGAAATCGCCCTTAAAAACGACGTCCTGCACATTCCCCGGCCGGTGGACAAAGGTGTGGTCCGGATCGTGCTGGACCCCGGCCACGGCGGCAAGGACCCTGGCGCGGTGGGAAAGAACGGAACCCGGGAAAAGGACATCAATCTGAACGTGGGCCTGTTGTTGAAAACCATGCTGGAAAAAGAACTGGGATTGGAAGTGTTGATGACCCGCGCGGATGATCGCTTCATTTCACTTTCCGGGCGGACCAAGTTTGCCATGGACAAAAAAGCCGATCTGTTCGTATGCTTGCACACCAACGCCTCCAAAAACCGTAGCGCGAGAGGCTTGGAGACCTATTATCTGGCCACCAACTCCACCTCGGCTTCACGCGCGGTGGAAGCCCTGGAGAACGATGTCGTCGAGCTTTACGAAGGAGCCGGGGCAAAGAGAAACTACGACGCACTCGATTTCATTCTCAGCGACATGAGCCAGACGGAATTTTTGGAATACAGCAACGAACTGGCTACGCTGGTCCAGCGCAATCTCGTCTCCGGTGCCCAAGGCCAGGACCGCGGTGTGAAACAGGCCAGTTTTTACGTGTTGCGCGGGGCCTTCATGCCCGCCATCCTGATCGAGATGGGTTTCATCTCGAACCTCACCGAAGAGGCGGTGCTGGCCAACAAGCAGTATCAGGAACGCCTGGCCCGCACGATCTTCGAAGGCATCAAGCGCTTCAAATACAGCTACGACAGGATCCGTAAGATCAGTTGAGGCCAGATGCCACTGAAGGTGCTTGAAGTGCAACCCCGCAGCCCGGCCGCCAAAGCCGGCATCGGCGGCGGCGACACCATCATCAGCATCAACGCCATGCCCATTCATGATTTCTTCGACCTGGAATATTACGCCAACGACTACCAGCTTGAGGTGGAAATGTTGAGCGCCAGCGGATGCAGCAGATCTGTGACCGTGCTGCGGCAGCCCAACAAGGCTCTGGGCATCGAGCCCGAGTCCCACAACCTGGCGCCCTGCTCCAACAACTGCGTTTTTTGCTTCATCGATCAGCTGCCGGCAGGACTGCGCTCCAGCCTCTATCAGAAGGATGATGATTATCTCTTTTCCTACGTTTTTGGCAATTACATCACCTTGAACAACCTTCGCCCGTCACAACTCAAACGCATAGTGGAACAGCACATCAGCCCGCTCTACGTTTCCGTGCACAGCACCGACCCCAAGCTGAGAAAGAGCCTGATGCGCTATCGCGAGGAGTTTGACGTGCTCGAAACCCTGCGGTCCCTATCGGAGCAGGGGATCAGCTTCCACCTACAGATCGTCTGCGTGCCGGGTTTCAACTGCGGCGAGCAGCTGCGGGCCACCCTTCGTGACCTGCTCGACGGCTCTGTAAACGCTTTGTCCATCGGGATCGTGCCCGTGGGCCTCACCGGGTTCCGGGAAAAACTTACCGCCCTGAAACCCTTCACAACCGAGCTCGCTTCCGAAACGATCGCCGTCATCGACGCCTTCCGGCAGCAGCATCCAGTGGTCCAGGCCGCGGACGAGCTCTTCGTCCAGGCCGGTCTGCCGGTGCCGGATGAAGATTACTACGGGGAATTTCCCCAGTTGGAAAACGGGATCGGCATGCTCCGCCTCAGCCGGATGAATTTCCGCCGCCGCCGCCGGGCCTTCGGCAAAGAGCTGGACAAGGCTGGGATCCCTTTTGTACTGCTCACTTCGCGCTCGGCTGAAAGCACTCTGCGGGAACTGGCCGGCAATCTCGGGCCCAAGCTGGAAAACTCGTCCCTGCGGGTCCAAGCCATCTCTAACCGCTGGCTGGGAGGGCAGGTGAGCGTGAGCGGACTGCTGGCCGCGAAAGACATTCTGGATCAACATTCGGCTGAAGCCAACGCAGGCCTTATCGTTCCCTCCAATATTTTTAACCACGACGGGATCACCCTTGACGATCTTTCCCAGATCGAGCTCCGCGACCGCCTCGGCAGACCCCTGCTGGTTGTGGACAAATATTTCGAGGATTGGGAATGGATCTGACCGCCCGAACAAACGCATTAATCCGACCGGATAAACGGGAGTAAAATCCATGAAACAAGCTGCTCTGTTATTACTGGCCCTCGCCCTGTTGCTCGCTTCCTGCATGAGCGAAGCCAACAAGCTGGAAAAGGCGAATCTTGAGCTCGGGTCCAAGAAAAACCCGATCAAGATGTATTTTGTACCCTCGATGGAGGCCTCAACCGTGGTTACCAGCGGGGAGGCGATCGCCGCCTGGCTGGAACAGGAAACCGGTTACCATTTCAAAGTGGCCGTGCCCACCAGTTACGCCGCCGTGGTGGAAGCCATCGGCGCTTTCCAGGCCGACATCGCCTGGCTGCCCACTTTCGCCTACGTTTTGGCCGAGGAAAAATACGGCGCCGAGGTGGAATTCATGACCGTCCGCAACGGCTTGAACAAGTATTGCGGACAGTTCGTGGCCCGCGCCGGCAGCGGGATCGACAGCCTTGAGCAAATCGAAGGGAAGGTGGTGGCCTACACCGACGCGGCTTCAACCTCCGGCTACATCTATCCCTCCGCCATTTTGAAACAGCGGGGCATCACCCCGGGCAGATACACGCTCGCGGGTGGCCATCCCCAGGCCATCACCGCCGTTTACAACGGAACCGCGGACGTTGCCTGCACCTACTGGTCTCCCCCCGATGCCAGCGGCAAGCCCAAGGACGCGCGCGAAAAGCTGCTCGAGACCTATCCCGATGTCTTCACCAAGCTCAAGATAGTTGCTCTCACGGACTCCATCCCCAACGATACCGTAACCTTCCGCCGCGGCATTCCCGATCAGGTAAAACAAGCGTTGGTCGCCGCTCTGGAGAAGTTTTCTCAAACCAACGACGGGCAGACCATCCTGCGTGATCTTTATGACATCGATGGGCTTACCCCCGCCACCGACGCCGATTACGACGTGGTGCGCCAGACCCTGAAAACGCTCGGCAAAGATCCCCAGCAGTTCTTGAAAGATTGAGGCAGGATGACCCAACTTGAGATCATAGACCTGCGCAAAACCTACGACCACAAGGTCTGGGCGCTGGACAAAGTTTCCTTTGAGGTCCAAAGAGGCGATTTCATCATCCTTCTGGGCCTCTCCGGCAGCGGCAAGTCCACCCTGCTGCGCTGCATAAACCGGCTGATCGAGCCGGATGACGGCGATGTGCTGTTCGAAGGAAGGTCTGTACGCGAACTCTCGCCCACCCAGTTGCGCAGATACCGCCGCAACATCGCCATGGTCTTTCAGCAGTTCAACCTGGTGAAAAACCTCAGCGTGCTCACCAACGTGCTCACCGGCCGGCTGGGCTATCACGGCCCGGTGGATAAGCACAGCGCCGCGGAACTCGAGGCGGCCCACCACAATCTGGACCGGGTGGGGCTGAAAGACTATGCCCGACGCCAGGTGAAAAACCTCTCCGGCGGCCAGCAGCAAAGGGTGGCCATCGCCCGGGCCCTGATGCAGAACCCTGCCGTGATCCTGGCCGACGAACCCGTGGCCAGCCTTGATCCCGCCACCGCGGATTCCATCATGCAATATCTCGGCGAGATCAATTCCGAAGGCATCACCGTGATCTGTTCGCTGCACTTTCTCTCGCTCGCCCGCCGCTACGGAAACCGTGTGATCGCGCTCAAGGACGGGCTGAAAGTTTTTGAGGGCCTGCCCGTGGAGATCGACAACGCCCGCTTCAAACAGATCTACGGCCAGGAAGCGGAAGAGATCTGAGCAGCCCCGCGGACTCCGCTTTACCCTGTCTTTAGCCTTCCCGAGGCTGCTCCGGGATCCTGGCCGGCGGCGCCGTCTCGCCTGAGCGATCTGAGCAAGGTTCCAAACTTAATTCCCCCCAAGCCCCCTCCCATTCACTTCCCCTTGGCCTCTCTTTGACTTCCCGCCTAAAAAGCGGGAACTTAAGGGGAGGCTGGTGAGAGGCGGATCGGAGAGGGTTATGGGCGGGGCATGCCCCAATTTTTCCAGAGCGGAACACCTGCCTCCATATATAGTGGGTAACAGACAGGGCCAAAAAGTGGGGAAGCACGGAAAACGAATCCTTGACAAATATCAGCAGTTGAAATACAAAGTTTACTTCCTGAATTGGAGTAGAAGATGCTTACATGGGAACTACGAGCCACGGGACGAGTTCAGTACGTCGGTTTTCGCAGATTCGCCCAAACCTGCGCGCTGCGGTGTTCGCTCACCGGCTGGGCAAGCAACCAGCCAGACGGCAGCGTGCTGATCGCGGTCAGCGGAGAACGGGCCAATCTGGAGCTATTCTGCGAGCTGCTGCGGGCCGGCAACAGATTTGTTGACGTGCGCGAGCTGGTGGTCAGGGAACAAAACGAAACGGTTGAATACGATGAATTTTCGATACGATAGAAAAACCAGAAGCGAGACCGAAAGCCTGGGCAGGCGTCACAGACCTGCCTGGAGGCTGTTTATGATGGTAATGGCACTGCTGCTGCCGGCTTGGCTGGCCGCGGAAATGGTAACTCACACCGTTAAAAAGCAAGAGACCCTGTACGGGCTCAGCAAACAATACAGTGTGACCGTAGACCAGATCATGGAATTGAACGGCCTCACCGGCAGCAATATCAGCCCCGGACAGGTTTTGAAGATCAAGGAAGCCGATCCGGTCAAACCCGATTTCAAGGTTCCACCCGCCCCCGCTACGACCACCCAGACCGAAAAACCGCCGGAAACCAAAGCCCCTGTGCCTCCAACTGATTACAGCAAACTCAAGCTTCCAGACGACTATTATTACACCGTGCAAGCGGGGGAAACAGCCTTCCGCATTGCCACGAACAACAAGTTGGCGCCGGGTGATTTTTATCGCTGGAACAATCTTCCCACCGAGAATGCGCCGATCAAGCCCGGTGACCGGCTGATCATCAAGGATCCCGCCAGCTACTCCCAACAGGGCGAAAAACCCGGGGATCAAAACGGTTCTTCCATCCAGGCAGCCACTCCGGCCAAATCGGACACGCTGTTGGTGGAACAGATCTACGTGGTGAAGCCAAAGGACACGCTGTTCAGCATCTCCAAAGCGCACGGGATCACGGTGGAAGACATCAAGACACGCAACAACCTCTCTTCCAACGACATCAGTGTGGGCCAGAAACTCTGGTTGACCGGCACTCCGTCCGCAGACCAGACTGCCGCGGGTTCAGATCGTCCGTCCTCCAAGGTCCGCGCCGATTGCGTGATGCCCACCAAAGGCAAAGTGACCTCGGAATTCGGCATGCGCCGCGGCCGCCCTCACAAGGGAATAGACATCGCCAACAAATCCGGAACGGCGATCAACGCGGTTTTGGACGGTGTGGTGGTCTTTTCTGGGGTCCAACGCGGCTACGGGAATGTGGTCCTGATCGAGCATCCAAATTTTGTGATGACAGTTTACGCTCACAACGAGAAGAATCTGGTAAGAGTGGGCGACCGGGTGAGCCAGGGCCAGAAGATCGCGAACATGGGCTCCACCGGCAACTCCACCGGCCCCCATGTGCATTTTGAATACCGCGTGAAGGGGACAGCCTTGAATCCCCGCAAAGTGCTGCCATTCTGATGCTTAACGTCAATGGGACCGCATGAGCCGGGAAAACGTATTTGCCGACCAAGCGCTGCAGAGCTACCTGAAGGAGATTTCCAAGTTTCAGGCGCTGAGCCGCGAAGATGAGCACGAACTGGGCATCCGGGCCCAGGCTGGAGACCGTGACGCGATCAACCGCCTGGTGCAGGCCAACCTGAAATTTGTGGTCAAGATCGCCTCCCGCTACCAAAACAGGGGTTTGTCGTTATCCGAACTGATCAGCGAAGGCAACATCGGCCTGCTCAAGGCGATCGAGAAGTTCGATCCGGAAAAAGACATCAAACTCATCTCTTACGCCATCTGGTGGATCAAACAACGCATCATGCTGGCCGTCTCGGAAAAAAGCTCCCTGATCCGCGTTCCACTGGGCAAATCCAGTTCCGCGCACAGGGTGAAGGCAACGCAGGACCGCATCTACGCCGAGACCGGTGAGACGGCTACAACTGAGGAACTGAGCGAAAAGATGAACATCACCGAAAAATCCATCGAACAGCTGCAAGACCAGATGATCGAAACAACTTCCTATGATGAACTGATCTCCGGCAGCGACTTTCAGGATTTTTCCACCGGCGACATGATCGCGGATGAGCTCATGGCCGATCCCCAGAAAATGTATTACCGGGAACGCCTGCAGGACAAGATCAAGCGGGCCATCGACAAGCTGGACCAGCGCGAGGCCGACATCATCCGCACCTATTATGGCCTGAACGCGGAGCAGGAAACCCAAAACTTTGCCCAAATAGCTGAAACCATGGGGCTTTCGCGGGAGCGAGTGCGCCAGATCCAGAAAGAAGCGCTGAAAAAGATCCTCTCCGACCTCAAGCCGGGGGAGGACGCGCTCGTGGATGAGTTCATCGAAAAATATACTCCCTGAGCCTCGACTCGGGAACCGGAGATAGACATGTACAAGAACTTCGAAGAAATGGTGAGGGCTGTCAAAGCCAGCCGGCGCGGCACCGTGATCATCTCCGCCGCGCAGACGGAATCCGTGCTGGACGCGGCCATCCTGGCCAAACAGGAGGATCTGGCCGACTGCCTGCTGGTGGGTGACAAGCCCCAGATCCTGGCCCTGCTGGAAAAGATGGCTCCGGAACATGTGAATTCCTTCGAGATAGTGGATATCGGCGGCGACCTGGTGAAAGCCGCCAAAGTGAGCGTCCAACTTGCCCGGGAAGGCAAAGGCGACATCATTTTGAAGGGCAAAACCGATTCCGGACAGCTTCTGCGGTCCGTGCTGGACAAGGAAAACGGTCTGCGGATGAGCGACGTGATCTCCGACGTGCTGGCCTATGAACATCCCAGCGGCCTGAAGTTGCTCAGCGACGGCGGAGTGAACCTGGCCCCCGATCTGATGGAAAAGGTCGCCATCGTGAAAAACTCTGTCCAAGTGGCTCACAGCCTGGGTTCGCCGGAACCGAGAGTGGCGATGATCACCGCTGTGGAAACCGTGAATCCCAAAATGCCGGCCACCCTCGACGCCGCCCTGATCTCGCAAATGAACGCCCGCAAGCAGATCACAGGCTGTATCGTGGACGGCCCCCTCGCCTTCGACAACGCTGTGGACATCAACGCCGCGCGGATCAAAGGCATCGAATCCCCCGTGGCGGGCGTCGCGGATGTTTTCATCGTGCCCAACATCGAGGCCGGAAACATCTTTGGCAAGATGCTCACCTACTATTGCGGCTACCGGGTGGCGCACGTGGTGGTGGGCACCAAAACCCCGATCCTCATTCCCTCCCGGGCCGACCGCGGCGAACTGAAGATGCTCTGCATGGCTATGGCCCTGGCCTGCATGAACCGGTGATCCTGCGCGTCCTTCAGGTTGGAAAAACCCGCTCAGGCTGGCTGAATGAGGGTATTGGCGAATATTTGAAGCGGTTGAGGCCCATGGCCAGGCTGGAAGTGGTGGATATCGCGGATGTCAGCCTTAAAACCGCGGGCAGCATCCCGACCGTGAAAGCCCGGGAAGCCGCTCTCTGCCTCAAACGCCTGACCCCCGACGATTTTGTTGTTCTTCTGGACGAACGGGGCGAAGCCAAAACGTCGCTTGAATTTGCCGCGTTTCTGAATAATTTATCTGCAGAGAAGTCGGTCTCTTTCCTGATCGGCGGAGTTTACGGCGCGCATGAGAGCCTCAAAGAAAGGGCGAACGCGTGCCTCTGCCTATCGGCGCTTACATTCACGCATCAGCTGGCGCGGCTGGTTTTGATCGAACAGATCTACCGCGCGCTGATGATCAACCAAGGTAGAAGCTACCACTATTAACACTCTTAGAGGCCTCAAATGACCTACATACTGCTTGCCACCGTGGCGCAGAACTTTGCGCGATCCCTGCTCATCCTGCTTCAGGGGATGGGAGGGATATTTGTGTTCATGGGCGTGTTTTATGGCCTTATCGTTGCCTTGGAAAAGATCTTCCAGACGAAGAAGGACCAATGAAAAAGCTGGTGACCGTGCTGGCCGTTCTGCTTTTGGCCACTGTCGCCTTCGGTTCGGTGCGGGTGCTGGAACGTTCGGCCTCCCAGATCCTGCTGGAATACCGGCTGGACGGATTTGGGCTGACCGAAGTCGAAGACCACGTGAGGCTCGACGTTGCCGGAATGGACCACGAAACCCAGCCCGGCGCCCCGCTGCTGCCTTTGGAAGAGGCGAGGATCGCGTTGCCGCCCGGAGCCGTGATCAGTGCTGTGCTGCTGAGTTCGAACCAGCGCCAGCAGACGCTGGCCAAGCGACTGTTGCCGGTGCCGGAAGTATCCAGTAACGAAGAAATCTCCGAATATGCCTACCGGATCGACGAAAGCCTCTATCTGGCAGGCCCCAGGCCGCTGCTTACCGCCACGGAAACCTCCAGCTTTCGGGGAGTGGGATTCGCAGCCCTTCAGATCCGTCCTTTCGCCTACGACGGGCGTTTCGGACTCACCGTCACCGACCAGGCCCTTATCCGGATCGACATTTCCGGCGACACTTCATATCGGGGTTTGCCCCAAAACGACGAACTGGCCGAGCTGTTCAGCGCCACTCTGCTCAATCCGGACCAAGCCCGCCAGTGGCAGAACCTGACCAGGGACGCGGTGCACTACGCGGATTTCTCCAGGGCGGATTTTTGGCTGCGGCTGGAAACCGACCGGGAGGGAATGTTCCGGATAGGACCAGAGCAACTGACAGGTTTTCCCCTCGCGGACATCGATCCCCGCTCTTTCCGCCTCTTCAGCAACGGAGGAAAGCTGCTGCCCTTCACGATCATCAACCCCGGCAACGAGTTTGTGGAAGTTCCCATCCGGGTGCAGGGCGAAGCGGATGGCAGCTTTGACTCCGGGGATTTCATCGTGTTTTACGGCGACACCCGGGACGGCACAGACAAGAACGTTAGCCTGCAAAGCAACCAGACCTATTTCAATCCCTATTCTAAAAACGTGGTTTACTGGCTCACCTTCGCCGGGGAGTTCGGCGGAGACCCCCTGCGCATGGCAACCTTGCCCGCGGAACCAAGCTGGATCGCGCAGACCTCCAGATTCCGGGAACTGACCCGCCTGGAAACAGAAAGCCAGCGCCGGGAGATAATCGGCTTCGACTGGTACATGACGCGCATGTTCGGCAATGCCAACGCCGATTACGAGTTTGAACTCCAACTGCCGGACCTGGAAACCGCCCAGTCCACAGCCCTCAGTTTCGCCATCCGCCAGGAAGAAGTGAACGCGAACAACTGGCACAGCATCAACGTCTTTGTGAACGGAGTGGCCGTCCCGGCTGATACTCTGGGATCCACCACCTTCAGCTGGCGCGGCACAAGTCAATATCTGTTCTACAAAGAGGTCTCCGGCCTGGTCAGCGGCCAGAACACCGTCCGGATCAGGGTGCTGAGAAGCAGCACCGACAACCTTTTCCTTAACTGGATCACGGTGGACCACAGCCGCTCCATCACCAAGGGCGGCAGCCAGAACTTCGTGAACCAGCTGGCTTTGAATTACGGCGTTTCCGTGCGCTACAACCTCTCCGGCAGCGCCAACACCAGCATTTACCGGGTGAACAGCTTCGCGGACGTGAGCGTGGTTCCGCTGCAGAGTTCCGACGCACAGAATTACTTTGTGAGCGCGGGCGATAGCAAGACCAGATATTGGCTGAGCAACGATACGGAACTCCACACACCGGTGAATTTCAGCACCACCACAAACCCTGAACTGGCCGGCACCCAAGCCCAATACGACAACGTGATCATCACTGCCGACGAGTTTTATCCCCAGGCCCAGTCCCTCGCGGACATGTATCTGCAGGACCTGGGCCAACGCAGCCTGGTGGTGAAACAGAGCGACGTCTTCAACCAGTTCAACGGCGGACATCCGGATCCCGTGGCCCTGCGCCAGTTCCTTCGCTACGCCTGGCAAAACTACCCCGCGCCCCGGATCAGTTCCGTAACCCTGCTCGGTCTCGGCACCATCGACTGGCGCAACAACTCGAACCAAGCCCAGGCCAAGAACAAACTGATCGTCTATCAGCGCAACATGATCGTTTCGGACGACTACTTCGTGATGCTCAGCCAGTCGTCCCATCCCGAACTTGCGGTTGGACGCTACCCCGTGGCCAATTCCACCGAACTGGGAAACATGCTGGCCAACCGGCAAAACTACGTGCGCAACCCCCAGGGCGGCTGGTGGCGCAATTCCGCCGTGCTCCTGGGCGACGACCTTTTCAACGGTAGTTCCACTGCCTACGAAAATATCCACACCCGCCAGACCGAGACTGCCGGAAACATCATCCATCCCAGCATCCTCACCGACAAGATCTTCGCCTGGGAATATGAATACGACGAGTTTCAGAACAAACCCGGCGCCCGGGACGACATGATCGCGGCCATCAACGAAGGCCGCCTGATCTGGTACTACATCGGCCACGGCGCTTATGACAAGCTGGGCGCGGAGGATTACTTCAACGGCGCCTCGGACATGGGCCGCTTCAACAATCAGAACAAACTGCCCCTCTTCCTGGCCGCTTCCTGCTCTGTATCCCACTTCGATTACTGGGGCTTTGAAAGCCTCGGCCAGAAAAGCGTGCTGCTGAACAATCTCGGCGCCATTGCCTCCTATTCCGCCACCCGCACCAGCGCGCCCTACAGCAACGCCCCCATGATGGAGTTTCTGCTGAACAACCTCACCAACGGCCGCAATCCGCTGGGCCAGTCCATCGTGATGGCCAAGGTCCTCTTCACCCAGAGCAACGATAACGACGCCACCTACGTGCTGCTGGGCGATCCCCTGCTCAATGTGGTGCCGCCCATCCGGGACAGCCTGATGACCGTATCCGGACAGGGAGAGCCCGGGGAACCCCTGCACGCCAGGGAACTGGCCAGCGTCGCCGGAGCATTTTCCCCCTCAATGGCCGTCGGCAACGCCGGGATCAAAGCCTTCAACACCCAAACGGAATACGATCTGGACTGGCAAACCCACGTCAGTCACCGCGGCGCGCCGCTCTTTACCGGCAGCGCCACCGTGAACGGAGGAGCTTACCAGAGCGAGTTCATCGTTCCCGATGACGTGACCACCGGCGCCACCGGCCTGATCGTTTCGTATCTCTGGGATCCTGCTCAAAAACAGGACTACACGAACTTCCATCATCCCCTGGCCCTCAGCGACGACGCGGTGACCGCCGAAAATACGGACGCCCCCGAGATCAAACTCTATCTGGGCAGCTACGATTTCCGCCCCGGCGATACCGTTGGCACCCACACCACGCTCTACGCCAGGATCTCCGACAGCAACGGGATCAACTTGACGGGAAGTTCCGGACACAACATCCTGCTGATCTTGGACAACGCCCTCCAGCCCCTGCCGGTGACCGCCAATTTCAGCTACGACCTTGATTCCCACACCACCGGCCTGCTGGTGTATCCCCTGGCCGGACTCAGCGAGGGACCCCACACCCTGCAGCTGATCGCTTTTGACAACTTCAACCTCCCCTCCGTGGCCACCATCGAGTTCAACGTGAAAGAAACCGGCGATCTGGCCATCGAGCGCTTCCTCATCTACCCCAACCCCATGCAAAGCTCCACCAGCTTTACTTTCATGCTCTCCCGGGATTGCGACCTCACCCTCGACATCTTCTCCGTAACCGGCAAAAAGATCCAC
Source organism: uncultured Candidatus Cloacimonadota bacterium (assembly GCA_964631015.1). Classification (GTDB taxonomy): domain Bacteria; phylum Cloacimonadota; class Cloacimonadia; order Cloacimonadales; family Cloacimonadaceae; genus Syntrophosphaera. Next base: position 5,061 of record CAZVXH010000048.1, on the reverse strand, counting down.
AGTTTCCAAGCCAGCGGACGCCAGGGTTTCAACGCCATTCCCTGGGACGGCCGGGACAAACGGGGCGACCGCTTCGCGAACAACACCTATTTCGTGAAGCTCCGCGCCGCTGCCGACGGACTCAAAGCCGAGGCCACCGAACGCCTGGTGATCTATAAATAAGGATGCCTTAATGCTTTTGTACAATACCGCCAAGCGCGCCAAAGAAGAATTCGTTCCCCTCACCCCGGATCAGGTGAAAATGTATGTCTGTGGCCCCACGGTCTACAACTATTTCCACATCGGCAACGCCCGTGCCTTCCTCACTTTCGACGTCCTCCGCCGCTACTTAGAATTCCGCGGCTACAAGGTGGATTATGTGCAGAACATCACCGACATCGAGGACAAGATCATCGCCCAGTCGCTGGAGGAAGAGGTTCCCTTCCGCGAAGTGGCGGACAAATACGCCCAAGCCTTTCTGGAGGACAGCGCCGCCCTGGGGATCAGGAAGCCCACGCGGCAGCCGCGGGCCACGGAAGTGCTGCCGGAAACCATCGCCGCCATCGCCGCGATGGTGAAAGCCGGCCACGCCTATGAGGTGAATGGCGACGTCTATTTCGACACCGCCTCCCTACCCGAATACGGCCAGCTCTCCGGTAAAAAAACCGAGGAACAAAAGCCCGGCGCGAGGGTGCTGGAAAACCTTCAGAAACGCAACCCGGCGGATTTCACCCTTTGGAAGGCCGGCAAGCCCGGAGAGCCAGTCTGGAACAGCCCCTGGGGGGATGGACGGCCTGGCTGGCACACCGAATGTGTGGTGATGGGCCAGAAATTTCTGGGCGAAACCTTCGACATTCACGGCGGCGGCACCGACCTCGTTTTCCCCCATCACGAAAATGAACTCGCCCAGGCCCTCGCCCTCACCGGCAAACCCCTGGCCAGATACTGGATGCACAACGGTTTCCTGAACATCGACGGCGACAAGATGAGCAAGAGCCTGAACAACTTTTTCACCGCGCGCGACATCCTGGCCCAGCACAGCGCCGAGGCCATCCGCTTCTTCTTCCTCTCGAAGCACTACCGTTCCCCCATCGATTTCAACCGCGAGATCATCGAGGAATCTGAACGCGCCGTGGCCAATTTCTACTCCGCTCTCCGCGCGGTGGATTACCAGAACATCAGCTGTCCCCCCGACGGCAGCTATGCCGCTTCCGAACAAGCTTTCATCGAGGCCATGGACGACGATATGAACACCGCCAAGGCCCTCGCCGTGCTCTTCGAGCTTTGCCGAAACTGCAAAAACGAGCAGCTGCCCCGCCCTCAACGGGAGCAGGCCGCTCTGATGCTGGTTGGGCTGGGAAAGGTGCTCGGTTTCTTTACAGATATCCGCGGGAAACTGTCGCGGGAGCTGCCAGACCTGTCCCGCCAATTGGTGGAATTGCTGCTCCGCTATCGCCGCGAAGCCCGCGAGAACAAGGATTGGAAGCTTTCGGACAAGATCCGTGACGACCTGGCCTCGCTGGGCGTTGAACTGCGCGACACCCCCGGCGGTTGCGACTGGAAACTTAAAGATTAGGAGGCCAAAATGGCCATCAGTAAACGCAGGATCATCCTGATCCTCCTCATAGCCGTGGTGGCGCTGGGCGTGGCTTACATCCTGCTCAGCCGATTGCTCCCCGCCAGCCTTAACAAGCCGGAAAGCATCGCCTGGAACGATTCCACCCGCACTTTCATGGTCTCCAATGTGGGCAGCGGTCAGATCCTCAGCCTGAACGACAAAGGGCGCTACTCCGTTTTTGCCAAAGGGCTGGATTCCCCCCGCGGCCTCAAGGTGGTGGACGAACTGCTCTATGTAACGGCCAACACCAGGATCAAGGCCCTGAACCTGAGGACGGGCGCCGTGACAGCCGACATACCCATCAAAGGCGCCCAGATGCTGAACGACATCGAGAGCGACCACCTCGGCAGGCTTTACATCACCGATACCAAGGCCAACCGCGTGTTCGTTCACGACCCCGGCACGCGGCTCACCACCAGCTTGGTCTCACCCCTGCTGAAAGCGCCCAACGGCATCGTTTTCGACGGGCCCCGGCGCCAGATGTTCATCGTGTCGCTCTCCGAGAAATCGCCCATCCTGGCTTTGAACGTCATCACCAGCGAATTCAGCGTGTTCCAAAACACCCTCTACGACAAGCTGGACGGCATCGCCATCGACGACCTCGGCCGCATCTATTACAGTTCCTGGGGCGAAAAATGCCTCTTCATGATCCCTCAGGAACAGAACCGGACAGACATCTGGCAGCGGGACATCCAGTCCCCCGCCGACATCTTTTACCACCAGCCAACCAACGAGATCCTCGTGCCGGTGATGGAGAAGAACGAGATCTTGCGCTTCAAAGTGGATTGAGCCAGGCTTTGAACCGCTCCTCCAGAGCCTCCGTGGAACTGCTGCCCCGCTCTGTGATCAAGCGCTTCAGCGATCCGGAGGATTATTTTCGCGAACTGCGGGTGTATCAGGCTGGATTGCCGCTGGTGCCAAGGCTGTTGCGCTGCGGAGAGCGCCAGTGGATAGAAATGGAGCGGATCGCCGGCCTGCCCTATCTGGATCAGGCTTTCGGCCCCCGGGATGCCGCTCAGCTCGCCGCCACCCTCGCCCAGTTTCACGGCGCTTGGTTCAGCGAGGATATCTGCCTCTGCCACTGGGATAATCAGCCCAAAAATATCCTCCGCGCGGGGGAGGCCTTCCACTTCATCGATTTCAGCGATTCCCGCCTGGCCCCGCCGGAAGCCGACCTTTCCCACCTGTTCCTGTTCTGGGCCGCGGAGTTCCCTCTGGAGGCCGTGAAAACGCTCTGTGAGGCGTTTCTGGAGGCTTACGCGAAGATCATAACCCTGGACCCTCAACGCTGGGAAACCGCCCTGAAACAAAGCCTGGAGCGCTTCTCGAACCGCCGGAAACTTCACCTCCGCCAGGAGCAGCACCGGGGGCGGGAAGAGTTTGACGCAAACCTGGCCCTGCTGTCCAAATTGCTGTCCTGATCAAATTTGCGGCCACTCCGGATAAATCCCTTGACCAATTCTCCGGCAGATTAAGTATGCCCCAAATCCTGCTGAGGAGAACCTCCATACCATGACTACCTTAGACCTTCTGAACCTTCTGGGCGGACTCGCGCTCTTTATCTTCGGCATGAACAAGATGAGCGACAATCTGCAGGCCGTGGCCGGCAGCGAGATGCGCCGCATCCTGAAAAAGATCACCAGCACTCCGTTCAAGGGCGTTTTGGTGGGCTTGGGCATCACCGGCATCATCCAGAGCAGTTCCGCCACCACCGTAATGCTCATCGGGCTGGTCAACGCCGGCATCATGAACCTTCAACAGGCCGTGGGTGTGGTGATGGGTGCCAATATCGGCACCACCGTAACTGCCCAGCTGATCGCCTTCAACATCGGCGACGTGGCCCTGGCCTTTGTGATCGTTGGTGTGGTGGGAACATTCCTCAAACGCAGCCGCAAAATGGAACACTGGAGCCTGATCATTCTCGGATTCGGCCTTCTGTTCGTGGGCTTGAACCTGATGTCCGCCTCGGTTGCCGGGCTGAAAAACTCGCCCTTCGCCCACCAGATCCTGGCCCGCGCCGCGGATTACCCCTTGCTGGCGATCCTGGCCGGCACCCTTTTCACCATCATCATCCAAAGTTCCTCCGCCTCGGTGGGTATCGTGATGGTGCTCGCCACCAACGGCCTGATCAGCTTTGAAGGCGCCATGTATCTGGTTTACGGCGACAACATCGGCACCACCATCACCGCCTGGCTGGCCGGACTGGGCGCGAACAACACCGCCAAGCGCGTTGCTTTGGTGCACACAATGTTCAACGTGATCGGAACGGTCATAATCGCCACCCTAACCTATCAGGGCATTTACAAGGTTTTCATCAACTCCATCACTCCCGGTAACGTTTTCCTGGGTGAAAACATGGGCCGCCACATCGCCAACGCCCACTCCTTCTTCAACATCCTGAACACCATATGGATGCTTCCTTTTGCCGGGCTGCTGGCCAAGATCGCCGAACGCGTGATCCCCAAGGACCCCGAGGACCTCATCTCCCTGGGCGAGCCGAAACACCTGAACTACCATCTGATCAACGATTCCTTCCTCGCGGTCGAACAATCTCTGAAAGAAATGCGCGAAATGCTCCGCCTGGTGCGCCTCGGACTCTTCGTTTCCTATGAAGCTTTCCGCGATAAAAGCTATAAAAAACAGATCCGCGTTTCCCGCATCGAAAATGCCATCGACCACCTCCAGCGCGAGGTTACCCGCTATCTGGTGGCCGTGAACGAGCGCACCAACGCCCCCGGGATCATCCAAAAGATCCCGGCCCTGCTCCACAGCGTGAATGACATCGAAAAGGTGGGCGATTTCACCGAAGAGGTGAACCGTATCCTCAACTACCAGATACCCGCCCAGAAAAACCCCCTCAGCCCGGAATTCCGCGCCATGATCGACGACCTCCATACCCGCGTGGTGGAAATGCTGGACCTCTCCATCGATTACCTGGAGGAACTGAAACCCGTCTACACCTTCAAAATCATCGAGCTGGAAGGCCGCATCAACGAGATGCACCGCCGCCTCCGCGACCAGATCATGAGCCAGATCCAAAACGCAGAATGCGACCCCGTGGGCGGCCTTAACACCATCGACTACATCGACGCCATGGAACTCATCGCCGACAAGCTGAAAAACCTCGTCAAGGCCGGAACCCACGATTTCACCTACAAGGTGGACATCCTGGAAACCGACGAGGAGATCCACCCCGATGAGCTTAAAGATAGCTGACAGGGGAAGCCCCCGGCCCACCCATCAGTGACCTTCCCTTCCTGACCCGCAGTCTTTGCTGAAGCGCGGCCCCACCTCCCCAGAGCTCCGTCGGCCACATCGTCCTCCCAGCCCGAACCTCCGTCATTCCGGAACGGAGCGCCTCCGGCGCGTAGGGACGGAATCCAGGCCTTCCGGGTAATGCCCTGAAAGTGTGTCGACTCAGACTGCGTCTGGGTCGAACCCGACTTGGCTGTGAAGAGGTTTTG
>CAZVXH010000047.1:0-19859 GCA_964631015.1 uncultured Candidatus Cloacimonadota bacterium | reverse complement strand
CAGAGCCTTTGGAAAAGATCAGGGAACTCCAGAAAAGGCCTGTGTCGCCTGAGTCACCGCTCGACGGGCTGGAGCCATGCTCTGTCGGCTACGCCTCCTCCACAGGGCTCCAGCCCGTCGCAGCAAGGTAGCTTTTAATGAAAAAGAACTTGACTGGGATCAGCAAGATGATAACAATGCAATCGGTCGCTTGGCCTGACATAGATTGTGAGTAATGAGGGATATCAGATGCCCTCAAACAACCTGAAAAACAACGAGTTGGAATTTACACCAACATTTGGGACTCAACTCTTCTTTCGATTAGCTTGTTCTTATCTCCAGAGTAGTATATGTATCGGTTAGAAAAGGGCTGAAAGAGAATTGGTTTTACATTGATGTCGATTAAATCTGAGGAAGTTATGCTTGATTGGATTTTTTGGTATTTGACCTCTTGGGCTTTGGTCTTCAACTTATACAATGACTTGGCTGCATGTAAGTCACAACTGATATACCTATTTACTGCAACAAGAACATCATGCACACTGTCCTGAATGACGATATTATCTCTTGCTGTGACTACTCCCACACTATTGACTGGGAAGATATCTGGCAGGCTGTACCATTTGAGGTAATGCTCGTTGCCAGTGGCTTCCGGACGGAAGAGATAGAATGGTGAGCTGGGGATCAGTTCCTGGTAGGAATCGGCTTGGAATTCGGTATCATTCAGCCAGTCGTATTTGAATTGACGAAGTCCGAAGAGCTCGTGGTGCTGGACTCTGTAGGGGCGAACGCCGTTTCGCCCAATGGTCGCTTCGGCGAGCGACCCTACCTTCACCATCAGGATGATGGCGGTTCCCTGCTGGATGTCAAAGACGTTTTCGTCTTTGCTGCCATCCGGACTGGTCTCTTTCTTCTTGGTATTGCCATGCAGATCGAGCACATAGATTTCGTCAAAGGTATGCATCAGGCTTTGGCGCATGCCCCTGAAGGTGGGATTATCCAGATACCCATGATTGGTGATCATGCCTACGATGCCCTTGCCCGCTTTATGTATCTTCCATTGGGCAAAGCGCAGAAATTTCACATAATCATCTTGCAGCCATTTGGGGTTCTTTTCGTTTAGGGGCTTGCCATCAACCGTGTAATAACTCTGTGCGCCATCGAGATCAGTCTTGAGCATGCTTTCCGTCCAGGCATTGCTATTTTCACTGGCTCCGCTATAGGGCGGATTACCCATGATCACGAGGATCGGGTCTTGATGTTTTACTTTGTTGGCCAGAGCGCATTCATCACTGATGTCGTGAGAAATGGGCAGTTCGGTTTGCAGGGGTATGTCCGGTTCCAGGGTGTTGGAGAGATAGAGCTTAAAGCGTTCATCCTCGCTTAGTTCATAGCCCTGTTCCGCCAAGAGATAGCTGATCTTTAGGTGTCCCACGGTGTAGGGTGCCATCATCAGTTCGATGGCATAGAAGTGAGGCAGGATGTGGTTCCTGATCAGGTTGTGGATACTACCGCTGCCATATTTGCCTTTGTGCTCTTCTATAGCCACTTTGATAGCTTCCGCTGGAAAGGTAAGGGTGCCGGCAGCAGGATCAAGAATGGTGACATCCTCTGAAGCCAGTCCATCCTCTTTGGCAAAGTGGCTTTTCAAGAGGCTCTGGATACTGCGCACGATATAGCGCACCACAGGCTCTGGGGTATAATATACTCCACGCTTTTCTCTGAGCTTGGGATCGTATTCGCTTAAGAAAGTCTCATAGAAGTGCACGATAGGGTCTCTGCCCTTTCCTTCTGTGTAGAAGCGGTGCAGTATCTTTTGAATATCGGTATTGAAGAGGATATCCGCTATGTCATCGATTAAAACAGCCAGAGCCTGGGGCGGCTCTTCGTAGGAGATGAATTTGAAGATGCTTTTCAGGATGCCCAGGGTGCCGGGGATGTATTTATAGATGAGTTCCCGGTTGAACTCACCTTCACTGCGGGTGCGAGCCGCAAAGATTCCGTAGGTGAGGGTTTGAGCATAGAGATCGGCAAATTGTTCTTTAGTCAGGTTGTTGATCAGCAGCTTTTTGAAAGACTCGTAGAAGTTTAGCAGCACCTTCTTGCCCTGCATTTCTTCTTCTGCCAGTTCAATGGTGATGATCTCGTCCCGTAGGAAGCGGGTACGTTTTGCCAGTGCATTAGCCAGGCTCTTGGGGTCTGTGATGGCAGGAAGTGAAAAGCTGAAATAGCGGGTAAGCAAGGTTGCAAGCTCATCCACATGCGAAGCTGTAGGAGTGATGTGCATCTGGGTGGCATTGATCGGACTGGCGATAGTGACACTATCTACAAACATCCCATGCTGATAGAGACGGAACCCATAGAAGTTGGTGAGGATGAGATTGGGAAAGGTAGCCAGATAACGCTTGAGCTGTTCGCTGACTGAGATAGGGTCTAGGTTGTATGTCTCTGGTTTCTTGGCTTCGATATAGCCAGTGATGTGGGCTTTGCCATCCCAGACACGGAAGTCCGGGTTTCCGGCTTCGGTGATCTTGGGCAGAATGCCTACTTCGCATTTGCTGACCTTGCTCAGCTTGGCATAAGCCTCGACCATGTCCTTCAGACAGTGATAAAAGGACTCTTCCCGGGCGTCTCCCCGGTTTATGATCTTCTGCAGATCGTTTAGGTATGTAACCAGAATAGCTTTAAACAACTCGCAACCCCAATCTTTGTTATATTTCTATTAGGGCAAAGTCAAATTGAAGGGATAATCGGTCAACCTCTTTTTGTTTGAGCTTAATTTGATCGGGATATTGGTAAGATGAAACAGTCAGTTTAGGCTATTGTATCAGGGGGAAGCGTGATAACAGTCTCTACTCAGTCCAGATAACCGTCGTCGTCCTACACTTCCAATGAAACGGTGGAAACGGAGTATGTGCTCCGGAGACGCCTACCGGGTTCATTTCTGAGTCGTATTCGATCTGATCGTCTTTGATCCAAGGAGCTAGTGCTTTGATGTATTCCCGGGCATCATCCAGGCTGTTGGACTTGGTATCCAGAGCCATGAGGTTATCCATCACTTCCAGCGCATCGTTTAGTGGATAGATCTTATCCTGGGCTGCCAGAGCCCGGCAGATGTCGCTGGTGCGGTCATCCAGGATCACCACCAGCTTGTAATATCTGGCTTTGGCTTTCTTGTAGCCTTGTAGTCTTCCGAACTCACGTATTCTGAGTGCGGTATGCTCTGCCAGTCCCTGCCAGTAGTTTGAGGAGCGATTGGCGAGATCATTGAACTGGTCTTTGAGGGTATTGGCAAGCATCTCTTTGGTATAACCTTGCTCAATGGCTTTAGAGAGGGTGTCTGCGAAGTTCTGCCGAACATCCGCCTCAAAGTGATTCCCGATCCAGAACAACTGCTGCTTCTGGATGGTGGAGGAGAAATGCTGATCTTCAATGCCCAAGAGCCCGATGCTGGTCTTGGTGGGTGCTTGCACTTGGGTGTCCCTCAGTCCAAGCCGCACACAGCGGTCTATTATCGCTTTGGTGGGCTCATTGACCAATGCAGCGAAGTCATCTCCCAACTGGGTATTAATGATGCCCATAAACTTATCTATGGAGTCCATGTTGATCTTCTCGGTTCGGGGCATGTCACTCAGCATCTGGATGGCAAGTCGCGTCGCGTCTCTGATCTCGGTTTTCCAGGCGTTATTCAGGACCCGGTAGTATTCAAGCATTAGCTTATCGTAGTAGTTCATCAGAAGGAGAACCTCCTGACTTTCACTCTATTCCTGCCGATATCGTATTCGGAGAACCGTTCCAGGCATCCTGCCAGAGCATCACAGCCATCGATGTAGCCATCAGGATAGGTTAGGAACTGACTTATCAGGGTTGGTGTATCCTGTCCTTCGGGAAATAGCACCTTGGCAGTCTCGATAATGGTCTCGGTTCTCTCGATGCGGAGGTTCTTGTTATCCTTGTTATCTATACGCTTGATTCTGTGCGATATGGGTGGAAGATGATTGTCTTGTGCCCACCGATCGAAGTCTGCCAGGATACGAGCTTGACCATAGGTGGTTTCACAGGCTGCTCTGGCTTTCACTCTGTAGGTTCTATCCAATTCCTGATAGGCATCGTAGTAGTATCTGAAGAACTTGGTATTCTCAGTCTGACGTATCCAGACATGGATAACATAGAAGCGGTTTCCATCATAACCAATGGAGATGACAGCCTTGTAGCAGCCCTTCTCTCCCCAGGCAGGATCGGCATAGAGCCAGACCCGCTTCATCTGGGATGGTTCAGGTAGAGATCTATACTTGGTGAACCAGTGGTTCTTGAAGATGTTACCTTCGATTACCGGCTGTCCAAGCATCTCTCTCTGATAGCCTGTATGCCCGAACTTGGCTCGCAGGTTTGGCAGAGTGGCAGTGGGGTATTGCTCTTCCCAGATGGACTTGCCATGCATATCTTCGAGAGAGAAGCGCAATATCGCCTTTTGGTGGGTCTTTAATGCAATCTGGTAGGTAACGTCTAATTCTGGATTATCTGCTCGTAAATCGCCTAATATGAGCTCCTGAAACTGGCAGATGGAGTAATTGGGATGTACCAGGTTACCGAGCCAGACGATCTTGCCATTTCCCTCAGGTGAGAGTGCTCCGGCAAGCTCCTGGGTGATCTTCTCCATCCTGCGTTTACCGATGGACTGGTTACCCATGTTCTCCTCTTTATCAATATCATCACAGACTATCAGTCCAGGCCGCTTGGCAGTCTTGGGATTGATCGTTCCTCTATGGCTCTGCTTGATACTTCTGGCACGTATCCTGGCTTTGTTCTTGAGATAGAAGTCCAGATCAAAGGCATCCACTGGCTGCAGCTCCGGATAGTCCATCGTGAGTCGCTTATTGTTCTGTAGCTCATGTAAAGTGAAGGCTGTGCGTTCCTGTGCCAGATCTACGTCTGCGGCAGTATGGATCACATAGCGTTCGCCTTTGATGATTCTCCAGATTGGATAGACCACTCCCATAAGTACCGTTTTGCCCAGCCCACGAAAACCAGTAATAGCGATGATCCCTGTGCTTAATTCGGACTCCTCGAACATGGTTCTATGAGCTGGGCAAAAGGGTAGTGGGAAGATATGTGGGAAATAGGTATGGCAGAAGAACGAGAAGGCATCCCATCCCTCTCCGGTAGTTCTCCTGATCCTCTCAGTCTTGGCTTCAGGATTATCGTCTATAAAAGGCAAGACGGAGATCGTTTTGGATGCGATCTCCGTCAGAGCCTTGTTATGCCTTTGAATAAACTTCTTAGGCATAACTGGTCGGAGGACTGACCATGTTGGGACGTAGGGTTGGAGGCTGAGGGTTTGATAAAAGGGTCAGCGGAGCCGGTGGCAACGGCTCCGCTGTTTGGAGGGTAGGTAGGAGGGTCTGTAGGCTAGGTTTGGAGGCAACCATGTCCGTGGCTGTATATTTATCCATTTCTTACTCTTAAGTACTCGGCAAGGTCTATCACTATGCCCTGGAACTGCTTGAGCAGGGTCTCGTGACCTCTCTCGATCATGAAGTCGGTTACCTGATCCAGGAACTTGACGATGTAGTCATTGAGCTCTTTGGAGGGTTCCCGGTCTTTCTGATCCTGTTTGATAAGTGATACCAGAGATTGCAGTGCAGTATCTGCCGGGTTCTTGGCATATTCTTTCAGAGCCTGGGTAAGAGCCTTCTTGCGGGCGATACTAATCTCATGGTCGAGTTGACGCTCTTCCTTGAATAGCGCATTCCACTTGCCGGTCTTGATCCACTTGCGGACGGTGATGTCGGACACACCAAAGATCACCGCCAGCTCGAGTGGATCGTTCTTGCCGTTCAGATAGGCTTCTTTGCAGTTGTCCCGCTTGATACGGAACTCCCGGCTGTTACTCAAACTCAGGTCTCACCTTGTGTTTGAGTAGGTATTCGTTTAGATCTTTACCGGAGCAGCGCAGCTGCCCGTTATCCCTGGTTCTAAAGGCAGGCAGAGGATCAGCGATATCCCGTATCCAGCGGTAAACGCTGGAGCGGTCAACCCGGAGCACGTCCGCGACCTCATCGGTGCGGTAGTTACGCTCGTCATTGAAGATATTCATCAGTTCCTCTGCTGTATTGGTATTCATAGATGCCATCATTCATTCTCCCGTATTTAGATCAAATTGACTTGCATAACGCTGCCACTGTTTCTTACAGAGCGGAGAAATTGAGGACGATCAGCTTGTATTCGCCATGTTCGTCTCTTTCGTAGAAAGACACGTACTGCTTGGTGGACACAACCATGATGGCTTTATCGATCAAGTCCATTGCCTCCTTCCAGATGGGGTCTTTGATGTTGTACTTACGCAGGGCGAGGATGCGGAACTTGGCAATCTCTCCCTTCTTATCCACCTGAAAAGCCTCATTGATGATAGCCCGCAGGTTGGCGTTGGAGTCGGCTGACCAGGCTTTGATGCACTCGTCGATCTTCTGCTTAGCCAGCTGCAGTTCCAGCCCGAACTCGATGCGCTCCTTGAAACGGATATCGATCTTGTATTTGCCATCGAAGCTAGTGAACCCGGCATTGCCTTTCCAGGTCATGCCGCTCTTTTTGGCTACGAATTCGAGATAGTTTTGGATCTCGGCATAGAGCTTGATCTTATCGGCGATAATGCGCTTCTGAAGGCGCAATACCCGATCCAGGGTGTTGGTGACTACGGTATCCTGTTTGAGCATCTCGGACTTGATTACTGAGACCGGAATGGCTCGGCCTTGAGCATCGGTCTTGGTGCGTTCTGCGGTCGGTTTGGCTTTGGGTCTAGTGAGTTTTTCTATGTGAGTTCTCTTTGTGATGATTTTCTAAAGTTGTTATTTGTCTGGTTGATTTTCAGTTTCTGGCTTAGGTGCCTGCTTCTTGATGTAGTTCTGCAGCATGGCGATAACGGCTCTGCGCTCCGGTTTGGTGAGTATGTTCCAATGGCTCTTGTCGTAGTGTTTGATCATGAATGCCCGCAGATCGGCATCGGTCCATCCTGCCTGTTTCATGAGTGAGAACATGTATCTGCCTTGCTTATCGTAGGTGAATTCATAGGGACGCCCATGCTTGCGGTAATTGATCATGATTGACTTCAGCTCAAGCAGCCGCTCTTCAGGCAATGCCGAAAGCGATTCGCCAAAGCCGAGACCATTCATGATGAACTTGAACCCATCCAGGGGCCAGTGGAACTTCTTGACCCTGATGGCATGGATCTGTTGCCGTAGTTGTCTTTCCCGCAGTTCCTGTTCCATAGAGTGTCTCCCGTATCCTTTATTAGCTTATGTTGTTGCTGCTCTTGCTGTTCTTGTTCTTCTGACGTTTAGCTTGATTCTGCTGCCATCTTGCCTGAGCCTCAGCCAGCTGGTATTCATGCGTCATTTTGATCACTTGCAGGGCCTTCTTGCGCTCTTTCCCGGTCATGGTTTCAAAGTTCTGGGTCAGTTCAAGCAGGTGACTTTGCTTCTTGTTCATGCTCCTGATCTTGGCTTGGATAGCCCGTCTCTCCTTCTCTTCCGGACTGAGCTGAGGCCTGATCTCTCCCAGGATACCGGGCTTGATGATCCTGCCGATATCGCAGATTTTGTCCCTACTCAGAACCACATAGACATAGTCTCTCATCCCCAGCAGTCCCATCGAAGCCAGGGCTTCCATATAGACGAAAGCCTACTGTCTGCTGCGTCCGCAGGCGAGGGCAATCGCTCTGATCGAGGTGTATCGTCCCTGTTCAATCACATCAAGCAGAGCTGCTGCAGCGGAGGGATCGAAGCGCCAGCTACCCTTCTGCTGATAACCGACTACGGGGTTGAAGCGGTTACTTCGTACTATGATACCTGCCTGTGCATCGATGCACTTGAGAGTCTTGTCCTTGATCAGCTTTCGGATGACTGGTTTTACTTTGCTAAGCTCCAGTGCCGTCATCTCTGCCACCACTTCTATGGTGAAGGGCCTGTTGTACTGGTTGATGAAGTTCTCGATGATCTCCCTCATATAGCCCTTCCCAAGTCTATTTCTGCTATATCCACATCCGGACATTCCTGACAGCTGGATTCAATGATATACATCACTTTCATAGCTTTACGCAGGTTACCGCCGCTGTTGTAGTCGATCTTCTCGATCACCTCTTCAGTCACCTCAACCTCCATTACTTCTCTGGCAACCATACCAATGTCCCGCTTGCTCAAGAACTGGAACTCATAAAAGTAGTTGCAGCGGTCAAAGTAGTGGGCATTGATCTGCGAGAGCCTATCCATTGCGTTCTGCATGCCCACCAGGATAACCACGGTCAGGGTCTCATCCACGATGTCCCGGATCGCTCCCAACAGCTTCTCATGCGAGAAGGCATAGTCGATCTCATCGATTACGATCACTGTATCCTTGTGATCTTCCAGGATGTGGAGGATCAACTGCAGCAGGTTGTTGGCCGTTCCACTGGGGATCATGGCCCCGAGCCGGAACTTGCGGTACAGTGCGCTTAAGAGGGCCACCATAAAGGCTTTGGGTGTGGTTGTAGACTCCAGCCGCAGGTAGATGTAACCTCGCTGGAAGGCCATTCTTTGGGCATAGGTGGTCTTGCCGAGTCCGGGGGCTCCATAGAGCATACCCAGTCCCACCATCTCCATCTTGGGGCGGTTGATCAGGAAGCGGATGCATTCGTCCGCTTCTATTACGTTGTTGATTGCTACCAGTTTGTTCTGTTTCACTCTATCCTCCTTTATCTGATACCAGCCCGTTTGAGCATCTCTTCAAAGCTCTTGGGCTTGACTTTAGCTATTAGGTCACTGTTGACCGACTGGATCGTATCGCTATCATGATTGTTTAGTTGTTGAGTGGTATCTGCCATTGAAGCAGGTTTGATCTCAATGGCATCCGTCTTAACTGGTTCAAGCTGGGGCAGGTTCTTAAGCATCTGCTTCTCCATCGCATTGATCGTCTGATCCCGGCTCTGTTTAGGTGGCTCGATCATCGCCGGTTGCTTGAAGATGGGGTTGGCCTCCAGTGCTTGGGCTTTACGCAGCGGGATCATCGGCCTGTCGACCACGATCTGCGTCTGCTTGACCAATATCTTGGTCTTGCGTTCGGTGTTCCGTTGCAGCTTCTTGATCTCGGTGTATTCCTTGCGCAGTTCTTTGAAGGAGGTGGACTGATCTTCTGCGAGTTGGATCATTGGATGCTGAGTCCGGCGCAGTTCAGCCTGGCAGAGGTATTTATCGTTGGTGTCGTAGACCAGTATCCAGCGGGCATCGCCCAGATCGTATCTGATCACCACATCCTTGCCGATGTGATTCACTAGCTCAACATCCCAATAGAGCAGCTTATCGATGATGATGCCATTGTTGCGGATACGCTTGCGTTCCGCACTCAGCATCAGGTTATTGAGCTTACCGGGAACCACCAGGCGGTCTCCAGGCAGCTTGGATGAGCTGAATACCTGCCAGGGTGTCTTGCCACCCAGCCCGGAGTGTGGGTTCTCTCCATAGATATGCCTGATATAGAAGGCGATCATCTGCATCGTCTCTTCAATGGTGGGAGGATGCGCTTCATAGAGCTTCCGTGCCCACTTCTCATTACGCATCAGGGGAGCAGGTTTATCGTCTATACAGGAGCCCCGGAAGGACGAGATAAAGCGTTCAAACTGCTCCTGGAAGGTTCTAAAGAACCGCTCGATCGGTTTGGCTTTGGCATTGTAACTCTTGGCAAAGACTACATTGATCCCCAGCCGCGGGAAGATCCCACCCAGTTCCAGTTCCAGATCATGCTCATCCCACTGCTCATGGAATAGTTTGCTCTTGAAGGCCTTGCCATTGTCCAGATAGATCCGTTTGGGAAGCGCTCCCCAGTTCAGGAAGCCGTTTCTGAAGGCTACCTGGATGTGATGGCTGTCTTCAGTAAAGGCAAGTGAGGCTCCCACCGGATAGCGGCTTGCCCAGTCGAAGACCATGATCATCGTCATGCGTTGGGCTTTACCGGTCTTGGGGTTCATGATATCGAAAGCCAGGTCATGTCCATCGGCTACCCAGACATCGCCCACATTCAGCAGACTGGCATCCCGGATAATGGTCTTGACTATGCTTTCGGCTACTGCCTTGCTACCGCTCCGGGCTTGAGTCCAGATGGCTTTGTTGCTCATCTCCCAGTCATTGCACCAGCGTTTGAGGGTGGGAGCGCTACTAGGCGATTTCAGGAGCTCCATCCGGGCCGCGTCCTTCAAACTGCTGATGGCAGTGCCGACCTTGATGTTATTGGGATTGAGCAGCAGGTTGAGCAGGTAGTTCTGTTCAATATAAGTTACCTTGCGGCCTCTTAGTTGGTTCTTGTTCCTGTGCACCAGTGAATACATGTCCCGGTTGCTTTCCAGATAACGTTCCAACCACAGCCGCAGGCAGCGTTCATTGCGTTTGCCTAACAGGCTGTAAAGCTCCGGGATCAGCTCTTTTCTATTATAGTCTTCAGTTATGCGCTTCCACTCCTCAACTCTGGACTCGCATTGTTCCAACCGGTAGAGCACCGTCGAGCAGAACTGGCCGTAGAGCCTGGCTTCGTTCTCATACTTGTAAGGGATGCTGTCCGGAGGAGTGAGATCGATAAAGTCTGTCCGGCTGCGTTCCTTGAAGGCTGGTCCTATAACCGGAACCGGCTTTTCGCTAACTTCGGCAACCCAGTCTGAGTCCTCAGGCTCAAACTCAGCTTGCGATGAGTTCTCAAGCCCTGCGATAGTAGTCTTGATTTTCTCCGGACTGTCCTGTTTATCGGTGCCCATGATGTAGTTGTGATAGAACTGGGCATACTCCGATGAGGTGACGTTATAGAAGCTCACCTGAACCTCCAGTCTCGTCAGTTATAGCAGTATAGCCATAGATCAAGGCACTGACCACGGTCTTGCCATCAATATCTATCTCTGCTTCCACATACTCACTCGGTGTGACATACTCTGTGTCACAGCGAGCAATCTCCAGAGCATACAATTCCGGGTTAGTCAGCACGAAGGTCTTATTGATCTTCCGCAGCCCGGTCTTCACATACTGCTTGTGGGTCTTTAACTGCTCTTCGCTGATATATCGCCAGACCGTCCTCTTTGAACAGCCCTTGAGTTCGCCCACCCTCTCGATGGTGAGCCAGATCGCCTTAATCTTCTTGTCGCTCATTTTCAATCTCATTATATAGGTTCCACTTTGAATCACCCTCGCTGTGACAAAACTGGCTCTTTTTGCTGTCACACCGAGCAAATCCCCATTTGTCACACCGACGCTCGCTGTGACACGCTCCTTAATCTCTCTCGTCAATAGCTTTAACTGCTGTCGTTCCCGTTTGGGCTTCGGTGTGACACGTGTCACACCGAGAATTTTGTCACACCGAGCACTTTTCTGCCCTCGCTGGACTGCCTGGTAAGTGGTCGCTTTCATAAGCGCCTCCCTTAGTTTAGTATTGGGTGCTACTGCACACAATAGCAATAACTTGGGAAGTCCTTTCTGCGAAAACGGGAACTTATTTTTTTTTCTGCACGCCGCCGGAAGAATCCGCCGGAAAAACTCACTCTATGCGATTTATCTTGACCAAACATTTGGGTATTTTTATGTTGTTCACAGATACACTATGATACCCATACAGGAACTGTCAAGCAGAAATAAAGCCCCAAAGGGGGAACAATGGACAATGTGACTATAGGTGACCGTATCCAAACACTTATGAAATCAATGCATTTGAAGCAGTGGGAATTCGCCGAAAAATTCGGTATTTCCAAGAACTCGATCATCAGATATAAGACCAATGGCCGCTACCCCGATGCCGAATTTCTGGTCAAATTAGCCGAGGAAAAGGTTAACATCAACTGGGTTTTGAAGGGTGAAGGACCGATGCTCATCCCTCCTCCCTGGGATCGGGACAACAGCATCAAACGTAATCAGCGCTATCAGATCATCGGGGACAGAAAGCTGCTAATAGATGAAAATGGAGATACTTACATTCGAAGCGCAGTATTTCCCATCCTGGCGGAAATTTCCGCCGGACCCCCCGTCGAAGCAGTCGAAGATCGTGACAGCCGCAAACAGATTGAAATACCGGATAGTTACATTCCCAGAGGCGCATCCCAGTACCTGGCCTTCATGGTCAGAGGCAACAGTATGGAACCAAAGATCAAAAATGAAGATATCGTGCTGATCTACAAGACGATGGATTGGGATAATGCCTATAATCAGATCTGTGCCGTGCGAGTGGATGGAGGGATCACTCTCAAACGTGTAAAGCTAGATCAGAAAAGGCCTGCCCTGCTACTCGAACCCCTCAATTCAGACTTTCAGACTCTTATCTTAGACGATGATCAGACCACCGACGTTTTCTTGATCGGCACCCTTGCAGTCCAACTGCGGCTTTCCGGAACTGACCTAATTTACTGAAAAACAAGGATTTCCGAAACCAGTCCAAAATCAGCGCAAATTTGCAATAACCTTGATCCAAACAAGTCCAGAAACGTCCAAAGCTCGGTGTGACACAGTCTAAAGCCAGTCCTATCTATCTCCCCACCAATCAAAGCCTTATCCCCTCATGTCACACCGACGCCCATTTGCAATATTGGCTGACTCTTTATATTAAGAAAAAAAAATCCGGATTTGGATCAGATTCGGAACCCTGATTCGCGGCTGGAAATTCTGGGAAGCATCGCCAGGGATCTTTGGCCCAAAAAACTGGGGCCCGCGTGAAACGGGCCCCGATATGTGGTTATGGTGAGGAAGTGGTTCCTATTTGATGATTATCATTTGGGCGCGGCGGTTTTCCTGGCGTCCGGCAACGGTGTCGTTGGTGGCGATGGGATTCTTGGAGCTGTAGCCCTTGATTTCGATCTGTTCCGCGTCCACGCCTCTGGCCACGAAGTAGTCTTTTACCACCTTGGCGCGGTTGTAGGACAGCGGTTCGTTGATCTTGTCGGTTCCGGTGTTGTCGGTATGACCCTGGATCTCGATCATTACTTCCGGCAGCTTTTTCAGGCTTTCGGCCACGCGGTCCAGGAAGGGCCTGTCATCCTGACGGATGGTGTAAAGGTTGGTGTCGAAATGCACCATGTGTTTCAGCAGGTCCTGTTCCAGGAGGTCCAGGTCGGTATTGTCGGGAGCGTTGACCACTCCGTTAACGCGCAGCACGTATGTCGCCGCGCCGGGACTGGCGTGGGAGATGTTGCCGCTGAAGTTTCCAGCCTGGGCGCCGGTGAGGCGCACCCAGATGTCTTTGTCGAATCCGGCTGGCACGCGCATGGAACTGGCCCAGTTTTTGCCGCCGTCGAGGGAGAATTCGTAGCCCGCGGGAGCGTCGATCACGATGTCGCCGGTAAGGTTGTTGCCTTTGATCTTGTAGCTTTGGGGAGCGGAGGGAGTTCCCAGATCAGTGGAAAAAGCGCCCAAGCTGCCAGATGTCAGCACGATTTCCGGCATTGCTGGTGGTTCCGGAGCAGGAGCGATTACGGTTCCCACCACAGGCAGGTTGAAGGTCGCGGCCCCGGGGCTGGCGTGGGAGATGTTGCCGGCGAAATTGCCGGCTTCGGTCCCTTTGAGGCGTACCCAGATGTCTTTGTCGAACCCGGCCGGCACGCGCATCGAGGTGGACCAGGTTTTGCCGCCGTCGAGGGAGAATTCGTAGCCCGCGGGAGCGTCGATCATGATGTCGCCGCTGAGATCTTTGCCTTTGATCTTGTAGCTTTGGGGAGCGGAGGGAGTTCCCAACTCTGTGGTGAACGTACCCAGATTGCCCGCGGCCAAGCCGATTGAGGGAACTTGCGGCGCCGTAACTATGCCAATCACCGGAACGCTCAAAGTAGGCACGCCCGGGCTGACGTGGCTGATGTTG
The DNA here is from genome assembly GCA_964631015.1 of uncultured Candidatus Cloacimonadota bacterium. GTDB lineage: Bacteria > Cloacimonadota > Cloacimonadia > Cloacimonadales > Cloacimonadaceae > Syntrophosphaera. Next base: position 6,035 of record CAZVXH010000047.1, on the reverse strand, counting down.
CCGCTGAAGTTGCCGGCCTTGGTACCGGGCATGCGGACCAGGATATCCTTGTCGAAGCCTGCCGGCACCCGCATGGAGGTGCTGTATGTTTTACCGCCGTCGAGGGAAAACTCGAAGCCAGCCGGCGCGTCGATCACGATGTCGCCGGTGAGGTCGCTGCCTTTGATCTTGTAGCTTTGGGCGGCGGAGGGAGTTCCCAACTCGGTGGTGAACGTGCCCAAACCGGATGAAACCAAGCCCAGAGTTGGCAGGATGGGTTCCCGCACCACGCCGTTTACGGGCAGGGCGACCGCGGCCGCGCCTTTGCTCTGATGGCCGATGCTGCCGTCAAAAGTGCCCACTTTTTCGCCGGTGAGGCGCACCCAGACGTCCCCGTTGTAACCAGCCGGCACCCGGACCGATTTGGCCCAAACCTGGCCGCCGTCGATGGAAAGCACGAAACCTTCGGGAGCCACCAGATCGATATCGCCCTTGAGGTTGTTTCCCTGCAGCTTGTAGGACTGAGGGGCGGAAGGAGTTCCCACCGTGGTGCTGAAACCTTTCAGCGTACCCGTGTACAGCAGTTCCGGCACGGCGATCGGGGTTCCAAAATGCAGGCCAAGGCCTATGTAGGGAGTAATCAGCGCGTCATTATCCAGATAGCTGTCGCCGATTTCGGTGAGGTCTATATTGTCTTTGGTGAAGTGGTCGTATTTCACGCCCAGATCCAAAGTGGTGTTCCATTTGGACAGGAAGGATACGCCGGCCGCGGCGTGCGGAAGGGTCAAATGGCCCCTGAAACCAGGCTGTACGCTGGGATTGCTGGCAATGCCGTTTTCATCTTTGCTGCCGTGAGTGGACCAGCCACCGCCGAGAGCCACAAATGGGGATATCCTTCTGATGAAAGCCCCCTCGGTAAAATTGAGCGCGCCGGCCTTGGTGGGGCGCAGCTTCAGATACAAATTGATCCCTTCCAGCGAGGAATAATAAGATTCGGTGGGATCGGCGCCCTGAACTTCCACATTGGCGAACCAGGGACTAACCCCGATGCCAAGCCAGTCTTTAATCATCCAGGCATCCCAGGCCAGGGCCCAGGCGCCTTTCTTCTCGTTGGTTCCCTCAATGTCGTCGAGGGGAATGCCAACCCCGCCTTCGATCAAAAGGGTGCTCTCAAAAGCATAAACAGCCGGCAGCAGCGCCAGCAACAACAGGGTAATAAGAAGACTTTTTGATATTTTGCTCATGTTCACCTCTATTTTATGTTTCTCCTAATGGAAACAATTTAAATATCCGGACTTATGATGTCAAGAACTAAATTTCCTTTTTTTGGCCAGCTGTGTATTATTTTCCACAACATCGATTTGAGCCGGAATCAGATGAGATTATGGAACTGAAATTGCTTCATTTATATTTTCCCCGCCTGGTACGTGCCTCCGGACAATGGTTCAGCACAAGGCCAAGTTGGATTATGAGTTAATAAAACAGAGCAAGACGGACGACCGGATTCCGCAAGAGATTCCACAGCTCGTCCCTCATTGGGAGATATCATGAAAAAGCTCGCGCTCGCGCTCACCCTCGTGATGGCAGTGGCCACCGGATTCGCGCAGACCACCGTTTTTGCCGACGATTTTTCGGCAAATCAGAACACAGTTTGGACATCCACAGGCTCGATCGGCTCCAGTGCCTGGTCTGTAAACAGCTCCGGAGTTGACTGGGGCGCGCGTAGAAACACCTCCCCGGCCCAAATGGAGTTGACCAACGATACCAGTGCCGCAGCAAATGTGGCCGGCTGGGTGTTTGCCTCCGCTCCAACATCGGGGTTTTCAGTTCCCTATAATGCCACGCTGTCCACGATCGACGGCCTGGTGACCTGGTATGTGAACCTGAGGCAGATCAGAACTGATCCCGCGGGGTTCGGAAGTGGTAGCTACGGGCTGGCATTCATCCTCGCTTGTTCATCCGCCACAGCTTACAACAGCGGAACCGGTTACGCCCTGGCTCTGGGCCAAAGCGGAGCGACCGACCCGCTTAGATTGGTAAAATACAGCGCGGGAATAAGTTCCCCAACCAATCTGATCACCAGCAACACCACCGGCCTCACGGATTTTGGCGCTGAATACCTGAGCGTGAAAGTGACCTATGATCCCTCAACCAATACTTGGGAGCTGTTTTTGCGCAACGACGGAACCTCTGCTTTTTCCGATCCCCTGTCCGGAACTTTGGTTTCGCAGGGAACAGCGGTTGACAACACCTATACCTCTGTCCCGCTGGCATATCTGGGCGCCTACTGGCAGGGTTCCACAGGGGCCAATCAGACAGCTTTTTTTGAAAACATAACAGTGCAGGTGACCCCCAATATCGCGGTCACCGCGTATCCTGGCAGCCTAAGCGGTTTTTCCTACATGCAGGGACTGGGGCCGTCTGCCGAGCAGACTTTCACCGTGAGCGGGACAGGCGTTGTGGCAAATATATTGCTGTCCGCGCCAGCGCATTATGAAATCTCAGCCACTTCCGGGACGGGGTTTGGGTCCGTGCTGACAGTATCCCCCACCCGAGGCGACATCCCTCCCACAACAGTCTATGTGAGGCTTAAAGCAGGATTAAACACGGGGGATTACAACTCGGAAAACATCAGCGTTAGTTCTGATGGGGCCACAACAGTATATGTTGTTTGCAGCGGTTCAGTGCGTTCTGGAGTCGCTCCGGACGCGCCCTTGGCCACCGCGGCCACCAATGTGGCGCCTTCAAGCTTCACCGCCAACTGGGATCCGGTGCCGTACGCCAGCGGTTACAAGTTGGATGTCTACACCGGATCGGACGTTAGTGACCTTTTCTTCTCTGAATACGTTGAAGGGACCAGTTACAACAAGGCGATCGAGATCTACAACGGTACCGGCGCCGCGGTGGATCTGAGTAATTACACCGTATATCTCTACGCGAACGGAGCAGCAACGCCCACAAACACCCTCGCTTTGTCCGGGACCCTGGCCAACAATGACGTGTACGTGATAGCCAACACCCAGGCTGATCCGATCATTCTGGCTCTCGCTGATGTAACTTCGGCTGTGGCGAACTATAACGGAGATGACGCTTTGGCATTATGGAACGAAATCACGGCTTCATATTCAGACATCTTTGGCCGCATCGGCGAAGATCCCGGCACCTTATGGGGCAGCGATCCTATGGTGACTGCGGAAAAAACTCTGGTACGGAAAAGCTCGGTTGCATCAGGGGTAACTTCCAACCCCGCGGCGGGCTTCCCATCCCTGGCCACGGAATGGGACAGTTACGTTCAGGATACATTTTCCTATCTCGGTTCGCATACCTATGGAAGCAAGGCCATCAGCTATGTTCCCGGCTACCAGGACCTGGATGTGGGCAATGTTACGAGCTATTTGGTGACGGGTTTGGGTGAATCAACGGATTACCATTATCAAGTGCGGGCTGTCAATCTGCACGGGACCAGCGCCAATTCCAACGAGATCGACGTGACCACCACCTCCAGCACGGCGCCGGTGATCTATGCCAGCCACACTTTTGACCAGTTCAATTCAACTGAGGGCAGTCCTTCCGCCACCCAGCATTACTATCTGTCCTCAGCCAACCTGACCACCAACATCACCATAACCGTCCCCGAGGGTTTTGAACTATCCACAGATGGCGGAAACACCTATTATGCAGGCAGTGCCAGTGTTGCATCCTCTTTCAGCGGAAATATTTACCTCCGTTTGACGGGGATTGCCGGAACTTACAGTGGAAACATAGGCCACACCAGTAACGGGGCGATGCCCGTGAACCTTTACGTTTCAGGTATTGTTACCAGTGGGAGCATTATCACGCCGACGATCCAAGCCTCCAACATCACCGGATATCCCGGCTATACATCCATAACCTTGGACTGGACTCCGGGCAACGGGACATACCGGCTGGTCAAGATCAACACTGCCAATAGCTTCGCCAATCCAGCGGATGGAACCGTTTACACCACCAACACCTATTATACAGGTTCAGGAGAACAGGTGGTTTACAACGGTTCCACCGAATACATCGAGGGTACGCCCTACAATGGGGTGACGGTCACCAATCTGACTCCGAACACGATTTACTGGTTTCGGGTGTATGAATACAACGGCACGGGGATCGACTCGAAGTACCTCACCACCACCGCCACGAACAACCCCAAGTCGGTAACCACCACCACTTCGGCTGGAAGCGGCTACTACGCCAGCATTTACGGCTACGGCACCACGCTCAAGGGCCTGTTGCACAATTTGCTAAGGACAACCCACACCACAGAGTATTCCTACACCGCCACCACCGACCAGCTCAAATACACCGATGAGGACCCCAACAACGCCAACAACGTGCTCGAGATCTACACCGGCTGGAGCGTCGCTGCCGGTTCCTACGGAGGAAACGCCACCGATTGGAACAAGGAACACACTTGGAGCAAGAGTCACGGAGGCTTCGGAGATAATGCCCCCGCGGGAACGGATCTGCATCATCTGCGGCCCTGCGACGCCACAGTCAACTCCGCCAAGAGCAACAAAGACTTCGACAATGGCGGAACTGCTTTAACCGATGCTTCGCCACCCCAAGGATATACCGGAGTAACAGGTTGTTACCAAACAGGCAATACCTGGGAACCCAGGCCGGAAGACAAAGGCGACGTGGCCCGCATCATCATGTACATGGCAGTGCGTTATGAGGGAACGGATACCACATATAATCTGGAATTGGTTGACCACGAGTATACTGACGAAGGCGTAAACCTTCCTTATTATGGCAAGCTTGCCACCCTGCTGCAGTGGCACGCTGCCGATCCGCCCGATGCCTGGGAACTTCGACGCAACAACCGCATCGCCGAACGCCAGGGCAACCGCAACCCCTTCATCGACCTGCCTGGATATGCCGCCCGCATCTGGGCGCCCTGTCCGCTTTTCAACTCCGACATCGCCACCACTGGCTTCACTGCCAACTGGAGCGTCCCCATCACCGCCACCAACTATTATCTGCAGGTGGCCACCGACAGCCTGTTTACAAACATTGTGGGAGGATACACCAATTATGATGTGGACCTGCTGACCAGCAAGAGCATCATCGGCCTCAGCGCCGGCGGGACATATTATTACCGGCTCCGTTCCTTTTTTGAAGATGATTACGGCATGTGGTCACCCAATCTGCAGGTTGTTTTGCTCTCACCAGTCACAGCCACGGCCACCATCACCCCCGCCCAGGTTCTGGAAGAGATCAACCTTTCCGGCGCGACTGTCACCTTTGCCTTGGCGGACGCCACTTTCACAGACGACGTGCTGATGACTGCGAATTTTACCCTGAACAATGCCCCCGCGGGACTTTCAGTACAAAGCGTCAGCTATGTGAATTCAACAACCGCGCTTATCACCCTGGCCTTCACAGGGGTCGACTTTGACGCCAACTTCGCGGGTTTCTCCGTTGCCGTGGCCGCCGCCGAAGTCAGCGTCAGCTATCCCGTTAACAGCAACCCGATCACCATCCACGCCCACGTGGAGGTAACCGCAACCCTGGTTTTGGACGGGGCCAACCTCAAGCTCACCATCACGCTGGTGACAGGCGCCGCATCCTATGTTGTGTACGGCTCTCCCGACCCTTATGGAACCTATGAACTGATCAGTGACGACAGCGGCACTTTCGATCCGCTCGATGCCAACGTCTGGCGCATCCCGGCTGTCTTTTTCCCCGGGAACAGATACTTCTTCAAGGTTTCCGCGGTTCTTTGAGCCGCGTTTGATCTTGCGCAGGGACTGCCGGTGCTCTCGCCGGCAGTCTTGGTTTTTTCTCTGCCGGGCCATCTTACTTCTTCCGGGCAAAGCCCGCACTGGCAGGGTTGGTTTTGGAGGGAGCTTACTGTTTGAAAGAGCGGACAGACCGATTTAATCATTGACAAACAAGACCGCGCTTGAAATGATGGAAATCTTAGTGAAAACTTATGGAGTTTTTGATGCAAGCATTATTTGGTGGAATCCTGGCCTTTGAATGGCAGCAGGCGGTGATGATCCTGATCGGCCTGGTGCTGA
>CAZVXH010000046.1:0-20033 GCA_964631015.1 uncultured Candidatus Cloacimonadota bacterium | reverse complement strand
GCAAGGGCGGTTACGATCCGCTTCCCTAAGGAGAAAATGTGGATAAACGCACTTTCATAGCCCTGTTTGTGGTGGTCATTCTATTCTTTGTCTGGTCGACCTACTTTGGCCCCAAACCCCAGCCCACCCCAACCGGGCAAACCGCCCCAACCGACACCATCGGGGCGGCCGCAGATACCATCCCAACCCAGACCCCAACCCAAACCGCTCTTCCGGACAGCCTGCTCAAAGGCGCCGACAGCCTGAAAACCCTGACCCTGACGAACGCCAATTTCCGGGTGACCTTCAGCAACAAGGGAGCCAGCATCAGCTCCATCGAACTGAAGAAATTCAGCTGGGCGGACAAGGTCACCCCCGTGGACCTGGTGCCCAAAGACAAGGATCTGGCCGGCATCGCGCTGCTGCAGCACAAGGCCGCCGCGCCGCTGGACCTGAAGACGGTGACCTGGCACAGCGCGCAGAGCGACACAGCCGGGATCGTCTTCTGGCTGGGCGAAGAAACCGCACCGCTGGTGAGAAAGAGCTACCGGCTGGATAACAAGTACGGCATTTTGCTGGACGTGGTGGTGAACAGCCCGGATCTCGTGTACGGCATCGAATACGACTTCAGCGCCGGCATCGCCGACAGTGAACAGATCAAGCCCCGGCTCAAGGACCAGGATTACAAGATCCTGCTCTTCGCGGAAAACACCCCCACCAAACTGACCCTGGCCAAGATCAGGAAAGAGCCGCCGCCCTCGGCTCTGTCTTCGTTCAAATGGGCCGCGCTGCGCAGCAAATACTTCAGCATCGCCATCCACGAAACCGGCAATCCCCTCACCAGCAACTATTACCCCGGCATCACCAAGGACACGGGCAATCCCACCCTCGTGCTGGATTCGCGGGACGCCACCCCTTCCCAAAACTGGGCGCAGAGCTTCCTCATCTACGCCGGCCCGGCGGATCACGACCTGATGAAAAGTTACCCGGAATCCAAGCTGGAACTCATCCCGGACCGCGGTCCCGGCTGGCTGCGCTGGCTGGCCAATGCCATCGCCTGGCTGCTGAAATTCCTGCACAGCTTCATCCCCAACTACGGCATCGTGATCATCATCTTCTCGTTCATCCTCAAGCTGGTGCTGCATCCCCTCACCAAAAAGAGCATGGACGCCAACCTGAAAATGCAGCGCATCCAGCCGCAGATGCAGGAGATCCAGACCAAGTACAAGAGCGACCCGCAGAAGATGCAGCAGGAAGTGGCCAAACTCTACAAGGAAGCCGGCACCAACCCGATGTCCGGCTGTTTGCCGCTGCTGCTGCAGATGCCGATCTTCATCGCGCTCTACAACGTGCTGCGCTACGCCATGGAAATGCGCAACGTGAGCTTTCTGGGGCTGAACCTCTCGGAGCCGGACCCCTGGATCCTGCCCGCCATCATGGCCGGATTCATGATCCTGCAAAGCCTGATGACCCGTCCCTCCCAGGCATCCCTGGCCAAAATGGACGAAAAGCAGCAGGCCATGCAACAGAGTACCCGGATGATGACCTGGATCATGCCCATCATGCTGTTCTTCATCTTCCGCGGCCTCCCCTCGGGACTCGTGCTCTACTACACCGTTTTCAACATCCTCAGCGTGGCTCACCAATACTACACGCAAAAACGTCTTAAACAAAAGGAAACAACCTGATGACCTCAATCGAGAAAACCGGTACCAGCGTCGAAGCGATCATCGCCGCCTTTCGCGGCGAACACCGCATCAAAGACTGGGAACTGAAATACAAGATCGTGAAAAAGCCCTCCAAGGGCTTGTTTGGCCTCTTTGGCAACAAAGCCGCCGTCGTGCGCTTCGAACTGCCTGCCCTCGGCGAACGCGCCGCCAACCTGCTCAGCCAGTTGCTGGGCAAAATGGGCATCCCCTTCGATAAAGTGGAAACCAAGACCGAAGGCAAATCAATTTATCTGGAGATCAAAGGCAGCCATGACACCGGGCTGCTGATCGGAAAAAACGGCTACATGCTGGAAACCCTGCAGTTCTTCGTGAACCGGGTTTTTGAGAACGAACGGGAACTCGAACGGGTCTATCTGGACGTGGACGGCTACCGCGAACGCCGCGAAGCGCAGTTTCTGCGGCAGTTTCAGCCCCTGATCAAGAAAGTGCGCGAACTGGGCAAGCCCCAGACTCTCGACCCCATGAACGCCACCGACCGGCGGATCATCCACCGCCACATAGAGCGCGACCGTGGTCTCCGCACCCTCACCATCGGCGAGGGCGAAATGAAGCGGATCGTGATCTTTTCCGCCAAGCAGAAGGAAAGTGAAGCGCTGTCCCAAGCTCAGGGCGGCCAGGAGAGACGGCCCCGCAAGCCCGGAAGCGGCCAGAATCCCCGTCCCAACCTGAACACCCGGCCCGAGCATGCCGTCAAACCGGAGCAAAGCGCCAAACCCGAACCGAACCTGAAACCGGAACATAAACCCAGGCCCAACCGCAGGCCCCGGCCCAAACCCAAAACCACCGCCGAGGCATGAATCCGGCCATCAGCCTGCACAAGATCGACGCGGGCAACTATTGGACCGACGGTGGCGCCATGCTGGGGGTTTTGCCCCGCGCCATCTGGGGAAAAAGCGTTCAGACCGATGAGCGGCACCGCAAAAACCTGGCCCTGAACCTGTTGCTGATCAAAACCGGAGACCGCGTGATCCTGGTGGATACCGGCCTGGGCAACCGGCTCACGGAAAAACAGCGCGACATCTACCGGCCCTCAGCCTTTCTGCTGCCAGCTTCCCTGGCCGAACTGGGGGTACGCGACGCCGACGTGACCGACGTGGTGCTCACCCATCTGCATTTTGACCACGCCGGCGGCATCATTACAGGCTTCGGCGATCACGACGCCCTCACTTTTCCCAAAGCCAGACACTGGATCCAAACCCGGGAATGGGAGATCGCCAAGAACCCCGACGGCCTCAACCGCGCGGCCTACGATTTCGCTGGGCAGCTGGCCCTGCTGGAGGCACGCGGAAAACAGCAACTGATCGACGGCAACCGGGAGATCGCGCCGGGCGTGACGCTGGTTAAAACCGGCGGCCACACCTGCGGCAGCCAGATCGTCGAGATCGATTCCGGGGATGGATTTTACATCTATGCCGCGGACATCGTGCCCACCCTGTTCCACGCTTCACCGGCCGTGACTTCGGCCTACGACGTCTGCCGCGAAGACACTTTTCAGGCCAAACGTTACATCTTTAACCGCCTCAAAGAGAAGAACGGCAACCTGCTGCTGAACCACGACCTGCAGCGCTGGGAACTGCCGGCTTCAGCCCTCAGATAGGCAAACATATAAAAAACCCGGGTGGCTGTGACGGCCATCCGGGTTTTTGTAAGCTTCCCTGGCTACACGTAGAGGCAATAGTAGGCTGTCTGCTCCGGCACCTTGAGCTGAAATTTGCGGTTGGCCGGAACGATGAAGGTCTCGCCGCTGTTGTAGTCCCGCCACTCTTTCGCGTCGGGCAGCAGCACGGTCAGCAGGCCGGAGATCACGGTCATGTGTTCCACCGTGCTGGTGCCGAACTCGTATTCGCCCGGTTCCATCACTCCCACGGTAGCCTTGCCGTCGGTGTTGGTGAGCGCTACCGACATCACCTGGCCGTCGAAATATTCGTTTACTTTGAGCATGGTTGTTCTCCTTATATGCGGATATTTGTTTATAGGATCATCAGCGCGGCAAGCCCACTTTCTGTAAAGGATTTTCTCCGGCTGACCGCCGGCCGCAATCCGGGGGCAGAGGCCGCCAAAAAAAGCGCTTGACAGGAACGGGGCCGCAAATTTCTTGGTAAATACCAGACGCGAGGTGGAGCAGCTGGCAGCTCGTCGGGCTCATAACCCGAAGGTCGAAGGTTCGAATCCTTCCCTCGCTACCAATTTTATATGCCGGTGCTTGTCACCGGATTTTTTCCGTTTAGACTTGTGGCGGTGTAGCTCAGCTGGTTAGAGCGTCGGAATCATAATCCGCAGGTCCGGGGTTCAAATCCCTGCGCCGCTACCAGTTTTTTTTATGCGCCAGTAGCTCAGTAGGATAGAGCAGCAGCCTTCTAAGCTGCGGGTCAGGGGTTCGAATCCCTTCTGGCGTGCCAGCTTATACACACGTAAATACATCGATCCTTTCCGTGGTGGGTGTAGTTCAATGGCAGAGCACCGGATTGTGGTTCCGGGCGTTGTGGGTTCGACTCCCATCACCCACCCCACCCCTTTATGATATGTTAACAAGCGATAAAGCAACCTTCGGACTGGACATCGGCGGCTCCAGCATCAAATATGGCTGGGGTGACTGTCAAACTGGTTTACAGTATTTTGGCAAACTCGAGCTGCGGCAAAAAAACCTTTCTCACCTGCGGGAAACCGTGCGCCAAAGCTTGGAGATCTGTCTTCGCGCGATCGGAGAAAATGGTCTCAGGGCTGTGGGGATCGGCACTCCCGGCACCATCGACCGGCGCTCCGGCAAGATCGTGGGCGTGAATCCCAATCTGCCTTTCTGGGTGGACCTCGACCCCCGCGAACTCATCCCCGCGCAACTGAACCTGCCCGTTTTCTGCGATAACGACGCCAACCTCATGTGCCTGGCGGAAGCCTGGCTGCGGGGAGGGCGGGGCACCATGGCCGGGATCACCGTGGGCAGCGGGATAGGCTGTGGCCTGACGGTGGATGGCAAGATCTGGCATGGCGCGCACGGCTTCGCCCTCGAACTGGGGCACATCACCAGCATCCCGCGCGGAGAACCCTGTTCCTGCGGCAGAAAGGGTTGTTTGGAAGCCTACTCCTCTGTGGAGGGGCTTCGGCAGAGGCTGCTGGCGTTGCCCGGTGCAGGTGATTTCGTTACCGGAGACTCCAGCCTGCCCACTCTGCTCGCTTTCGGCCGGGCGAGGCCGGAAGCGGCCGGCATCATCTCCTCCGGCATGGAGGTCCTGGCTCGCGGGATCTCAGATCTGATCGTGGTCCTGGACCCAGATGCAGTGGTGATCGGCGGTGGCGCCATGGACGGCGGCCTCTATCCCTGGGAGGATCTGGTGGACTGCGTGAGATATTTTTTGCCTCCCCTGAACGCGGAGCGCACATCTCTGGAACAGGCCCGAGAGGGCAACAGGGCCGGGGTTTTGGGCGCGGTGATCCTGGCCTCGGAAAGCTAATCCAAAGATTGGGAACGAAACTTGCTTAAGTTTAGGGCATCATCTTTTAGGAGAGTCAAAACATGAAAAAGGCAGCTTTGATCCTGGCGCTGCTCGGCATTTTGATGCTGACCGCTCTGTCAGCCAAAGACAAAAGCGCCCTGGATTCGATCCAGATCAGCCCCAATCCCATGACCAAATATACAGAGATTACCCTTGTCTTTGGACAGATCACCCCACTCAACGTCACCATCCAAACAGCTTCCGGAGCGGTGGTGAAAACGCTGTACTCTGGCCAGTCTGAAGAAGTTATAATCCTGCCTTGGGACCGCTGCGGCAATGACGGCAGCTACACACCGACCGGTGAATATTATGTGGTGGTGGCAGAGGGACGCTACACGTCAACCAAGAAAACTCTTATCCTCAAATGACATAGTCCATTCAAGAAATCGTGAGAAGACAGAAAAGTCCGCTGGCGGACTTTTTTGTTTTATGGGGTTGAAATCCTGTTCACATATGTTTGTTGAGCCAAACCATGCCTGTCACTATCTGACTCTGCCTCCAATATGGTGGCTCTGAGGAATTACATCCCGGACGAAGTTTTACCTTGTCCAGCTTTTTTTGCGCTCTTCCACCTGGCTTGAAAGGGAGCCTGAAATCCTGCTGTCTGAAGGCTGCATCAATCTCCAGACAAGCATCCGCGGGCAGGCGTGAGCGCCAGCTCGGGCAGCTGTTTCGAGGAGGCGCAAGCAAAAGCTTGACAGATTTTGAGAGTTGTAAAAGCATCACGCCAGTTTGGGATTTTTTGGTTTGTTTTGCCGCAAGCGCAAACCGCCCAAACAGATACGGCGTGGCCTAGTGGCAGCGTCTGCCGGTTGCGGCCGTATCTGAAATTGGAAAAGTATGAAATTATTCGCAAATGCCGCCCTGCCCACATCCTCGGTTGCTCTGAAACGAGTGAACGTGCTCTTCGACGAGACCATAATCAAGATCAGCGCGGACGAGATCCTGTCTGAAGATATCACGGAGATCATCGATCTGAAGGGCAATATTCTGCTGCCCGGCGCGGTCGATCCCCACAGCCATATCATCACGGAAAAGGACCCCGCCAAGAGTCTCGCCCGGGTGAGCAAAGCCGCCCTGTCCGGCGGCTGGACCACTCTGGCCGAGCTCAGTTTCCTGAATCCGTGGCCCGTATTCAACCTGGCCGATCTGAACCGCCTGCGGGGCCAGATCGACAAGGATTCCCACGTGGATATGGCGGTGTGGGGAAACGTGGATATCACCGATTATCCTTACCATGCCGAGTTAGCGCAGGAACTCTGGGCCAACGGCGTGGTGGGCATCGCGCTCACAAATCCCTCGCCCAATCCGGAGATCCAGGCCCTCACTTTCACCGAGATCATGGACCTCTTCATGGATATCTACGAATCGGACACCGCCTTCGCCTTTCAGGGTTACGACAGCGAAACAGCTTCAAGCTTCAGTTTCGACGCCCAGAACGACGCGATCAAAAAGCTGCTGCGCCGGATGCAGGAAAACCCCATCCACATTACCCGCGTGGCGGCCTACCCCACCATCGAATTCATCAACAGCGTGCACAAGCGCTCCGATATTTCCTTTGCCATGAACGTGGCCGATATAATGAAGCTGTTCAGCAACATCGACTGCGGCCTGGAGATCGATCTGGCCGACTTCCAACTGGAACTGTACGACCTGCTGCGCACCAACAAGATCTATCTGCTCTCCAACAACGTGGAATCCGCCGCGGTTCCGGATGATCTGGACACCGCCTTTCGCGGCACCACGGAAAAACTGCTGCCCTGGTCGTATCTCTGGGTGCTGTCTGAATTTTGGAAAAAGCGCAAGATCCCCCTGGCCACCGTGATCAAGATGACCAGCGAAAATGCCGCCAAACGTTTGGGCCTCTACCCCGTGAAAGGCTGCATCGAAGCCGGATCTGACGCGGATTTCGTGATCTACGACCCCAATAAAACCACCAGCTTCAAAGCCCCCGACGGCAGCGAGCACACGCTCGAAGGCGGGTTCGATTCCGTCTGGCTGCGGGGCAAAAAGGTGGTAAACAAGGGCAAGGTGGCCCCCGCCGCGGGAAGAGCCCTGTCACGCAGCACCAATCCCAAACGCCGCCACAACAACACCACCTGGATCTAAAACCTTACCGAGGAGGATAAATGGACCAGCTTGAATATCTGAAAAGCGTCCTGGATCAGCATCCAGAGCTGCAGTACAAGCTCTCGCAGCGCCACTGGTCAACCGATTTTCTGCGCTTTTACCACAGCGAGACCAACTACAACATCAGCAAGGACAACACCGCCATCGGAGCGGAACTCTACAAGGGCAGGAAGTCTTTCAGCTTCGAGATCGAAAACCCCGCCCGCGACAGGATCGACGCCGCGGTGCGCGATGCCCTGGATGTGATCGACAAGCTGCCCGAAGACCCCGATTTTGTGGACTTGGAGAGCGACAAGACCCTGGCCGAACCGCGCGCTGTGAAGAACAACATCGAGGCGATCCCCCTGGAAAGCAAGACCAGGATCCTGGCCAATGTCGCGGCCGCCGCCGCCATGTACAATTTTGACATCTTCGGAACCTTCATCTGCAACCACGTTACCAGCCGCCTGATCAACAGCAACGGTCTGGACAAGAGCAGCGTGAGTTCGCCCATCTATCTGGAGGTGAAGGCGGTGCACAACAAATCCCAGGTGACTGTGCTGGAAACCTTTGGCGGCGAGGATATCGACTATTTTGACGAACAGGCCTTCACCGAGGACCTGGTGCAAAAGATCATGTACTGCTCTGCCGAAGTCGTGGACGTGGAGCCCGGCTATTACGACGTGGTGCTGGCCCCGCGCTGCCTGGCGGAATTTACCCAGTATCTGGCCTACGGCATGAGCGCCCGCGCTCTGGACCAGCACAGCAGCTGGTTCGAGGGCAAGCTGAACGAGCAGGTATTCCCCGCCCACATCAGCATTGTGGACGACCCTGCCGATCCGCGCATGATCCGGGCCGACTACGGTTCCGACGGACACATCTACCGCCGGCTGCCCCTGGTTGAAAAGGGCGTTTTCCGCGCCTTCCTCTGCAACAATTACTACGCCCACAAAACCGGCCTGCCCAAAAACGGCAACACCGCTTCCTGCCTCAAGATCGAGCCCGGCGACAAGACCCTGGAAGAGATGATCGGCGGCATCAGGCGCGGACTTTACGTTTCCAGCCTGCACTACATGAATTTCATCAATCCCCGGGAAACTTCGCTCACCGGCCTCACCCGCGACGGCACTTTCCTGATCGAGGACGGACGCATCACCAAAGTGGTGAACAACCTGCGCTTCACCGAACGCATCGAGCGCATCCTCAACAACGTGGTGGAACTGGAAGACCACTGCGCCACCGTGCCTTTCTCCGGAAACTATGCCAGCTTCGAGATCGAAACGGTGAAAGCGCCCCACGCCCGGGTTCGGGATTTCAACGTAACTTCCTCAACCAAAACCATTTAGGAGGACAGATATGGAACTGCTCATCAGACAAACCCTCAATAAACTCGCCCTGCCAGAGGTCAGCTTCGCCGATGTTCGCGTCACCCGCACCGACGAGGAAGGGATCTATTTCATGAACGGATTTCTGCGCAACTACGGCAGCAGCATGGATTCCACCGCCATCGGCATCCGCGTGCTCATCGGCGGCTGCTGGGGCTTCGCCGGATCCCGCGATCTGAGCGTGGAAGCCATCGATCGCCTGATCAAAACGGCCATCTCCAACGCCCGCCAGGGAGCCAATTTTACCCGTGACAAGGTGGAATTTCCCGCCCTGCCCGGCGTCAAGGCCGAATACCACCATCAACCCCAGATCGATCCTTTCAAGCTGCCCAAAGAAGAAAAGACCGAGTTTCTGCGCCAGCTGGCCGAAGCCATCAAACCGAGCGGTAAGATCGTTCATTCGATGGTTTCCGCGCAGTTCATGCGCCAGGAAAAATATTATGCCAACAGCGAGGGAACTTATTCCCATACATCGTATTACAACACCCTGCCAGTCATGGAAGTGGTCGCCTCCGACGGTGGCCAGATCCAGTCCCGCACCTGGCCGGGACACATGAGCGCCGGACGCGGCGGTTTCGAGCTCTTCACCCAGCAAAAATTCGCCGAGAACACCGACCGCATCATGAAAGAAGCCACCGATCTGCTCACCGCGCCCACCATCACGGACGACCGCGCCGACATCATCATCGCCAATGGCCATCTGGCCCTGCAACTGCACGAATCGGTGGGACACGCCACCGAAGCGGACCGCATCTTTGGCATGGAGATCTCCTACGCCGGCAAAACCTTCATCAAACCAGAGATGCTGGGCTCTTTCCAATATGGCTCGCCGCTGGTAAACATCTACAGCGACAGCACCGACCCCAAGGGCCTGGGCTACCATCCTGTGGACGACGAGGGCGTGCCCGGCCAGAAAGTGGACATCATCAAGGACGGCATCCTGGTGAATCAGCAAACCTCGCGCCAGATCGCGCAGCTGCTGGGACTGAAGCCCTCCTCGAACATGAAGGCCTCCTACGCCGACGATTTTCCCCTCGTGCGCATGACCAATTTCTGCCTCGCGCCCGGCCAAGGCAGCCTGGATGAACTGATAGCCAGCACCGAACACGGCTACCTGCTGGATTTCACCAAAACCTGGAGCATCGACGACAACCGCAACAACTTCCAGTTCACCACCGAGATCGGCTACCGCATCGACGGCGGCAAGATCACCGGCATCGTGAAGGAGCCCACCTATTTCGGCATCACCAAGGATTTTTGGAACTCCTGCGACGCCGTCTGCGGACCCGAGGAATGGGCCTACCACAGCACCTTCCACTGCGGCAAAGGCGAGCCCGGACAGGTTATGCAACTCTCCCACGGAGTGGCCCCCGCCCGTTTCAAAAACATCAATGTAAGCGTGAAGATCTGAACTGATCTGAACAACACCGATATGACAAATAATCAGCAGCACCGCCGCCAGACCGGCCGCGGCGCGCACAAGGAGAAAAAATGAAAGTATTCCAGGTAATCATGTCCCTTTTGATCCTGGCCGCCCTGTTGGTGTCAGGCTACGTGGCCTGGCTGACCTACAAAGACATGCAAAAGAAAGCGGCTCCGCTGCCCATTGAGGCTTTTGAGGCGCACCTCAAAAAGAACAACCCCAATCCCATCAAGATCCAGGGATGGTCCAAGACCGAAGATCAGGCCTACCTCTTCACCGAGATCGTAACTCCTGACACCACCCGGACCATCCAGGTGGTGGAGGCTTTCATGAAGCTGCAAACCGCCGCCGGTGAAGATTGGTTCTACAAAGGCCAGAATGAATGGGTAAAAGTGGATACTTCTCCCGCCGCCAAAAAACCGGCCGCCAAGAAATAGCAGCTAACCTGCCTCAGGTTTGAGGCAAACATTCAACTCCTGCCGTTACCGCCTACCGGGACGGCAGGATTTTTAATACCGGATGAATGGTGCAAATCCAACCCTGACTATGCCTTGGCGCTCTTGTTTGGCGGGAATAGTATCGCCCCAAACCTCAGCCTGTTCGCCTCCAGTCCGCCTCCCCTTAAGTTCCCGCCTCTCAGGCGGGAGGTCAGCGGGAGGTGAATGAGAGGCGGATATGAGTGGGCTAAGGGTGGAGAGCCAGCCCGCAGCGCGATTTACGAAGGCGATGTCAGCAACGACCGACTCTCTTTTCCCCGCCTCCTTATATAGTGGGTAACAAAACCGGGGGTTGTCAAGTGAGTAAGTGGTTTTTACATGAAATTGGGAAAAGGAGAAAGGGAGAAAAGGAGAATAAGTTGGCCCGCGGACACAGGGATTCTGCTGACCGCTGCCACTTCCCTCCTCGAGTGTGTTTTGGCTATGTGGGAAACATCCATTTGTGGTCATGCCTCTGTAATTCCTTGCCCCCTGTCCAGTTAGCTACGTGCAATTCCCTTCTCAACTCTATGCCTCCCTGTCTCAGAGCCTCTGTGTTAAAAATCCAGAACTCACTCCCCGGAATAGCGCAGCAGGGTATTGCAGACGCTGGCCTGCCATTTCTTGGCGTTGGCGATGCCGCCCAGGTTGTTGCAGATGATCACGAAGGCGTAGAGTTCTCCATCCGCTGCACGCAGGTATCCGGCCAGGTTGCTGACGTCCCGCAGGGTGCCCGTTTTTCCGAACAGCCTGCCTTTGCCCTTGAGTTCGGTGAACCTTTTGCGCAGGGTGCCGTCCTCGCCGGGAAAGGCCAGGGCGTTGAGAAAGCTATTGAACCAATCCTGATGGTAAGCGTGGCTGAGGGTGAGGCCCAGATGCGAGGCGGAAAATCTGTTTTGGCGGGCGAGACCGGAACCGTCGACAACGTGGAAAACCTCGCCGGGGATACCCCGGGCTGCGAGTAACTCCTCCACGTATACCGCGCCGCTGTCGATTCCCGCGCCGATGTTGCAGAGCAGGGTCTCGGCGATCATGTTCGAGCTGGTTTTAAGCATCACGCCCAGGATCTGGTCCAGCGGGACGGAGGCGAACCCGAGCAAGGTCCTGAGACTGTCGGTCGCTTCGGGATCATCTACCAACCGGGTTTTCCCGGAGATGGAAATTCCTTTCCTGCCAAGGGTTTGACGCAGAACCTGCAGCGTGAAGAGAGGCGGATTGCGCACGGCGGCGGTGAGATATTCCGGAGTGTTGACCCCCAGTTTCCCTTTCAGGGTAACGCTGCTGTTGTCTTTGGAAACCTGCAGCCAAATGCCGGCGGAGCCTTTCTGCGCCACGGTCGTGATCTGATTGTTGATTTTGAAATAGTTATAGCCGTGGTGGGAACTTGCCTTGGCCTTGGTTCCGGCCTGGGAAGAGCCTTTGAGGTCGAAGCGCACCAAATTGGCGTTGAAAGAGAGGGCGCCAACCCCTGGCGAAAACCCGTAAGGCAGGTTGTGGGCTTCCCAATTGGGGTTGTATGGATATGTGGGATATAGGCTTATGTCTCCGATCAGATCGCCGCTGACCTTGCGTATCCCCAGCGCCTTCAGGGAATCGGCCCAAAGCTCGAAAACCTGGTGCGGCCCGTTGGGATAGAAATCTTCCATCCAAGTGGGATCGCCGCCACCCCGCACCACCAGATCGCCCCGCAACACGCCGTCCCGGATCTCGCCGTCGGTGCCGATCACGGTCTGGAAGCTGTGGGCGGGACCGTAGGTTGACAGCGCGCCGATGCCGGTGTAAAGTTTTTGCAGCGAGGCCGGAATGAGTCCCTTGTCGTTTCTGTAACCATATATCAGGCTGCTGTCCGCGGGCGCGTAAAAAGCCACCGCGACGCTGGCACCCTTCACCAGCGAAGAACCCATAAGTTTGTCCAGCGCTGAATCCAGAGCTTTGGCATCAAGTTCCTGTCCCCGCAGCGGAGCAGCCAGCAAGCTGAAACAGACAAATACCAGCAGCGGCAAGACTTTTGCGGCCATTTTAAGTCTGAGGGGTTTACGCGAAGAAAACAAAAAGATATTCATAAATGCAAGCCTGTGGAACCGTCCCGGCCTGTCAAGGCCAAAATCAGAGCGTCACAGAACACTAGCTCGCTGCTGAATATCCGGCGGGGACCCGAGTTCACTCGAAGTAGTATATGGCCTTGATGGGATCGACGGAGGCGGCTTTCAGCGCGGGATACAGTCCCGAAACAAAGCCGATTACCAGGGAAAAGAGCAGCCCCACCAGCGCGCCCTGCACCGGCAGATAGAGGGGGAAATCGATCGCTTTGCTGATCAGGCTGAGGGCGATCCAGGCCAGCAGAATTCCCAGCAGCGCGCCCAGCAGGGCCAGGGTCAGCGCTTCGAAGATGAAATAGTAGAAGATGTCTTTTTCCGTGGCGCCCACGCTCTTGCGCACCCCGATCTCCGTCATGCGTTCCTGGATCGAGATCAGCAGGGTGCTGAACAGCCCGATGCCGCCAACGATCAAGGAGATGGAGGCGATGGCGATCAGGGTGATGTTCCACTTTTGCATGTAGCCCTCGATCTCATCGGTGATGTTGAGGATCAGCTGGCCCACGTCCATGAAACTGAAATTGGGGTACATCCGGTGCCGGGCCAGCAGCAGCTGACGGGCCTGGGTTTTCAGCTCGCGGAACTCCTCCTCGTCGTGCGCCTGCAGATAGATCATATGCACGCCCTTGTTGGTTCCAAAACGGTAAGCGCCATATTTCAGCGGAACATAGACCGCGCTGAGTTCATCCTTGCGTTCCCACGCATTAAAGTTCATCCCGCTGCCGCTGGAAAGTTGATCGTCCTTGAGTACGCCGACCACGCGCAGACGGTGTTCGCCCAACTGGAGAACCTGACCGACGGGATCGGTTTTGCCGTACTGCTCTTGGGCAAAGTGATAGCCCAGGACCGCGGCGGGCAGGATGTTGTCGTTTTCGTATTGGTTGTAGTAGCGGCCGTTGAGCAGCGGATAGGTTTTATTGGCGAAAAATCCGGTATCCGCGGCCCGGAGCTGGATCTGCTTGTCCTTGTTGCCAAGTTTCATCACCGCGGAACTCATGATCATGGCATAGCTGCTTTTGTGGGGTATCGAGGATTTGAGGGCCAGATAGTCATCGTAGCTGATGGTTTCCACACTCTGTTCGGCGCGGCGGAGCGCCCGGCGCAGGCTTCTGGGACCGGAAACCTTGCCCGGCGATTCTGCCGAGATAACCACCGACAGGTCCCAGCCCATGCCCTCCATGTTTTTGCTGATCAGCTGTTTGAGGGCATAAACACTGGAGAACATCGATACCACGGCCAGCACCCCGATCACAATGCCCGTGAGGGTAAGCAGCGAGCGCAGTTTGTGGTTCATGATGCTCTGAAACGCGCTGCGCAAGGCGTCCCAGGCCGGAATACGGGTCATTCCATGACGCTTTTGCACTGCGGACATTGCTTGTAGTTACCCTTGGCCTTGCTGTATTTTTCCTGGATGAAAGGGTGGCCGCAGTTCGGGCAGGCGATGGGCAGCGGTTTGTCGTTCGTAATGTATTTGCAGTCGGGATAGCGGGTGCAGGACCAGAAAGGTTTTCCCTGTTTGCTGCGGCGCTGGTTTATCTCGCCCTGGTGGCATTCCGGGCAGGTGATGCCGGTGGTTTTGGGCCGGGAAAATTTGCACTTGGGATAGTTGCTGCAGGCGATGAACACGCCGAATTTGCCGCTGCGTTCCATCAGGGGGCTGCCGCACTGGGGACATTTCTCGTCCAGGGTCTTGGGTACCAAGATCACGATCTTGCCACTCTCGTCCCGGCTGAAATTCTTGCTGTTGCGGCAGGTTGGAAAGCGGTTGCAGGAAAGGAATTCCCCGCCTTTGGAGCGTTTGATCACCATCTTGCCCTCGCCGCAGACCTCGCAAACGAGATCGGTTTCCTGGGTGAAGGCGCTCTTTTCTTTTTTGATGTCCAGCCCCTTGATAAGCTTGGTAAGTTGCTCGTAATAGCTTTGCACCAGTTCATGCCAGACGGCCTTTTTTTCCTCTACTTCGTCGAGTTTGGTCTCCATCTGCGCGGTAAAACTCACGTTGAAGATGGCGTCGAAATTGCCCACCAGAAAGCGGTTGACGTCGTTGCCCAGATCGGTGGGAAGAAAGCTTTTCTTCTCCATGCCCACATATTTGCGCTTTTTGATGGTGCTGATGATGCTGGAATAAGTGGAGGGCCGGCCGATGCCTTTGGCCTCCAGTTCCTTGATCAGCGAGGCTTCCGTGAAGCGCGCTGGTGGCGTGGTGAAATGTTGCGAACGCTTGAGGGCGTCGTGTTCCAGATCATCGCCTTTGGCATAAGCGGAGTGGATCTGCGCTCCTTCCACCAGCATTACGTGAGGATAGGCCTTCATGAAGCCCTGCTCCACCACCCGGTTGCCGCTGGCGGCGAAGAGGGCCTCGCCCAGGGTGATCTTGGCGCTGGTGTTTTCCAGCTTCACCGGCTTCATCTGCGTGGCCACAAAACGTTGCCAGATGAGGGTGTAAAGCTTAAGCTGCTCTTTGGTGAGGCTGGCGGCAACGCTTTCCGGAGTATGGAAAGCGTCGGTGGGCCGGATCGCTTCATGGGCGTCCTGGGCCGAGGATTTGTTTTTGTAAACCCTGGCGGTGGAGTGCAAATCCTCCGCGCCGTAGCGGTCTTTGATTAGCTCGCGGCAGTTTGACACCGCCTCCGCGGCGATGCGCACACTGTCGGTGCGCATATAGGTGATCAGACCGGTGGTTTCACCCTTGAGCTCGATTCCCTCGTAGAGTTGCTGGGCGATGGACATCGTTCTGTCTGAAGGAAAGCCCAGCAGTTTGGAGGCTTCCTGCTGCAGAGTGCTGGTGATGAAAGGCGGCTGGGGCTGCAGATCGCGCAGCGCGCGTTTGATCTCGCTCAGCACGGCATCGGATTTTGTGGTCCCCTCGGCGATCTCGATGGCTTTGGCCTCGTCCGGGATCTCGAATTTCTTGCCCTGCCATTTTTCGAGGCTGGCTTTAAAGGGCGGATATTCATCCTTCCAAAAACTCGCCTCCAGTCTCCAGAATTCCCGGGGCACAAATGCCCCGATCTCTTGTTCCCGCTCGCAGATCAGGCGCAGCGCCACACTCTGCACGCGGCCGGCGCTGAGGTCTTTGGCGATCACTTTCCAGAGCAGGGGCGAAACGGTGTAGCCCACGATGCGGTCCAGCACGCGCCGGGCCTGTTGGGCGTCCACTTTGGCCATGTCGACTTCGCCGGGCGCTTCGATCGATGCGGTGATGGCCTTGGCCGTGATCTCGTTGAACACGATACGGTAAACCTGTTTGCCCTTCAGCTCTTTGTCCAGAACCTTGGCCAGATGCCAGGCGATGGCCTCGCCCTCGCGGTCGTGATCGCTGGCCAGATAGATCGCCGGAGCGTCCTTGGCCGCGGCACGCAGCTCGCCGATGGTCTTCACTTTCTTTTTATCGATCTCGTAGACCGGCTGGAACTGGTGGTCGACGTCCACTCCCAGATCGTGTTTGGGCAGGTCGCGCACGTGGCCCATGGAGGCCTTCACGGTAAATTCATGGTGCAGGATCTTGGAGATGGTGCCCGCTTTGGCGGGGGATTCAACTATGATCAAACCTTTATTCATTTCTTCCTCGCATTCATTCGGGATCGGCAAAGCGCCCGCAGCAGTTCTTGTATTTCTTGCCGCTGCCGCAGGGACAGGGATCGTTGCGCCCCACCTTGGGGGCCACGTGCACGGGACGCTGCCTGGCACCGCCGCCGCCTTCGTAGGGACCGGAAAACTGCGGGGGCTGGCTGGCGTTTTGCGAAACCTGCAAAGTTTGGTCCTGGATGAAAGCGCTCATATCCTCATGCTGGGTTTTGGCGTTGTTGAGCATGCTGTCCATCTGTTCCTGGGAAAGGATGTAGGTGGTGAAAACCTTGCGGGTCACGTTGTCCTGGATGCGTGAGATCAGGTTTTCGAAGAGGCTGTAGCTCTCGCGCTTGTACTCGATGAGGGGGTCTTTTTGCGCGTAGGAACGCAGATGCACGCTTTCCTTGAGCAGATCCATCTCGTGCAGGTGGTCGCGCCATTCGTCGTCCACCACTTCCAGCACGCTGCGGCGCTCGATGTCGCGCATCACCTCCTCCCCCACTTGGGCTTCCTTTTTCTCGTAAGCCTGCATCACCAGTTCCTGCAAAGTGTCTTCCAGCATGACCTGGTTGAGGTGATCGCTGGTCAGGTCAGCGGGATCGATACCCACGTTGAGGTTGGCGCGGAACCAGACGCAGAGCCGCTTCAGGTCCCAATCCTCGGGATAGCTGTTGGCGGGGATGTGTTCTTTCACCACGCGCAGTACGGCCTCGTCCACCATTTCCTGTACCTCGCGCTTGAGCGAATAGCCCTTCAGCACGCTGCGCCGGTAGGAATAGATCACTTCGCGCTGCTGGTTCATGACCTCGTCGTATTTGATCAGGTTTTTACGGATCTCGAAGTTGTGCTCCTCCACCCGTTTCTGGGCCCGTTCCACCGTCTTGGTCATCCAGGGATGGCGGATCGCGTCGCCGGATTTGATGCCCAACTTCATCATCATCGGCGCGATGCGGTCGCCGCCGAACAGGCGCATCAGATCGTCTTCCAGAGAAAGGTAGAACCTCGAGGTGCCGGGATCGCCCTGGCGTCCGGCGCGGCCGCGCAGCTGGCGGTCGATGCGGCGGCTTTCGTGGCGTTCGCTGCCGATCACGTGCAGGCCGTCCAGGGGCTGGCCGTAGAGATATTCGTCGGTCACGGCGGAGTTGATCCCGCGGTAGTTTTCAGTGCTTTGGGCCACCACTCCGGGGCCGAGTTTGATGTCGGTACCGCGGCCGGCCATGTTCGTGGCGATGGTCACCGAGCCCGGCTCACCCGCGGAGGTGATGATCTCGGCCTCACGCTGGTGCTGGCGGGCGTTCAAAACGTTGTGGGGAATGCTGCGGCGACGCAGCAGCCGGCTGATCGTTTCCGAGACCTCCACGCTCACGGTACCCACCAACACGGGTTTTTTTCGTTCATACCAGTAGATGATCTCATCGATCATGGCCTGGTATTTCTCGTTCTTGGTCATGTAGATCACGTCTTCGTGGTCCACGCGCGTAACGGGCACGTTGGTGGGAATGTTCATCACCGGAAGGTTGTAGATCTCGATGAATTCAGCCTCTTCGGTCACGGCGGTGCCGGTCATGCCGGACAGCCGCTCGAACATCCGGAAATAGTTCTGCAGGGTGATGGTGGCAAAAGTCTGCGTACCGGCCTCGATGGTGACGTTCTCCTTGGCCTCCAGAGCCTGATGCAGCCCGTCTGAAAACCGGCGGCCCGGCATCTGGCGCCCTGTGAATTCGTCCACGATGATCACCTTGTTGTCGATGACCACATATTCCTTGTCGTTTTCGAAGAGGGTGTAAGCCTTGAGCAGCTGGCTGATGTTGTGCAGCTTTTCGCTTTTGTCCATGAAGCGGTTGGTTTCCAGGGTCTTGCGCTTGGTCTTTTCAGCATCCGAGAGGCTTTCGTCCTCGTCCACCCGGATCAGCACTTCGTCCAGACTCTCCACCACAAAGAGGTTCTTTTCGTTGCGGGACAGCAGATCGCGCCCCTTTTCGCAGAGGTCCACGCTGTTGTGGCGCTCTTCCACGGCGTAGAAAAGCAGCTCATCCAGCTCGTGCATCTTTTTGTCGCGCAGGTAGATGCCTTCGATGTCGCTGACCAGCTTCTTCAGCCGGCTCTCCTGCATCAGCTTGGTGAAGGCCTTGTTGCGGGGAGCGGCGCGCTGCACTATCAGCAGATTGGTGGCCAGGCGGTCCGGATCGGCGGCGGGATTGTCCTCGCGGGTGTCTTCGCGGATCTCGCTCAAAACCCTCTGCACCATGCTGTTCTGCGCCTGCACCAGTTGATGGATCTGAGGCCGGAGTTCAGGATAAAAATTCTTGTCCTGGGCGATGGGACCGCTGATGATCAGCGGCGTGCGTGCTTCGTCGATGAGGATGCTGTCCACCTCGTCCACGATGGCGAAATAAAAATCGCGCTGCACCAGTTGCCGTTGTGAAACGGCCATGTTGTCGCGCAGGTAGTCGAAGCCAAACTCACTGTTCATGCCGTAGGTAACTTCACAGAGATAGGCTTCCTTGCGCTCTTCAAAGCTCATCCCGGTGGTGATGCAGCCAACCCGCATGCCGTGAAAACTGAAAATTGGCGTCATCCACTCCGCGTCACGCGAGGCCAGATAGTCGTTCACCGTCACCAGATGGACCCCGCGGTCCACCAGAGCGTTCAAAAACAGCGGCAGCGTGGCAACCAGGGTCTTGCCCTCGCCGGTGGCCATTTCGGCGATCTTGCCGTCGTGCAGGGCCATGCCGCCGATCAGCTGCACGTCGAAGGGTACCATGTTCCATGGCACCATGTGCCCCCGCACCTCAAATTCCTGCCCCACGATGCGGCGGCAGGTTTCTTTCACCAGCGCGAACACCTCCGGCAGAAAGTCGTCCAGGGTCGATTTGGTGAGGGCTTTGAGCTGTTTCCTGGTCTCGTCGATGCGGTTGTCGATCCGGTTGCGTTCGCTTTCCTCGCTTTCCTCGCGGAATCTGATTTCCAGCTCTGCCAGCGTTTCCCGCAGGTCGCGAAGCTTGTCCGCGATTTCCCCACGGATGGCTGCCACCCGTTCCCGCAGCTGATCGTCGTCATACTGCTGCAGTCCATCGAAGATGAGGTTGATGGCCTCCACCTGCGGCGAATACAGATTGAGGTCGCGAGTGCCCTTGTCACCGAACATCTTGCGGAGTAATTTTTCCAGCATAAATTGGTTCCTTCTATCATTTCCGCTGGCCCGAGGCCGAACCGGCGAAACATCAGTTTTATATGGTTGGGTCAAAAAATCGTTTCCCCCGATTGTGTCAATACTTTAAATGCTTTCGAGGGACGGAAAGTGACTCCGGAAAACGGCTTCCGGCATCTTTTTGCTTGACAGCGGGACCACCTGCTTTTTGGCTATGTTTTTGCGACAAAAGATCACAGTATTGAAGGAATAAACAATGAAAGCACGATATCTGGTCATCGCCGCCGTCCTGTTGCTGCTGGCGGCTTGCAGTTCCAATCAGGAAGCGGCCGGTTCCGCCTCCCAATACGGTTATTTGAGTCTGGCCGGCAGCATGATGAACCGCGAAGCTTGGGTGGACGGACTCCAACTGGGTGTAGATCCCGAAGCCGACAGCAACCGCGTCCGCCTGAAAGTTGGGCCCCACAAGCTGGAGTTCCGTTCCTCGAACCGCGTTTTGCGGGCCGATGACATTCTGGTGGAAGCGGGACAGACCGTCGAAGTGACGGTGCCCTGAGAGATTCGCGGCAAAAAAGAACCGCCGCCCAAAAAGGACGGCGGCTGTAGCTTAGATCAGGCTAACT
>CAZVXH010000045.1:0-20096 GCA_964631015.1 uncultured Candidatus Cloacimonadota bacterium | reverse complement strand
TCACCCGTATTGATCCCGTATTTATCCCGTATTGATAATGGGAGCCATGTGGGAAAAATGCTTGAATAAGGGAGTGCTAACACAGAATATCAACATGGGAAAAGCACTTGGGAGGAAAATAAAGCGGCCTGCCGGAAATCTGGGCCGAGATTTCCTGAGCAGGCCGCTGAACATTTGGTACATCTCCGGGGATTCGAACCCCGGACCCACTGATTAAGAGTCAGTTGCTCTACCAACTGAGCTAGAGATGCACATTCGCGGGCCAGTTTTTTTGGCCCGCTTCGGATGTCAAGCTAAATGCTCAGGCCCGGCTGAAAGTAATTTCTCATGGTGATCTTGGTTCAGACCCGGATTTTTTTCCCGCCGCCGGAGCGCTATTTCTTCAGCAGATTGAGCTCCTTGCCGGGGTCCGTACCGTCCTGCTGCTTGGTTCCGAAAGGGATCACCGTGGTACGGAAACTCTGTGAATGCATGCTGAACGCCGGCTTGGCGCTGTTGTACCAAGATTTGAACAGAGGATCGGCCAGCAGAGTGGAGATGCTGCAGCTCATCTTCAAGAGATTTGAGTCCGGCACGAGCTGGGTGGAGATATCCCCGATGCGAATCAAATCCTGGTCTTTCTTAACCTCGATCCGATAAACACCCGGCTTGTATTTCGCCGCGGGAACCTTCATGTAATTCATCACCCAGACGTATTTTTTGTCGGCACTGTTGGCTATCAACACCATATAGGAATAATACTCCAGGCTCAGCTTGCCAGAAGTGGGGAAGCCCCCGCCCCGGTTCTGGATGGCGGCGTAGAACTTGGTGTCAGAGAAGCAGAAATAGTCGGCAACGATGTCCAGATAATCGGTTTTATTGTCGTGGGCGGGATCGGTGGAGATCTTCGTCATCTGGTTCAGCGCGGGCCAGCCCGTGCCGCTGAAATGGGCGGGGTTGACTTTTGCCAGAGGCCCGGCCAAAAGTCCGCTTTGGATCAGGGCCAACACACCCAGGATGAGCGCCGTTTTCGCTGGCTTCATGTTCATTATACTTCACCGGTTCAGGGAACCTGCTCGATAGCTGTCACGCGGAAAAACCTGCGGACGAAGCTGGTATCCAGGCCAACGTTGTTTACGCTGAATACACCCAGCGTTGTGGGAGCGCTGAAAGCTGGATCGGAAGAGTATTCCACCTTGAAGCTGTCGGGAAACACGGTCTGGTCGGTCGCGCTGTTCACTGAAGCGCTCCAGTACAGTCGCCAGCTGCCGTCAACATTGCTGAAGGACAGGTTCTGCGGCGGTTGCAGGCCCAGGATATAGGAATGGCTCAGGCTGGCGGAGTTGGTGAAACTGAGGTTGTCCACCGACGCCGTGGCCGAGGTCTGGCGGTCATCGTATTCGTCCAAGTCTCCGGTGAGGTCAGCCGTCCGGTAGATCACGGCGCCGCTGTGGTCAAGGCTTTGGGGATACAATGAGAAAGTTTGTCCGTTCTGCCAGCTGGCTGAAATTGAAAGCGGAAAGCGGCCGTAAGGGTCTTGGTAAGTGGTCTGGAACCAAATGTCGCTCGGTGTCACGTTGAAGTCGAAGTTGCTCAGGACGGGCAATGTTTCGGGATGCAGCGTGTTGTTCAGGCGCTTGGGATAAATGTTCGCGCCGGGACTGGTGTCCATGGTGTTGGTGGCAAAAGGGATGATGGTGGTCCTGCTGGTCATTGACGTCATGCCGAACACAGGGTTCCCGGTATTATACCAGGCGGCGAAAATGGGATCAACCTGCAGGTCGGAGATGTTGCAGCTCATTTTTAGAAGGTTGGAACCACTGACGATTTCCGTGCTTATGTCACCAATCCTTGTGAGCGCGTCTTGTCCAGTGCCCTGGATGCGGTAAAGTCCTGGAGATATTCCCCCCAGGGTTACATTCATGTAGTTCATAGCCCAAACGGTCGTCTGATCGGCCGGATTGGCGATCACAACCATATAAGCGTAATATTTTGTGCCCAGGCTTCCGGAAGTTGGAAAACCTCCGCCCCGGTTCTGGATGGCGGCATAGAACTTGGTGCCGGAAAAGCTGAAGTAGTCCTGGACGATGTCCAGATGGTCGGTGGACTGGTCATTGGAAGCGTCGGTGGAGACCACTGTCAGTTGTGCCGGCGCGGGCAAACCGGTTCCGCTATAGTAAACCGGATTGACCTTTTTGGTCGTTCCGTTCACGATCAATCCCAGATCGGCGTTGGTGCCCACCGGTGTGTACACAGACTGCATGGTGCCGGTGACAGCGCTCTGCAGGGTGAAAGCCTGCTGGATGATGGAGGTTCCGTTGTAAAAAAGCAGCTTGTTTTGTGTGGCCGGATCGACTGTGTTTTCCAGCCTTAGGTAGACCTCGTTAGCTGAGGTTTTACCGCTGCAGCGGATGTTCTGCCAGGGGCCGATCTGCACCGCGGTCAAGGCGGAAACCCAGATCAGACACAGTATTGATATCAGATTTCGGGGCATGTTGACTCTCCAAACTTATTCTCATGACGAAGTTTCACCCATTCGAAACGCCTGTCCCTGTCAAGATTTATCTGCTCAGTCGTAAAATCTCTTGAGGTTTTTGGCTGTTTGGCAAGGTAGGCAACAACGAAGCCCAACAAGGAAGACAGATGTCCCCACACGATGCCAAATACACCGCTATGGCCACCGTCTTGAAAGCGATGGCCCATCCCACCCGGCGCTTCTAACCCACAGCCAGTTGCCTGCGGCATCCAGCTGGCCACAGATATCTCATCACCGCCAGCGCTGGTGAGTGTTGTTGCACCTCATTCAGCAGGCCCTGTAAATTCCCGGCAACATGGACTTTGCCTTCGCTGTCAGTGGCGACAGCATTGCCAGTCTCATAGTCCCGACCGCCTCAGCTGGCTGCCCAATCCACTCAGGTGACTGTGCTGCCAATCCTGCAATTCCTAATAGTATCATAGCCAAGAGCATAAAACTATCAGGACTTTTCTCAGGTTTCTCCTGAGATGAAACAAAGACTTCTGTAGAACACCACAAAACAAACGGGTGCTAAATCTCCGCTATTCTGTGACCGCTACCACCTCGTAGAATCCCAATCCGAAAAGCGCTGCGGCGTCTGCATGAGTCCACTGCGAGAGTGTGATGGATCCGTCTTCCCCAAAAACAGTGAAGGTTCCCGAAGGAGCAGTGGGATAATAACGGACCAGGTAGTGATCAACAGTGATCGGAGCACCGGTGGTGTCGTGAGTAACGTCTTCCCAATCCAAAAAGATGTCATCTCCACTGACGCTGACGGTAACAGCATCTGGCGCCAGAGGTATTGCTGCTCCGTAGTCAGGGTCCAGCATGGCCACGTAGGCATCAGGGCTGAATGGGTTGGCTATGAGGGTCCAGCTGCCGAAATAGGCGGTAGTTGCATACACTCCGGTTAGCGAACATATCCCCGCATCATTAGCCGCCACTCCATATGCACAATCCGAGTTTTCGCCTCCCGCTTTCTGCGCCCAGAGCCAGTTGCCCTCTCCATCCAGTTTGGCGGCGAAGATGTCCATTACCGCCGCCGTCAAAGACGTTGCTCCAAAGCTGGCAGTTCCTCCAAAGTTGCCCCCCAGATAGGTATTGCCGTTACTGTCCGTGTCCATACCATAACAGATATCTTCCGTACTCCCTCCGGCTCTCCTGGCCCAAAGCCAGGTCCCACCGGTATTAAGTTTGGCAACGAAGATATCCTTGCTCCCCAAAGAATTAAGGGTGATCGAGATAGTCCCCGCAAAGCGCATAGGGTTTCCTGAGCCGCCGTAATAGTTTCCGGCCACATAGCAGTTTCCCAAGCCGTCCACAGAGATTCCCCTGCCCCAGTCGTCGTTTGTGGTTCCGCAATACTTTGCCCAGAGCCAGGTTCCGTTGGGATCGAGTTTTGCCACGAAGACGTCGGAATATCCATAATTGGAAATGTTGATAGTGCCAAAAGTTGCAGGATAGGAGGAATAGCCGGTGGTGTAGATGTTCCCAGAGGCGTCGTTTGCCACTGCCGAGCCTATATCGGTGTATGGACTCCCGGCGCGGACTGCCCAAACCCAGTTTCCGTCTGTGTCCAGCTTGGCCACAAAGATATCTGCTCCCGCTCCGGCTGCCACCAGATTACTGGTCCCAAAGGTGGCGGTGCCGTTGAACCCCCCTGTCACAATGCAATTTCCGGAAACATCCGCCGTGATACCATATCCAGTATCACCATAAGTCCCCCCCGCTTTCCTGGCCCAGAGCCAATTGCCGGAAGGATCGAGCTTGGCAATGAACACATCGATGCTGTTATCTCCTGAGCTGGTGAGGCTGAGAGAGCCAAATCTAACGGTTGATGTGAAATCTCCCGTCACATAGGAATTACCAGCGCCATCCACAGCAAGGGCATAGGAACGTATATTGCCGAGGTCTTCCTCTCCCGCCCTGCTGACCCAAATCCAGTTTCCGGCAGGGTCCAGCTTGCAGACATAACTATCATAGGTGGCATCGTTTCCCAGGGTGATTGCGCCAAAACTTGTGTCATACGCGAAGTAACCGGTGGCAAAACTGTTCCCGGCGGCATCCATGGCGATCCCTCTGCCGCTTTGGGAGTTATAACCGGCGATCGATTTGGCCCAGGCCCAGTCCGGCGCTTCCGCCGTCAAGCTTGCCATTGCCGCAAACAGCAGCAAAACAATAGAAAAAACTCTTGCTCTCAGCATCGTTCCTCCCGCATAGCTGTTGATTAACGAGTCCAATTTCTGACATGGATCAAGATACTGTCAAGATTTTTTTTCTTGACGTATTTGGCTGATTGGCAAAATAGGCAACAACGAAGTCCAACAAGGAAGACAGATGTCCCCACACGATGCCAAATACACCGATATGGCCACCGTCTTGAAAGCGATGGCCCATCCCACCCGGCTCTTCATTCTGGACCGGCTGAACCAGCAGGAGCACTGCGTCTGCGAACTGCGGGAACTCATCGGCGCGGATATGTCCACGATTTCCAAACACCTCGCCGTGCTTAGAAACGCCGGGATAATCGCCAGCCGCAAGCACAACAACCAGGTGTTTTACAGCCTGCTCTGCCCCTGTGTGCTGGATGTGTACAAATGTGTTGTGGACCTAAACAACCAACGGAGTTGAGAAGTGAACGAAAAGCTGAAGGAACTCAAGATCCTGGGGATCATGCTGGCGGTCTTCATCGCGGCCTACTTCATCCCCTTCACCTCGGCCAGATTTCTCAATGGCCTGCACGAAGCCTTTTTCATGCTGCAGGAATACGCGCGCCTGCATGTTTTGCTGTGTCTGGTTCCCGCCCTGTTCATAGCTGGCGCGGTAAGCGTGTTCGTCAGCAAAGACAGCGTGATGCGCTTTTTGGGTGCCAGGGCCAGGAAATGGCTGGCCTACAGCGTGGCGGCGGTTTCGGGCGCCATCCTGGCCGTCTGTTCCTGCACCATCCTGCCCCTGTTCAGCGGGATATATAAAAGGGGGGCGGGACTCGGTCCCGCCATCGCCTTCCTCTATTCCGGACCGGCGATCAACATTTTGGCGATCGTGATGACCGCCCGCATCCTTGGGCTCGAAATGGGTATTGCCCGCACCGTTGGAGCTTTAGCCTTCAGCGTGGTGATCGGCTTGATCATGCACCTGCTGTTCCGCAAGGAAGAGCAAGCCAGGCAGGACGGATTAAACTTCGGTGAGCCGGAGAAGGGCCGTCCTCTCTGGCAGACTTTGATCCACTTCGGCCTGATGGTCCTGATCCTGATCGTGCTCAACTGGGCGAAACCCAACCCCAACACCACCTCGCCCTTCATGGACTGGATGTATGCCTCTCGCTGGCTGCTAACCGGGGTGCTGAGCCTGTTGTTCGGACTTTCCCTCACCGCCTTCTACGGCTTCAAGCTGTGGAAAACCGTGGTCACCGCCGCCGCGGTGACCCTCATCGCGCTGCTCTTTCCCGCCACGCCGCTGATAGCCTTTGTGGCCGCGGTGTTCATCTTCAGCCTCTGGCTGGTGTTTGAAAAGGGTGAATTGAAGGAATGGCTCGATTCCACCTGGGATTTTGCCAAACTGATCATTCCTCTGCTTTTCATCGGTGTGATGATCGCCGGAGCCCTGCTGGGCCGCCCGGGTCAGGAAGCCTGGGTGCCCAACCGCTGGATCGAGATCGCCGTGGGTGGAAACTCGCTCTTTGCCAATTTCTTTGCCGCCCTTTCCGGCGCCTTCATGTATTTCGCCACCCTCACCGAGGTACCCATCCTCCAGGGCCTGCTCGGTTCCGGCATGGGCAAAGGCCCCGCCCTGGCCCTCCTTTTGGCCGGCCCGGCGCTGTCGCTGCCCAGCATGCTGGTGATCAACACCGTTCTGGGTCCCAAGAAAACGGTGGCCTTCGTAAGTCTGGTGGTGCTCTTCTCAACCTTCACCGGTTATCTCTTTGGAGTCTTGTTCGCGTGATCATGCAGATCTTCAACCAGCTTAGCCAGGCCCTGGCTTCAAATCCGGCCATCGCTTTGCTGGCCTCGTTTGTTTGGGGGATGCTGAGCGTGCTGCTGAGTCCCTGCCATCTGGCCAGCATACCCCTGATGGTTGGCTATCTGGACGGACAGAAGGAGCTCACCACCAAAAAGGCTTTCAAGCTGTCCGCGTTCTTCACTTTGGGCATTTTGGCGATGATGGCGCTCATCGGCCTGATCACCGGCCTGCTGGGCAGGATGCTGGGCGACCTTGGCAGCTGGACTGATCCGGTGATGGGCGTGGTCTTCATGATCCTGGCTTTCTTCATCGCCGGGATCTTCACGCTGCCCTCCTTCCTCAGGGGGAAAGTGAAATCCTCCCCCAAAGGGATTTGGGGCGCCATAAGCCTCGGTTTTTTGCTGGGTATAGCCCTGGGGCCTTGTTCTTTCGCGTTCATGGCGCCCATTTTGGGCATCGTGTTCACTTCCGCCGGATCGCGATTCGTCTTCGCCCTTGCCCTTGTGTTGGCCTACATCATCGGACACTGTCTGGTGATCATCCTGGCCGGAACTTTTACCGGGGCAGTGCAGTCCTATCTGAAGTGGAGCGGCAACTCCAGAGGCACCAAAATCGTGAAGTATGTCTGCGCCGGACTGGTCTTCATGGCGGGTCTCTGTCTCATTTTAAAGAAATTCATGCCCTGATAAGGAGAAACAAATGATCATTAAAATCCTCGGGACGGGATGTCCCAAATGCAAGAAACTGGAAGCCAACGCCCTTTTGGCCATCGAACAGGCCGGCATCGAGGCCAGCGTGGAAAAAGTTACCGATCTGAACGCCATCATGGACTTCGGAGTGATGATGACCCCGGCCTTGGTGGTCGATGGAAAGGTGGTCTCCTCCGGCAAGGTCCTTTCTTCTGAAGAGATCAAGGCCCTGATCAACAAGGGAGTTTGAGATGTCTGGAAACGAATGCGGCTGTTCCTGTTCCTGCGGCAGTTCCGACTGTAGCGAGGGCTGCGTGTCCAACTCCGCGCCCACCAAGGTTTACGCCTGTGCCGGGGCCAGCAACGTCGGAGTGATCTCCTTTGAACTCACCAAGGCCTTGCATCTGGCCAACAAATATGAAATGGGCTGTTCCACCTGCATTGGCGCCGGCGATTGCGGCTGCGGCGGCACGGTTGCAGAAGCCGGAAACAAAGATCTGCTGATCGACGGCTGCAAGGTGGCCTGCCTGAGAAAGATGTTTGAAAACCAGGGCATCACCAACTTCAACCATGTGATCGTCACCCAGTTGGGTGTCCGTAAGGAAGGCACTTTCGACTTTCCACTGGAACTGATCCCGGAACTGCTGGAAAAGATCGGCAAAAAAGGATTGTAACGCCATGAAAAAACTGCTCATTTTCCTAACCGCCCTGATGCTGCTGGCAGCCTGTGGGGCCCAAACCGACGGAGACGCTGCCGCGGACCGAATCGCGAACACTCCCGCCGCGGATACGTTAACCACAGCCGCTGATTCTCTGGCAAAGACGTCCGCGATCCAGCCTTTGGTCACCTTCATCGAGCTCGGCGCTGAAACCTGCATTCCCTGCAAGATGATGCAGCCCATTTTGAAAGAGTTCCGGGATGAATACCAGAGCTTGCTGAAAGTGGAGTTCATTGACCTGTACAAGGACCGTGCCGCCGCCCAGAAGTACAATGTGCGCGTGATGCCCACCCAGGTTTTTTTGAATCTGGACGGCAAGGAGTTTTTCCGCCATGAGGGGTTTTATCCCAAAGATGAGATCGAAAAGATGCTGGCGGATAGGATCGGAATCCACAAACCGGCAAAAAAACAGCCATGATTTCCTTGGCACCAAAACTATAGTAGAGCTGAGATGAAAAAAGTCCTCATCCTCTGCACCGGCAATTCCTGCCGCAGCATCATGGCTGAAGCCCTCATTAACCACTATCTGGGTGACAGCTGGCAAGCGTTTTCCGCCGGAGTGGCGCCGTCCTCGGTGCATCCCCTCTCTATCCGGGTGCTTCAGGAATTGGGCATAGACACCACCGGTCTGCGCTCCAAACACGTTTCCGAGTTCATCGCGCGCGATGATCTGGACTTGGTGATCACCGTCTGCGACCACGCCAAAGAAAGCTGTCCCGTGTTTCCTCGCCCTGTTCAGAGCGTGCATCTGGCCATAAAGGATCCGGATCATCACCCAACCGAGTCAGACGATTTGATCCTGCCAAGGTTTCGCCAGACCCTGGATAGCATTGAGAATATGTTTCTGCCGTATCTGAGGGAACATTGACAGAGCGGGGCCGCCTCTGCGATATGCCGCGCGGGGAAGCCTTCATGTCACTTCCCCGGCTTCTTTGCGGGTGGCGGTACTGGTGATGCTTCTTGACAAATTCCCCCCGGCCAGAGTTTGGTTCCAAGACATGCCTGACAAGGGTGACCATTTTACTTGGCAAAGGAAGCAACATGACAACGGAAATTGAACTCAAAATCGTGAAGGAAGCCGACCCCAACGAGATCCTGTCCCTCTACCGCCATCCCGGATGGTGGCAGCTGGACGAAGATCCCCGCTATCTGGAAATGGTGCGCAAGATTGTCTCGGACAGCTTCTGTTTCGTGGTTGCCCGCCAGGAGGGGAGGATCATCGCCATGGGCCGCGCCCTCAGCGACGGCGTGAGCGACGCCTACATCCAGGATGTGGTGGTTTACAGCGACTACCGCGGCCGGGGGATAGGGGCCAAAATCGTGGCCAAACTGATCGGATTCCTTCGCGAGAACAACATCCAGTGGATCGGCCTGATCTCGGAACCCGGCCACGAGGATTTCTATGAACGGCTGGGCTTCGCCCGGATGCCGGAATACACTCCCATGCTGCTGAAGATGGACTGAAACGCGGTTATATGCTGCAACTGACCACCCTCAGTACCGCGGACGTTCCGCTGCTGCGCCAGTATCTGGACCGCTGGCCCCGCCAAAACTGCGATTATTCCGTGGTCAACCTGCTCACCTGGGGCCGCATCTACGGCAACCAATACGCCCTCTGGCGCGATCATCTGGTACTCTACAACCCCAAATACGCCTACGTGTTCTTCCCCGTGGGACCCGGCCTGCCCTCCTCCGAACTGCGCGAACTGCTGGAGCTCTTCCGCGCCAGCGCGCCGGAGGCCGAACTCATTCTTATCCCGGAGCACTGGCCTCACACCAACCCCGATCTGGGTGACTTTTTCTCCCTCAAGGAAGAGCGCGACTGGGCGGATTACGTTTACTCGCCTCAACGGATGGTGGAACTCAGCGGTAAAAAACTGGCCAAAAAGAAGAATCTCGTCTCCCAGTTCGCGCGCGCCTATCCGGATTATCATGTGCTGCCCGTTACGCCGGAGAAACACGGGGTGATCCTCCGCTTCACCGAAAAGTGGAAACGCGAGCGCAACGCAGAGGGAATCTATCTGAACACCGAGTTCCAGGCCATCAAAAACACCCTGGCCATGTGGGACGAGTTACCAGTGGAGGGAATCATCATTTGCCACCAAAACAAGATCTCCGCCTACTCCGTCTTTTCCCCCATCAACCCGGACATGGCCACCATCCACTTCGAAAAATTCGACCCCGACATGAAGGGCAGCGCCCAGCTCATCAACTGGGAAACCGCCCGTCACCTGAGCGGACAATACAACTGGATCAACCGCGAACAGGACATGGGCCTCGCGGGGCTGCGTCAGGCCAAGCTCACCTATCAGCCGGATTTCATGGTGAATTTCATCACCGGGAAATAGACCGGCCACCTTTACTTTCCTCTCTGCCAAATCCCGAACCGTCTGGATTTCGGGCCGAACTGCGTCGTTCAGAAATGACTACGGACTCCTCCACCCACTCGATTTGTAAGAGTGCCACCAAAGTGAACGTAACAGGGGAAACCTCGCGGGCGCCATCCCTCCCGCAGAATTAGCTTGACAGATTTGAGGCGGTGGGTGGCTTTTGATATTCAAACTGGAAAAGTGGACGATAATCCCTGTACGAGAGGGATCCAGCCCCGAACGAGGATTCGCTTGAAAAGATATATGCTGCTGCTGGCAGTGCTGCTGTGCTCCCTTTTGGGAGCGGAGATCCTGGTCCCGATGGACCTGTCTCAGAGCAACCATCTGAAAGCCTACGGAGTTGCCTTCGAAGCGCTTAAGGAGCAGTACGTGGTTAAATGGCTGCTCAACTACCGGGGCGGCAGCTTCCTCCTGCCGGAATCCGAGCCCCTGGCCGCGCTCTGCAACATCCGCGGAGTGCGCTTTGAGCTGGTTTCTTCAGCGCATGTGGCCGCCATCCTCACCGAGATCCAGGAGGCGAACATGGAGACGGTGGTTCTGGAAAAAGAGCCTAAAATAGCCATCTACATACCGCCCAACGCCCTGCCCTGGGACGACGCTGTAACCCTGGCCCTGGACTACGCGGAGATCGAGTATGACCGCTTTTGGGACGACGAAGTGCTGGAAGGCAAACTGGTGGATTACGACTGGCTGCACCTGCATCACGAGGATTTCACCGGCCAGTTCGGCAAGTTTTACGGTTCCTACCGCCATCTGCCCTGGTATCAAAACGATGTTCAGGTGAACGCGGCGATGGCCGCCAAACACGGCTACGCCAAGGTTTGGCAGCTAAAACACGCGGTGGCGCAGAAGATCCGGGCGTTCGTGGAGAACGGCGGCTTTCTCTTCGCCATGTGCGCCGCCACAGACACCTACGACATCGCGATGGCCGCTTACGGCACAGACATCGTGGACGGCCTCATCGACGGCGATGGGATCGACCCACAATACAAGAGCAAGATGGATTTCGGCCGCTGCTTCGCCTTCGAGAATTTCAGCCTGAAAACCAACCCCTTTGAATACGAATTTTCCGATCTGGACGCCAGCGATTATTCCCGTCTCCGCGGCGCTGAGGCGGATTATTTCCAGCTCTTCGATTTTTCCGCCAAATACGACCCCGTGCCCACCATGCTCACCCAGTGCCACACCAACGTGATCGATGGCTTTCTGGGCCAGACGACCTCTTTTTTTAAGGACAAGGTGAAGCCAAGTGTGATCATCCTGGCCGAAGTTCCCGGACAGAACGAGGTGAAATACCTCCACGGCAACATCGGCAAGGGCACCTTCACCTTCTACGGCGGACACGACCCCGAGGATTACCAGCACAAGGTGGGCGATCCCGAAACCATTTTGGACCTGTATAAGAACTCGCCCGGATACAGGCTGATCCTGAACAACATCCTCTTCCCCGCCGCCGAGAAGAAAGAGCTGAAAACTTAGGAGGCCCAGATGCGAAGCTTTTACCCGAACATCCGCAAAACCCAGATCAAGGTGGGCCTCTTCACCGTGCTGATCCTGGCTGTATTGGTGCTGAGCTATCTGTGGCTCAGCAGCCGCATCTCCACCCGCGCCCAGGCCGACCTGCGCCTCAGTTTCGACGAGGTGATGGGCTTGGAGATCGGTGATCAGGTTACCTTCCGGGGCATGGAAGTGGGCCGGGTGAAAAAGATCGAGGCCCGGGACCGGGATATCCTGGTTACGGCCCGGATCAACAGCGACATCATCCTCAAAGAGGGCACCCGCTTCATCATTTCAGACAGCAGCCTGATGGGTGGCACCCGGCTGAACATCACTTCCGGCGAAGGTTTGGGCCTTTTGAACACCAAACAGGTCCTCAGCGGCGATTCGCCTCGGGGGGTCATGAACGTGATCAACGAGGCCACCCTGGCCATAGACGAGATCAAAACAGTTTTCGCCAGCCTGCGTGAAGAAGACGGTCTGATCGGCAAATCGTCCACCGTGCTGGACAACGCCCAACAGGCGGCTGTGGCCGTGGACGCGCTCGCCCTCGGGGCCAGAAGCGACCTGCAGGCCGCGCTTACTCAGATCGAAAGGCTGACGGGCGAGGTCCGCGCCGTGGTCCAGGCCAGTTCCTCGGAGCTGGATGCCACTCTCAGCCAGGCCCCTGAGGCCATGGCCAGGGTCAGCGCCGCCCTGGACAGTCTGAAGGTCCTTTCCGGCAGGCTGGACGCTACGGTGGCCGCCCTGAACACCGGGAATGGCACGGCCGGAAGGCTGCTGCGGGACGATGAACTGTACCGCCAGTTGCAGACTTCCGTGGCCGGCTTGGACTCGCTGGTCCAGGACGTGCGTGCCAACCCCAAAAGATACCTGAAATTCAGCATTTTCTAAGGATATCGATGAAGCCAAGATACATCTTTCTACTCCTGCTGCTGCTGGCGGCCGGGGCCTGCCCCGCCTATTACTTCGGCCAAAACAAGGTCAACCTCGTTCCCGAAGAATGGTCCACCCTCGAGACCATGCATTTCGACATCTATTTCCCCCGGGGCGAAGACGAATTCGGCCGGGTGGTGGCGCTGATGGCTGAGGAAACTTACTATACGCTGAAAGATCAGCTTACTTTTCCCATCGGGTCTCGCATCCCGGTGATGTTTTACAGCAGCAAGACCTCTTTTCAGAGCACGAACATCATCTATCCCCTGCTCACCGAGGGGGTGGGCGGTTTCACCGAAAGCCTGCGCAACCGCGTGGCCATTCCCTTCGACGGCAGTTATTCGGATCTCGAGCTGCTTTTGGCCCACGAGCTCACCCACGCCTACACCAACGCCCTGGAAGACGGGGTCACGAACGCCCTCGCCTCGATGCGTCCCACCTCTTTTCCCTTCTGGTTTTCGGAAGGTTTGCCAGAATACCTCTCCATCGGCGGGCAAAGCGATTACAACAACATGTTCATCCTGGACATGGTGGTCAACGACAACCTGCCTCCGCTGGAAAACCTCGGCGGATACTTCGCTTACCGGCTCGGGGAGAGCTTTTTGGGCTACCTCGCTTCCAGCTACGGCAAGGATAAGGTAACGGAATTCTATTACACCCTGCGCTCCGTGAACAGTTTGGACAACGCCACCAAAAAGGTTTTCGGACTGGAGTTCAAGGACCTGCAGTCCCGCTGGCGCTACCAGCTGAAGCGGGATTTCTTCCCCTTGGTGCAAGCCCAGACCATACCCGTGGAGGGCATGGAAAAACGCAGCGACAGCGAGAAAAAGGGCGCCTACTTAAACCTGACACCCCGCTTTTCCCCGGATGGCAGCCGCTACGTCTGGTTCAGCAGCGCCGACGCCCGCTTCAGCGTGTGGATGGGTTCTTTGCACGGCTTGAGCGAACCCCGCCGGATCCTGAAAGGCGAGGCCACGGGCAAGATCGAGGAGTTTTACTATTTCCGCTCCAACCTCAGCTGGTTTCCAGACAACAGTCGCGTGGCCTTTGCCGCAAAAACCGCCAATGGCGACCGCATCCACATCCTGGACGTGGACCGGCGCAAGATCGTGCGGTCCATAGCCCCCGCCGGTATGAGCGCCATCTACGAAGTCGACGTGGCCCCGGACGGCCTGAGCCTGGTTTTCGCCGGGCAGCAGGGCATGCGTTGCGACCTCTTTCTGCTGGATCTGGCCAGTGAAAACATCACCCGCCTCACCGACGACCTCTACAACGATCTGCAGCCCCGGTTCACCCCGGACGGCACGAGCGTGGTCTTCGCCTCGGAACGCAGCCGCGATCCCGAAAGCAAGCGCCAGGGCCTGTTCGCGGATCTGGTGAGCGACATCTTCAGCCTGAACCTGGCCGACGGCCAATTGACCCAACACACCTTCGAACAGCGCGACTGCAGCTTCCCCCTTGTGGACGCCGCCGGCGCCAACCTCTATTACATCAACTCCGCGGGTGGCGTGAGCAACCTCTTCGCGCTGGACCTGAAGAGCGGCGGACAAGCCCGGGTTACCAACGTCCTCTCCGGAGTTTATTCCGCGGACCTTTCCCCCGATGGCCGCAAGCTGCTGCTGGCCAACTATTTTGACGGCGCCTGGGACATCTATTTCAAGGACAGGAGCCTGGACACGCTCAACTTCGCGGCCTATCCCCCCGCCAAGTCCGTGACGCTTGAGGACCGGTTGCTGGCCAACCTCGATCTGGGCGAACTGGATCTGTTCGGCAAGCGCGAGCGGGTGCGGCCCCGCCGGGTGAACCCTGCCTCCGGTTTTGCCACCCGGGATCCCTTCCTGAACGAGTTTCCCTCCTTTTCCTACACAGCCGAGGATTCCCTGTTGCTCGGGCAGGATTTCAGCTACGACGACCGCCCCCAAACCAAAAACAAGCCGCCCGTCCTGCGGCCCTACCGGGCGAAGTTTTCGCTGGACAGCCTTTGGGGCGGACTGGCCTATTCGCCCGCGGTGGGTACCATCGGCTATGTGGAACTGAGCATGAGCGACATGATGGGCGATCACGGCATCGGCATCAACGCCGGAGTGGCCGGAAAGCTCGAGGAATCGAACCTCACCCTCACCTACCTCTATCTGAAACAGCGGATGGATTACGGCTTCGGCGTCTACAACCTCAATGACGAATACTTTATCAACCAGACCGTTCCCGGCCCCAACAACGACATCTGGTTCCGCTACCGGGAACGCCAGACCGGCGCCTATTTCCTGCTCCGCTATCCTTTCAGCCGCTTCTTCCGGGTGGAATTTGACAACATGATCTACCAGAGGGGAGGCTATCTTTCCACCCTGACCACAGACCCCGATGGGAACGAAGAGTGGGGTGAGGAGACGGATGTTGGCCAGGATCTCGTTTACTCCCCCGGCCTCAGACTGGTGCACGACAACGCCCTCTACGGCTCCACCGGCCCCCTGCTGGGCTGGCGGCTCTATTACGACCTTAACACCACCCTCAGCGACGGCAAGGTCGACTATGTGACCAACTATCTGGACTGGCGCAGCTACACCCTCTTCAGCAAACGCTATTCCTTCGCCCTCAGGGGCATCGCCGGGATCAGCACCGGCCAGAACCCCCAGCGCTTTCCCCTCGGTGGATATTACGGCATCCGGGCCTACGGCGACAACCTCAGCGGCTACAAAAAGGCCGTGCTGACCGCCGAACTCCGCTTTCCCTTCTTCGAATACATCAACATGGCCTTTCCTCTGCCGCTCGCCATCCCCAACATCCGGGGCAGCGTCTTCGCCGAATTGGGCACCGTGTTTGACGATTTTGCCGACCTCGAACCCTTTGACGGAAACAAGCTCAAGGACCTCAAGCTGGGCTACGGCTTTGGTCCGCGCCTGGACCTCGGCTATGTGATCCTGGCCTTGGACATCACCTGGCTCACCGACCTGGAAACCCACTCCAAACCCACCTTCTACATCAGTCTAAGCGAAGATTTTTGATATCAGATAAATAGGAGAAAACCGATGAAGATCGACCTGCTGCGCAAACCCGTGGAACACATGGACACTGTGATCATCATGCACGGTGAAAAAGGTGACTTCCACAGCATCGAATATCTGCCCGAACACGTCAAGAACGCCGTGAGCGTGATCGTTAAACAGGATGAATACACTTTCGGCTACAAAAACCTGAAGAGCTTCCCCTTGGTGCACGCCCACCATCGCAGCAACATCATCCTCTGCGGCGTGGGCAATACCCACGACCTCGATTGCGCCAGGCTCCGCGATCTCTTTGCCCTCTGCTTCAGGGCCGCCCTCAAGCTGGGCGCCCGGGACGCCTATCTGTTCCCCGGCTTCAGCAATCCCGTGGGGGAGGTCAATTTCGGCCACATCCTGGCCGAAACCGCGCTGCTCACCGCCTATAAATTCGACAAATATCTCAGCGACAGCAAAGGCCACACCCTGGATAACGTGCATCTGGCCGTGAATCCCAAAACCACCCGTCACATCAACCGCGGTATCCTCGAAGGACGCATCTTTGCCGAATCCACAAACCTTGCCCGCGATCTGGTGAACGAACCCGCCAACGTGATCTATCCCGAAACCCTGGCCGACGCCGCCAAAAAAGCCGCCCTTCAATACGGCTTCTCCATCGAGGTGTTTGGCCTGGACAAGCTGAAACGCCTCAAAATGGACGCCTTTCTGGCTGTGGGCAAAGGCTCGAAGCAGGAACCGAGGCTGATCCTGATGTCGTATCACGGCAATCCCGAACCCAAGGCCAAAACCATCGGCCTCATCGGCAAAGGCCTCACCTACGACAGCGGCGGCTACTGCATCAAAACGCCCCAGGGCATGGTGAACATGAAGAACGACATGGCCGGCGCCGCCGCCGTGATCGGAACCTTCGCCGCCATCGCCACCCTCAAGCTCAAGGTGAACGTGCTGGGCGTGATCGCCGCCTGTGAAAACATGATCTCCGGAGCCGCCTACCACACCGGCGACATCATCCGCAGCATGTCCGGAAAAACCATCGAGGTCATCAATACGGACGCGGAAGGCCGCCTCACCCTGGTGGACGCCATCCACTACGCCATCAGCCGTGAACACGTGAGCAAGGTGATCGACATCGCCACCCTCA
This sequence comes from uncultured Candidatus Cloacimonadota bacterium, assembly GCA_964631015.1. GTDB lineage: Bacteria > Cloacimonadota > Cloacimonadia > Cloacimonadales > Cloacimonadaceae > Syntrophosphaera. Next base: position 3,271 of record CAZVXH010000045.1, on the reverse strand, counting down.
CCGGAGCGGCCGTCGGTGCCCTCGGAAACCAGATCACGGCTGTGCTCACCAACAACGAACAACTCTTGGAAAAGCTGCAGCTCGCCGCGGATTTCACCGCTGAAAAGATCTGGCAGCTCCCCACGCACGAACCCTATCTGGAACTCATTAAAAGTGACATCGCCGACCTCAAGAACAGCGGCGGGCCCCTCGCCGGAGCCATCACCGCCGGACTCTTCATCCGCGAATTTGTGGATGAGAAACCCTGGCTGCACATCGACATCGCCGGAACCGCCCTCAAGGACAAAGAGAGCGGGATCAACTCCTATGGCGCCACCGGCATCGGCGTGCGCCTGCTCACCCAGCTTTTGCGCGAGATGGAATGATCCGTCGGCCCCTCCTGGCCGTCCTGCTGCTGGCCTTCTGCGGCTGTAAACCAGCCGCTCGGGACCCGCGTCCGCTGGTTATGGCCACCATCCGTCCCTATGAACTCCTGCTGGGGGAATTACTGGGACCGGGTTTCGAGGTTCGCGCCCTCATCCCGGCCAACTCCTCGCCCCACACCTACAGCCCCGGACCCCGGGACATCAAGGCCCTGCGCGAGGCCGAGCTTGCGTTTTCCAACGGACTGGGCCTGGAAACAGAGATGGAGCGGGCTTTCACTGCTTTGGGCGAAACTCATCTCCGGGCGGAGTCACTGCTCGCCGGCGCCGTGGCGGATTCCACCGGCAACCCTCACCTCTGGCTGTCGCCGGTACTGATGGAAAAACTTACTCTGCGCCTCAGCGCGCGCCTGCAAAAAATGTTTCCCGCGCGCAGCGAGGAGATCGCCAATCGCGCCCTGGACCTCGTGGCCCGCTTGGCCGCGCTGGATCAGAGGATCAGCCGCGAACGCGCCGCTTTCGGACCCACCCCGCTGATCAGCTTTCACGACAGCTTCCACCATTTCATCACCGCTTACCGGATCGACGACCTCGGCAGCGTGCAAAGCTCGCCCGGACGCGAACCCACCCCCCGGGAACTGGCCCGTTTGGGTGACCTGATCCGGGTCCACGGCGTCAAGGCCATCTGCGTGGAACCCCAGATGGACAGAAGATCCGCGGAGGTGCTGGCCCGGGAGTTCGGACTGCGTATCATCGAGCTGGACCCCCTGGGCTTCAGCCTGAAAGCCGATACTTTGCCGGAACTCATCGGCGCGAACTGGGACCGGATGAAACAGGCCTGGCAGACCGATTCAAAGCCGTGATCAGGATCTCCGGCCTTTCCCACCACTACGGTGGCAGTCCCGTGCTGCAGGATATCGATCTGGAACTGGCCAACGGCGAGTTTGTGGCCATCATTGGCCCAAACGGCGCGGGAAAATCCACCCTGATCAAGTTGATCCTCGGCCTCCTGCCCCTGCAGAGCGGCTCCATCGAGATCGACGGCCTGCCGCACCTGCAGTGGCTTAAAAACCACCCTCTGGGCTACCTGCCCCAGCACGAGGATTTTGACCGCAAATTCCCCGCCACCGCCCTCGACCTCGTGTTGCTGGGTCTGGCCGGGGAGTTGGGCCCCGGCTGGCGGTTCCGTGCCTCCCACAAGGACCGGGCGCGCCAGGCCCTGGTTAAAACCAGGATTGGCGAATTGGAGAAGAAACCTCTCGGCAGCCTCTCCGGCGGCGAACTTCAACGCGTCTTCCTGGCCCGGGCGCTCGTTTCCGAGAGCGACTACCTCATCCTCGACGAGCCGGAAGCCTCGGTGGACCTGCCCGGCGTGCAAAGCTTCTTCACCCTCCTGAAAGAACTCAACGAGGCAGGAAAAACTGTGATCACCATCTCTCACGACCTCAACACCCTCACCCAATACTGCAGCTTCCTGGTTTGCCTCAACCGCCGCCTCCACTGCCACACCAAGACCGATCTGGTGAACGCCGAACTCATCCACAAAACCTTCGGCGAAGCCGTGCGCATCATCGAAAAGGACTACTGATGTTCTCCTTCCTCGTCTTCGCCTTGCTTGCCGCTCTGCTCTCCTCGGTCTGTCTGGCCCTCTTTTCGCCTTTCGTTACCCTGCGCCGGGTGTCCTATCTGGGCGAGGCGCTTTCCCACATCGCCTTTGCCGGGATCGCCCTCGCGCTCTTGCTGGGGCTCAATCTGCAGTTCACCACCCTTATCTTCGTGATCGCCGTGGCCCTCGCCATCACCTGGCTGGCCCGGCGCCGCCAACTGCAGGAAGCCAACACCATCACCATCTTCCTCAGCGTGTCCATGGCCCTCGGGATCATCCTGATCTCCCTTCGCCGCGGCTACAGCTTCGATCTGGCCAGCTATCTCTTCGGCAACGTGCTGCTCGCCTCCCCCAACGACCTCTGGCAGCTGGGCGGCCTCCTGGCCGTCAACCTGGGCTTCATCGCTTTCTTCTACAAGGAACTCTTCTACCTCTCCTACAACGCCGACATGGCGCGGTTTTACCGCCTTCCGGTGCGAATGGTGGACCGCCTCTTCATGATCCTGCTGGCCGCCAATATCGTGATCACCCTCCGCGCCGCGGGAATCATCCTGGTGAGCGCCCAGCTCATCCTGCCCGCCGCCACCGCCTTCAATCTGGTGAAGCGCCTCGACCACGCCGTTGTCGCCTGCGCTTTCTTAGCCATCCTTGCCGCCGCGGGCGGTTTCGCCCTCTCCTGGTGGCTCAATCTGCCCACCGGCGCCAACATCGTCCTCCTCGAATTCCTCTTCTACCTCCTCGGCCTGCTGTTTCGCCCCCGCTCCGCTTGACCCGGCTGGACAATCGAGCATTGCCGGTCGCGCGGCATTCCAATGTTGCGGTTCGCTGGAGTAGAGCGAGCGCAACGAGCATGGACTCCAGCCACATTCCCCACCCCGCCCCAAACCTACGTCATTCCGGCGCGAAGTGACGTCGGAGTCCTCGCCGGACAACTTGTTGACCGGTGGAGTGATAGAATCCAGCCCTTGCAGGAATAGCCTATCCCGCTGGCCGCCAACTTTTTCTCTCTTTCTCTGTATCTCTGTGCCTCTGTTTTCTGTATGTTTTTTCCAGCTTACAGCTTGCGTGTCAGCCTCTTGACCGCCTCGCATTGACATCCCAAGGGAGCGTTGGGTTGTTAATGGGTTGTGGATGAGTTGTTATCGGGAGGCAAGTCAGGGACCCCCCTATTTATAGTGGGTAAAAAAGGGGGGGATCGTCCACGAATTACACGATTTTACACGAATGAATAGATCAGGGATGAACAGATTAACCCAACTAATGCAGTAGGATATTCTCAGTCCCGAAAGTGGGACTGATATGG
>CAZVXH010000044.1:0-20175 GCA_964631015.1 uncultured Candidatus Cloacimonadota bacterium | reverse complement strand
GAGGAAAAGGTGGAGTGGCGCGGCCAGATTCTGCATCTGGACAGCAACAACTACAGCAACTGCATCTATCCCGAGGGGTTTTTGTATCTGGTGAAGCCGTGGCTGCGGCCCTTCCCCACCTTTTTGTATTCGGCGCTGCCGCACCAAAACGACATCCTGATCCGCAAAGAGATCAAGATGGACGCGGACACGAACGCCGTGCTGGTGAAATATACCAATCTGGGGCAGCACAAGCTGCATTTCACCCTGCACCCCAAATTCACCATGGTGCTGCATCACGAGCTGAACCAACCGGGCAGCATGGACCACGAGCAGTTTGACACCGTGTTTGAGAACAGCGACGAGGGCTGCGTTTTCCAGGCCACCCGCGCCGCCACCGGCCTACAGGTCTGCGGGGCCATGCGAGGAGCGGAGCTCACACCGAACCGCTATACCTATTACAACGTTTTCTACCCCTGGGAAGTGATGAGCGGCTATGCCGGGATCGGTGACCAGATCAGCCTGTTCGAGCTGAATTTCTCGCTCGCGATCGGCGAAAGCAAGGTCTTGATCTTCGCGGACCAGCAGATCGCCGATCCGGACAAGGTGATCGCCAGGATCGATAAACGCTATGCTGACCTGCCCAAACCCAAGGATTTTCCGCGGGAACCGGATACCGACGACACCTTGATCGGCAGCCTGGACCTGAACGACAACTACCTTTACAGCCACGCAGAGTATCTGCAGCTACTGGAATTCGCGCTCAAGGACTTCATCGCCAACGACGACATCGTGGCCGGCTATCCCTATTACGGGGCCTGGGGCCGCGATACCATGATCGTGCTCAACGCCCTGATGCACAACCCCAAAAACCTGAAGCTGGTGGAAAAGGTGCTGCTGCGCTACAAACGCGAGCTGAAGGACGGCCTGATCCCAAACATGCGCGCCGAATCCGGCCGGGAAGCGAATTACGACACTGTGGACGCCACCCTCTGGTTCGTGATCCTGATGTGGAAACTGGGCCGCTACAAACAGGACAAGGCCTTTTGGCGCGAGAGCATCAAGCTGATCGAAGAAGTTCTCACCGGCATCCTGAACAATTACCAATATCCCTTCTTTGTGCGTCCGGACGGCCTGATCGAGCTCAAGGAAGAATTCGCGCACGCCACCTGGATGGACGTGCGGGCGGACGGCAAGCCGGTTACGCCAAGGCACGGAGCGCCGGTGGAGATCAACGCCCTCTGGTACAACGCTGTCTGCTGCTATCAGGCCATGTGCGACGAATACCGCCGCCTGGCCAAGATACGCTACATGCCCATCGAGCAGATCACCGACATGAAGGACCTGATCCACACTTCCTTCCAGAAATTCTGGTCCAACGGCTATCTGGCGGACCGTTTGCTGGGTGACAAACCCGTCGAGGAGGTGCGTCCCAACGCCGTGATCGCGCTTTCCCTGCCCTGGGAGATCGTGGACCGCGACAAAATGCGGCAGGTCTGGGAGCGCGCCTGCGCCGAACTTTACACGCCCTACGGCCTGCGGAGCCTGAGCCCAAAAGACTTCCGCTTCCGCAAAAAATACTACGGCACCCAGCGCGAACGCGACCTGGCCTATCATAACGGCAGCGTTTGGGCCTGGCTGCTGGGACCTTTCTGCGGCCTCTACATGAAGCTGAACCGCGACGAAATGCCGCCGGAAGAGCTGGCCGCCAAACTCAGCGAGCAGATCTTAACCTTCCGCTGCAGCTTCACGCGCGGACACATCGCTTCGCTGGCTGAAGTCTGGGACGGCGACCACCCGCATTTCCCCAAAGGCGCTCCCGCCCAAGCGATCAGCGTGGCCGCGCTCTACAACATCGAAACCTATATCGACACCATCACCTCCGCGGCGCAGCAGGAGGCCATTGCAGCCCCGCGCAAAAAACCGGCCAGAAGGAAGCTGACATGAAAATACTGATGTTCACCTGGGAGTTTCCGCCCCTGATCTCCGGAGGTCTGGGAATGGCTTGCTACGGCATGGTGCGCGCGCTGCTGGCCCTGGGCATCAAGATCGACTTGGTGCTGCCCACCAAGGAAATGGTCTATTTCCCGCTGCGCGAAGTGAGCGACGTGGATACCCTGCCCGCCGTGTATGTGGATCCCCTGCTGCAAAAAGAATATCGCGAGCAGAAGTTTGACACCCTGCACGAACGGTTGGAATACATCGGCATCAGCGGCCGCCCGGAATCCTATATACGCCTGTCCGAGCTCGGCGAACTGAGTTCCATAACGAGCCTGGAACAGTGGCAGACGCAGTTCACCACCATCCAGGAACGCGAGGTGTTCACCGACCTTGCCGTCCATCTTATCGGCGACGAGGATCTGATGAAGAAGGTGCAGGAATTCACTTCGCGGGCGGAACGCTTCGCGCGCGGCCTGGATTACAACCTCATCCACGCGCACGATTGGCTCACCTATCCCGCCGGGATCCTAGCCAAAAAGATCTCGCAAAAACCGCTGGTGGTGCACATTCACGCCACGGAATTCGACCGCGCCGGCGGGCCTGGCGACGAACGCGTGCACAAGATCGAACACGCCGGCATGATGTACGCGGACAGGGTTATCGCCGTTTCGCAGTACACCGCCCAGATGATCATGTCGCGCTACCGCATCGACACGGCCAAGATCCGCATCGTGCACAACGCCTTCACGCTCTCGGAAGAATCGGTGACCGCCAAAAAGCGCATCTTCAAAGGCCCCACGGTTCTTTTCCTGGGCCGCATCACGCTGCAAAAAGGACCGGACTACTATCTGGAAGTGGCGGCCCGAGTGCTGAAAACGCATCCGGAAGCGCGCTTCATCGTGGCCGGCACGGGCGACATGGCCCGCAAACTGCTGCGCGATTCCGCCGCCTTGAAACTGCAGAACAAGTTCCTCTTCACCGGCTTCCTCAACCGCGAGCAGGTGGAGGAGATCCTGCGCGCGGCCGACATCTACATGCTGCCCTCCGTCTCCGAGCCTTTCGGGATCTCGCCGCTGGAAGCGATGGCCTTCGGCCTCACCTCCATCATCTCCAAACAAAGCGGCGTGGCGGAAGTGGTGAACCATGCCTTCAAGATCGACTACTGGGATGTGGACCTGATGGCGAACACCGTGAACCATCTGATCGAAAATCCCGATAAATGCCATAAAATGGGACTGGAAGGCATGCGCGAGGTCAACCAGATCCACTGGAAGGAAGCGGCGGAAAAGATCCGCGTGGTCTATTCCTCCACCCTCGCCGACTACATTAAAAGCAATTCCTGACAGGTGAAAATATGCTAAACGTGGTTTTCTACTTTCAAGTGCATCAGCCCTACCGCCTCAAACATCTGAGCGTGCTGGACATTGGCAAGAACACGGATCATTTCGACGACCGCCTCAACGGGCAGGTGATGCGCAAGGTGGCGGAAAAGTGCTATCTGCCCACCAACAAACTGCTGCTGGAACTGATCAAAAAGCTGGAGGGACGCTTCAAGGTGGCCTATTCCATCACGGGAACGGCGATCGAGCAGTTCAAGACCTACAGCCCGGAAACCCTCGATTCCTTCAAAGCGCTGGTGGATACCGGCTGCGTGGAGCTGCTGGGCGAAACCTACTACCACTCGCTGGCCTATCTGTACGATACCAACGAGTTCCTGGACCAGGTGGCCCTGCACCGGGAACTGATGCGGCGCGAGTTCGGCTATTACACCGAAACCTTCCGCAACACAGAACTGATCTATCAGGACAGCCTTTCGGACCTGGTGTTCGAGATCGAGGGCTTCAAGACCATCATCACCGAAGGCGCCGAACGCATCCTGGATTGGCGGACCCCGCTCTACGCCTATAAAAACTACTCCAAAGACATCAATCTGCTGCTGAAATACTATCAGCTGTCCGATGACATCGCCTTCCGCTTTTCGAACCGCGAATGGCCTGAGTATCCGCTGACGGTGGACAAATTCGTGAACTGGATCGACCACCTCACCCTGGGCGAAACTGAGGGACGCAACCAGTTTCTGAACCTCTTCATGGACTACGAGACCTTCGGCGAACACCAGTGGGCGGATTCCGGGATCTTCGAGTTCATGCAGCATTTCCCCGGCGAGGTGCTGAAGCGCGGGCATCTGGGTTTTGCCACTCCCAAAGAGACCTACGGGCTGGCCAACTACCAGCAGGAAGCGCTGTCCTTCCCCACGCCGGTTTCCTGGGCGGACGCCGAACGCGACCTCTCAGCCTGGCTTTCCAACGACATGCAGCACAACGCCATCGAAACGCTCTACCGGCTGCTGGACCTCGCGAAGCAAAAAGGCGATCCGCAGCTGCTGGAAATAGCGCGCAAACTGAGCACCTCCGACCATTTCTACTATATGTGCACCAAGTATTTCACCGACGGAGACGTGCACAAGTATTTCTCGCCCTACGACTCTCCTGACCAAGCCTACATCTATTACATGAACGCCATGGCCGACCTCGAGGAAAGGCTGAGTTGAGGACCGCGATGAAAGGCAAGGTAATCATCCTTGAAGACGACCTGGTGCTGGCCAGCCAGATCGCCAAGGTACTCAAGGCAAACGATTATTCGGTGCTGCATTCCACAAATTCGGACGCCTTTTTCGAGGAATTGAGAAGCTTCATGCCGGATGTGATCCTGCTGGACGTGTTCCTCGTGGGCAGCCGGTTGAACGGGATCCAGGTGCTTAAATACCTGAAAGAAAACCTGGATTTCAACTACAAGGTGATAGTGATCTCCGGCGAAGTGACCACCGAACAGGTGCGCGAGATCCGCTCCATAGGCGCTTACCATTTCATCGAAAAGGGCGCCAACTTCAGCCTCAACCAGCTGCTGCTGCACATCGACAACGCCGTGACCCTCAAACGCCAGGAAGAGCAGAACATGGGCCTGCAGATCGAGTATCTGAACCTGAAAAAGCAGTTCACGCGAACTTTTCCCTTCATCGGCGACAGCGAGGGCATAGCCAGGGTGCGCAGCCAACTGATGAAATTCGCCGAGGTTGACGAAGACATCCTCATCCTTGGCGAAAACGGCACCGGCAAGGAAGTGGCGGCCAACTATTACTACATGAACTCCAAACGCTTCGGCATGCCCTTCCACACGATTTTGTGCAGTTCACTGAACGAATCTCTGATCGAGCGGGAACTTTTCGGCCGGGAACGCGGCACCGCCGGCGAACAGGACCGCGGTACCGTGGGGCTGTTTGAACGGTGCTCCGAAGGGATCCTCTTTCTGGACGAGGTTACCAATCTGACCACTCAATCCCAATCCAAGATCCTGCGCGCCGTGGAGAACAAAGAGATCCAGGTGGTGGGCGGCGCGATGAAGCAGGTGAACACCCGTCTGGTTTACACTTCCAACGCCGAATTGAAGACTTTGGCGGATTCCGCCCGCATCCGGCGCGATTTCTATTACCGCATCGAAGGTAACGTGATCCACATTCCGCCGCTGCGGGAACGCGACGACGACATTCTGCTGCTGATGAGCTATTTCATCACCAGCTACGCCAACAGCTACCACCTGAGCGAGCAGCTGGACCTCAAGGCCCTCAAGGGTGAACTGCTGGAGTATAAGTGGCCCGGTAACGTGCGGGAACTGAAAAACTTCTGCCGCTTCGTCAGCATCAACGAACGCGAGATCAGCAACAAGACCATCCTGAGGCATCTGCACAACAAACTCCTGCAATCCCCGGAAGACGGCGCGACCGGTATGGAGCGTTATTTCCAGATCAGAAGCATCAAGGACAGCACCTCGGCTTTCGAGCGTGACTATATCCTGCATTTCCTCAAGGACAACGACTGGATGGTGAGCAAAACCGCCCAGGTGATCGGGCTGGAACGCACCACCCTTTACAAAAAGATCAAGCTGCTGGGCATCGCGCCGCTGCTGGAAAACCACTGAGTATGAAATCCAACCTTGGCCTGAAGATCGTGGCGCTGCTGATGGCGGTTTTCTTTTGGCTGCAGGTCACCCTCGTCTCGCGGCATGAGAGCCAAACCAGCCTTCCGCTGAAGCTGGTGAACGCAGCCGGGGCCGATTCATTGCGCCGTCCGGCCCGCAAGATCTCCAGCCAGGTGGAGGGCCGCGGCCTGGACATTTTGCGCCTGAAGTATTCCAAGGCCTTCATCCAGATGGAAGCGGCGGATTACTGGGCGGGAAACTCCTCGAATTACCTGGCTGAGGACGTCCCGGAAAAACTGAACGTGAAAGTTCTGGGCGTGATGCCTCCCACCCTGGCGGAACAACTCAAGGAAAAAGACCTGGCCAAAACAGGCGAGGTACCCGCTGACGTTCAGGCCGACATCTCCGCCGCGGGATCCCCAGCCGCCGAACCCGCCAAACCCGTACATAAACTTGGCGAGCAGCCCCAAACCCGCATCCTGACGGACCTCAGGATCGTTCCTCCCCCCGGGATTTCGATCTTTCCCGCCCGGGCTTCGCTCAAGCTGCGGGGCAAAGCCTCCCTGCTGGCCGGCTTACCCAGCGGAGTGCGGGTCTACACGGCCAACCAGCCTGATGCCAGAGGCCAGTACAGCGTCAAGGCAGACGTTCCGGAGGGAATCACTGTGCAGGACATCACCCCCAAACAGGTGCGCGGTTCGAAATGAACCGCATCCTGGCCTTCGAATCCTCCTGCGATGACACCTCCGTGGCCATCGTGAGCGACGCTTACGAAGTGATCTGCAACCTGGTTTCCACTCAAACCGACCACGCCGATTTCGGTGGAGTGCTGCCGGAGCTGGCTTCCCGCCTGCATCTGCAGAACATCCTCCAACTCACGGAAGCGGCGCTGCGCGAGAGCGGACTGCGGCGCGAAGACATTTCCGCCCTGGCGGTGTCCATCAATCCCGGCCTGATCGGGTCGCTGATCGTGGGCCTGTCCTTTGCCAAAAGCCTGGCTTGGAGTTGGCAAAAACCGCTGATCACCGTCAATCACATGCTCTCCCATATCTTTGCCAACTTCATCGAACATCCCCAACTCCGCCCGCCCTGGCTGGCCCTGGTGGTTTCCGGCGGACATACTGAACTGGTGCACTTTACAGATCACACCAGCTTCACTGTGGTTGGTAAAACCCTGGATGATGCCGCCGGAGAGACTTTCGACAAAACCGCCAAGCTGCTGGGTCTGGGCTATCCCGGGGGACCGGCCTTGGACAAGGCGGCCCAGAGCGGCGATCCGGCTTTCCACCAGTTTCCCCGGGCGTTGAAACGCAAGGATGACCTCAATTTTAGCTATAGCGGCCTAAAAACTGCCGTGCTGGAATATCTGGCCCGGAACGAACGGGAATTTATGACGGCACATCTTAACGACCTGGCCGCCTCTATCCAGCAGGCGATCATCGACCCCCTGATCGGGAAAACGCTAAGATACGCCCGGCAACAGGGATTGAAGACCATCCTTCTCGCCGGCGGGGTGGCAGCCAATTCCGCCCTGAGAAAACAACTCAGCGCTACCGCTGCCGCTCTCGGCATCGAAGTTCATCTTCCCTCCCCGCGACTCTGCGTGGACAACGCCGCCATGGTCGGCGCCGCGGCCATTCCCAAGCTGCGAGCTGGTCAGTTCGCCGCTCTCGATGTCAACGCTTTTTCCGCCAAAGGCACCAAGTCCCTGTAAGCGGGAAACTGAAGCTCATGCGGCCAAACTCAAGATTGCCATTGACAAAAAGGACCTCGAAACGTTTTGACTTCCTTTTGCTTAAAGAAATGACAGCCGGGAAACGTCGATGAACCTGCACAAGATACTGATCCGCATATTCAGCCTGCTCTTCGGTGATTTCAACGGAGTGCAGATATTCCTCTATCCGATGACCCTGTTCTACTGGATCGATACGGATAGTTTTCTCTACGCCTCCACCGGGCTGCTAACTTCCCAGAAATACTTTTTCCCCCTCGTGGTGTTCCTGCTGTCTTTCATCTACGTGGCCTTTCTGGTGATCAAGAACCACAGCGCCATCTACAGCGACGAAAGGCCGCATCCCGCGGCTGAGAAAGACACTTTCAACCATACGGTGATAGGCTTGCACAAGTTGCTGCTGGTGATCATGTTCAGCGTGGGCATGATCTATCTGGTGGCGGCGTTTCTGGATCATTTTTATGGGATCGTGCTGCCGCTGAAAGTTATCTACCTATCCCTGGCCAGGCTGGTCTGCGTGCTGCTGATCCTCGGCTACGCCATCCGCAACAGCTGGACCCGGCCCTATCGCGAACGGGGCCTGGAACTAAAACGAGTTTACGTGCTGGTCCGCAAAGACTACAGCGACCATCCGGGCCGGTATCTGCTCCATGGCACCGCCTACTTTTTGCTGGCCATCATCTTTTCCGCTTTTTACAATCTGATCGTACTGAATGTGTTTTACCTGCTCTTCAGCCTCATCGGCGTCTCACCCAACCTCTACCTGGCCATAACCACCGGTTTCCCCGCTTTGTTTTACGACATCCTGGTACTCTGTGTGGCGCTGATGCTTTCCAATCTGCTCTTTTCCCCGTTGGTGAAACTGGGGGCGCGCATGGCTGAAAAGCTCCATCCCCACCATTTTCAGGCTGTACCGGAGGCCTCTCGTGGCGAAGCGGACTAAGAAACGCGTCCCGCCAAAAGTCAGGCGCAAAGATCACGCGCTCTGGCTCTACCTGCTGATCCTGCTGCTCTGCGCGGCGATCGTCTGGATCGTCACCCGCGGGGATGTCACAACCCCTGCCCCTGTGACGGAACAGGTCACGCGTACCGCCGCGTTCGATCTGGACAAGCTGGTTTCAACTCTGGAAGGCAAATTCGAACTTCCCGAGGGCAGTATCACCCGCAAGAAAACACGCGGGGTTACGCAAATCGCCGTGCCTGTCGAAAGCCGGAAAATGGACCTCACCTATGCCAATCTCATCGTCAAAAGTGTGTTCGAGGCCCACGGAGCAACTCTCAGCGCCGGCAGGGTGGAAGGCGGCAGGCAGTTGCTCACCTTCGCTCAGGGCGACGATGAGTATGTGGTGAATCTGGCCTATGCCACGCTTTCCGCCCAGGAAGCCTCGGGCAGGAAATACCTGGCTATCGTGGTGGACGATTTTGGCTCAGTAGCCGACGAGACGCTGCAGAAATGGTTGGATTTGCCCACCGAGATAAGTTTCGCCATAGTCTCCCGGCTGAAACACAGCGAGGAAACCATGAACCGCGCGCACGCCCAGGGCCGCGAATCGCTGGTCCACGTTCCCATGGAGCCGATCGGCTATCCGCGCCAGAATCCGGGCGATGACCCCATTTTATTGCAAATGGACCAAACCCAGGTGGAAAAAACCGTGCTCCGTCACATCAACGCGCTTCCGCTCTGCGCCGGGATCAACAACCATATGGGCAGTCTGGCCACCACCGATCACGACATCATGGCCTGGGTGATGGGGGTCTTAAAAAAGAAAGGCAAATCCTTCCTGGACAGCCGCACCTCCAATGTCTCGATCGCCTATCAGGCAGCTCAGAAAGCCCGCATCCCCGCTTACCGCAACGACCTTTTTCTGGATTCGCCGGACATTTCCGACGCCAACCTGGAAACCAAACTCCGCCAGGTTCAGGAGCTGGGTCAGCGCAAAAACACCGTTGTGGTCATCACTCATTGCCACAACGTGGATAAACTCGAATACCTGAAAACTTTCATCAGCCGCGCCCAGGCGGCGGGATTTACCCTGATCCCGCTCTCCCAAGTGGGCAAAACCGATGTACCTTTGATCTTGTGAGGATAAAGTGAGTTTCATCAGCGCGGTCCTGCTGGGCATTTTGCAGGGTTTGACCGAGTTCCTGCCGGTGAGCAGTTCCGGCCATCTGGTGTTGGCCCAGCATTTCTTTGGGGTCCAAGACAGTGGCGACACCCTGTTTGAAGTCTTCATGCACCTGGGCACCCTGCTGGCCGTGCTGGTCTTTTTCCGCCGGCGCGTCTGGGTTCTGCTGGTGTCGCTGTTCAGTTGGAAACGTACTCTGCGGCACGAAGCCCACCGCCGCAACCGCAACGTGATCCTTTACCTGCTGTGCGCCACCGTCGCCACCGGCTCGATCTACCTTCTTTTCGGCGACTTGTTCGAAGCGCTCTACGCGAAACCACTTGTGGTGGCTTTCATGCTGCTGGTCACAGGGATCATCGTCTTCGTTTCGGACAAGCTCCACTCTGGACACATTCCGGCTTCGAACATGGGTGTGCCGCGCAGCCTCTTTATCGGCTTGCTGCAAGGGATAGCGATCATTCCCGGGATCTCGCGTTCCGGCTCCACCATCACCGGTTCCCTGCTGGCCGGCCTCAAGCGCCGGGATGCGGCGGAATTTTCCTTCCTGCTGAGCATACCGGCCATCCTGGCCGCCAATTTGGTGAACCTCGATCTCTTCAAACAACTCAGTGGGAAAGAGTTCGGAGCATATCTCGGAGGCTTTGTGGCCGCTTTTGGAGTGGCCTATCTGGTGATCGGTGTCTTACTGGAACTCATCTCCCAGGCCAAGCTCACGTATTTTGCCTACTATTGCTGGGCGATCGGCCTGATCAGCATCGCGCTGCTCCTCTGGAAATTCTGATGCCCCTCGACGCGCTGGAATTCGACACCGTCAAACTCAGTCTGGGAGCCAACTTCCTCCTCACCGGCGGCGACGCGTTCCTGATGGATTCGGTCACCGACCGCATTCGCCGGGAGCTGAAACAAAACGAGGACGTCGATCTGGTGATCGTTTACGGCGACGAGGTCAAATGCGCCCAGATCAACGACCTCCTGGATACCTATTCGATCTTTTCCAGCGCCAAGCTGATCCTCTTCCGCAACGCCGACCTGCTCAAAAAAGACGAACTTGAATGCCTGGCCGGCTATTTCGCGGACCCTTCCCCCCAGCAGAGCCTGGTGATCACAGCGGAAAAGATCGATGCCCGCCTCTCCGGCTGGAAAAAGATCAAGGAAGGCTGCCAAACAGTTTCCTGCGATCCCCCCCGTCACGGTGGCATGTTCGCGGCCTGGCTGGACAAGGCTTTGACCCGTCTGGGCAAATTCATGCCCCAACCCGCCCGCTACGCTTTCACCAGCCGGGTGGAACTGGATTTCGCCAGCGCCAACAACGAACTGCAGAAGCTGGCCCTGCTGGTGGGGGACCGTAAACAGATCACGGAAGCCGACGTGATGCGCGGCATCGGCTCATCCCGGGTTGGCACGCAGATCGCCTTTGCCAAGGCCCTCGGCGAGCGGCAGCCCAAGGAAGCCCTGGCGCTGCTGGACCGCTTGCTGGCCTCGGATCAGAAAGCCCTGCAGATCACCAGCCAGATCAACCGGGTCTTTCTGGTGATCTACCACATCCTGCTGATGAAGGAAGCCCACCTAAGTCCTTCTGAGATCAGCGGCAAGCACCTCATGGAGGTTTTTGCCGATCAGCGCAAGCACTATCTGGGTTTTGCCCAAAAATATACCATCGCCCAGTTGGAAAAGATCCTGGCCATCCTGCTGGATACCGATTCCAAGCTGAAGACCAGCCAGGGCAGCGACGCTGTGCTCCTCACCACCTGCATCCTGAGGATCATGGAGACCGCGTGAAAAAACTCGGCGTGCTGCTGCATATCAGTTCCCTGCCTTCGGAATACGGCATCGGCGACCTCGGCCCCGAAGCCTATCAGTTTGCCGACATCCTGGTGGAACGTGGCATCAAATACTGGCAGATCCTACCCCTGAACCAAACCGGATATGGCAACTCGCCCTACAACCCGCTCTCCGCTTTCGCCCTCAACCCTTACCTGATCAGCCCCGACCTGCTCTACGAAGATGGCTTGATCGACCTGCCCGATCTCGAAGCCGCCAAATTGCCTGCAACCGACAATGTACCCTACGACGCGGTGTACCGGCTCAAGGATACTCTGATCGCCAGGGCAGCTGATAACTATCTTTCGGACATTGAGATATATGACTTCATTGAAAGCAATGCTTTGTATATGAAGCCTTATCTGGCTTACGTAACATTGAGCAAACTATATGGAGACGACAACTGGCAGAGCTTCCGCGAGGAACACCGCCGCTATTCCCCTGAGCTGTACGAGAGCCTGTTCAAGAGCTTCGGGCGCCATATGCTGCGCGCAGCCTGCGCCCAGGCCATTGTTAAAGACCAACTCAACCGGCTCAAGGATTACATCAACGACCAAGGTCTGCTCCTGATCGGCGACATGCCTCTCTATCTTTCCTACCAAAGCGCCGAAGTGTGGTCCAATCCCCAGCTGTTCGATCTGGACCCCGCCGGCAACCGTCTCCGTGTGGCCGGAGTGCCACCGGACGCCTTCAGCGAAACCGGCCAGTTGTGGGGAAACCCGCTCTACCGCTGGGATGTGATGCGCGAAGATGGCTTTCAGCTTTTCGTTCACCGCATCCGCAACGCGCTGGTGCATCTGGACATACTCCGCCTCGATCATTTCATCGGCTACGTGAACTACTGGGCTGTGCCCCGGATCGCTGCCGGGACCGATGGGCTGCCCCAGCTCCCGGTCACTGCTCTGGAAGGCTTTTGGGAGCGCGCGCTGCCGGAGGATTTCTTTCCCCTCCTGCGCGCCCTGTTTCCCGCCAACCGTTTCATCGCCGAGGATCTGGGCATCCTCAACGACGAGGTTTGCGCCTTTCGCGACCAGTTTGGTCTGCCGGGCATGATCGTACTCCAGTTTTGCTTTGAGGAAAGCGAGCCCAACGTCCGCGCCTTCCCGCCCGAACGCTTTCTCTACACCGGCACCCACGATAATCCCACCATCCGGGAATGGTTCGACGACCAGGCCGAAGATTCGCCCAGCCGGATCAATCTGCTCAAGTTCATCCGGTCGAACGCCTCGCTCTTTGCCGGCCTGGGTTTGGAGGATAACGCGGACATCGAAAGCTCCATCCACAGGATCATCTGCCTGATCGCCGAATCATCCGGCTGCGCCAACGTCATCATCCCCGTGCCAGACATCCTGGGACTGGGTTCCGCCGCCCGCATGAACGTTCCCGGCACCGCCCTGGGAAACTGGCAGTGGCGCCTCACGGATTTCGAGGAATTGCTTAAAACCCCCTTCCCCTGCGGGACCTGACCCTCTCCGTTCTGGCCGGGGACCCTCCCCGCTCCATTCCCAAACACAAACATTGACAGAATTTCGACCCTCAACCAAGCTGGGTTTCGTCAAAACAAAACCCAAGGAGTGGGATATGTTGCACGATCTGATCGTAAAAAACCGCAGTTACCGCCGTTTCGATGAGCGGCAGCGCTTCAGCCGCGAGGACCTGCTCGCTCTGCTCGACCACGCGCGCCTTGCCCCCAGCGCCATGAACCGCCAGCCCCTGCGCTACCGGCTGGTTTACACCCAGTCTGAATGTGATCTGCTGTTCCCCCACACCCGCTGGGCCGGCTATCTGAAGGACTGGTCCGGACCCCTACCCGGAGAGCGTCCCGCCGCCTATCTCATCATGTGCCTGCCCCACGACGCGGGCCGGATGCAGTTCGTGGATACCGGCATCGCCGCGCAGAGCATTCTGCTGGCTGCCGCGGAACAGGGCTGGGGCGGCTGCATGCTGGGTTCCGTTAACAAGGATGAAGTTCATCAACTCTTTTGCTTGCCCCAGGATCTGGAGATCGTGTTGGTGATCGCGCTGGGCCTTCCCGCTGAACTTGTGATACTCGATCCCGTCCGGGCTGATGGCTCCGTCGAATACTGGCGGGACGGCGAGGACATGCACCACGTTCCTAAACTGGAACTGGAGGACCTGCTTATCCCGGAAAGCTGATCCGGAGCGTCATTCACCCCTATCCTCCAAGCCACCCTCCCGCAGCCGCTTAACTTGCTGTTTGAGAACTATGAACCATCCTAACTAATACCGTCAAATTAACAATTTTAATCTTGACAGTTTTAAACCAAGGACTGAGTCTGAGATTTGTCTTTTGGCGCCAAGCTTGGCTTGGGCGATTTGCTCTTGTTAACAATAAGTTAAGCAAAGGTCGAATTAGGTATGGCCATTCCCATCAGTCGCTTTTCAACTGCCGAAGCAGAGTGTTTTCATCTCCGCCCGCCCGGGGATGGACCGCGAAATTTCACTCAGTTGTCGAGCCTTGTAGAATTTTGTCCACAATCTTGGGGTGAAACCATTGCCTCAACCTAATGATCAAAACAAGGAGAGATCATGAAACGATTTTTATTTTTCCTTATGCTGTTGATCGCCGCGGCCGGGCTGTTGGCGCAGACCACGCTGACTTGGAACGGCAGCTACACCACCGATTGGGAAGATCCCACCAACTGGACTCCCAACGCCATCCCCAGCTCCACCACAGATGTCATCATCGCCAGCAACGGATTCGGCAGGTATCCCGTGATCGACTACACTTCCGGCACTTGCCTCAACCTCAGCCTGAATGATGGGGTGCCACTAACCCTGAATGTCACTGCCTCGCTCACCGTATTGGGCTGGGCGGAATTGGGCGGCAACCTGATGCTGAGCGGCAGCGGCGGGGTCACCATCACCGGTGATCTCAGCTGCTATAACGTGGTTTCCGTTACCGGGACAGGCCAGCTGACAGTTTTGGGCAACGCCACCTGGTATTCCGGTTCTTCCCTTGTGGACGCCGCTGATGCTGTGATCAACCTCTACAAGGACCTTTCCATCGTTTCTGGCGCGGACTTCACCATGACCAACGGCGGCAGCGTGAGCTTTAAGGGTACTGTGAACAGCAATATCCGCAACTATAGCGCCGCCACCCAGTTCGGCAATCTGACCGCCGCCAAGAACGTGGGCAGTTACGTAAACATCCACCTCGACACCACCCAGCCCTTTAAGATCAACAACAACCTGGTGAACAACTCCGGTAACAGATTCTACTGCAGCAAGGACATCGTGGTGACATTGCTGGGCAACCTCATGGACTACAATCTGGGCGACACCACCGGAACTCCTGGGTTTAAGTGGAATGCCGGCACGCTAAAGATGGACGGAACTTACCAGTACATCGACCTGCAGGGTCTGGGCTCCTATCTCAACCATCTTGTCTGCAGCGCCACTACCGGTGTGCTAACCGAATACGAGCTCGACCTAAGGGGAAACCTGACCATCGAAAGCGGCTACCTCTCTGTTGATGGTGTGAACAACATCCTCATCTCCGGCAGTTGGAACAACCAAGTGGGCCCGGATGGATTTATCGAAGGCGCGGGCAGGGTGATCTTCAACAACAGCAGCACCTGGCAAACGATCCTGAGCGATGAAACTTTCAACATCCTGGAAGTGAACATGGCCGCGGCTCTACGCTTTACTGCTGGCAAGACTGTCACCTGTGCTGTCTATGACTGGACCGCAGGCGGTATCGATATGAACACCGGCGCCACCTTCACCGCGCTGGATCTGGCCGAAACCGCCATTGTGGGAAATTGGTGGCTAACACACTTAGCGGGCACGATAAACATCTCCAACAACGATGGGGGCGAAGTGCATCTGCACGGCTCCCTAACGATCTCCGCGGGGATCTTCAATGTTTATAACACCAGCACCTATGCCAATGATTCCGCCTGGGGTTCCTACGGCAACGGCAGCCTCACCATGTCCGGCGGTTTATTGGATTTCAAGACAGTGGGCATCCTGGTCTCCGTGCTCAGCCCTTATACCCTCACTCTCAATATCACCGGCGGAACCATCCGCACCGTGGGCAATTTTGAGTGTTTCTACAGCGGCTTTGCCCCCAGCGATGGAACCCTGGAAATGTACGAATACAACTCCAAGAGCCTTAACATGAGCTCCGGCACCCTCCACCACCTGAAGATCAATAAAGGAACCGGGGTCTATCTCAATTCATCCACCACCTGCAACGGCGATCTCACCATCACCGCCGGAACCTTCAACACTGGGATCTCCGATTTCAGCTGCAATAACCTGTACGTTTACGGTTCGCTCGTACTTGCTTCCCATATGACTGTTAATGGTGAATGCGTATGGGGCGGGGGTTGCACCACCGACATCGCGTCAGGTGCCACCCTGTCCACTCCCGGCAATTGGTTCGCCTCCGTGACATCCAATCCGATCTTTCCAGCCGGTTCCGATCTGTATTTCTACGGAACCTCGGCCCGCATGATCCAAAATTATAGCTCCACTGCCACCTATGGCCATCTCCACATTGGCGAGGACCGCTTCGGAACAACCTACAGCGGTGGAGTATATTCGCTCCATGCCTCCTCTACCCATGATCTGGTTGTTCCAGGTGGGATGCGTCTCCGCGCCGGAAACACCCTGGACCTGAATAATCTGGGCATGAACCTGGGCGATGCTTTGAATCTCTGGGGCACCCTCATCATCGATTCCGGAACGGTTACAGTGAACAGCGGCCTGGTCATGAGCGGAACTGCTGTGATCAACATCGACACCGGCACCCTGTATCTGGTGGATCTAACCTTAACGATCCCCAGCGGAGCAGTGGTCACCCTGGCCAGCGGGACCATCAAATGCGATGGGATCAACGCTGCGGGAACCTTCCAGCCCGCGGGTGGCACCGTGCTGCTCTATTCCCTTACCACCAGTAATAAAACGGTATCTCTGGCCGCCGGAAATTGGCTGCCCAGCCTGAGCGTCAACGGCGGCTCCAAAGTTTACTACTTGTTAAGCGATATCACCATCAAGGGCAGCTTCACCCTGCTCTGGGGCCAGTTCGCCGCTTACAATATCAGCACGGGAACGCCTTACAACATCTACATCACGGGAAACTGGACCAACAACCAAAGCCCGAATAACTTCCATGAAAGCACCGGCCGCGTGATCTTCAACGGCGGAGGTTTCCAGGCCATCAAGACCACTGAGACCTTCAACATCATCGAGGTGAACAAGGTACCTTCCGGAGGCGGAGGCGACGCCCTGCGCATCGAAAGCGGTTTCGCGGATCTGAACATCGTGGTCACCTGCAACCAGTACGACTGGACCGCCGGCGCCCTGGATGTGTATCTGCGGGGAACCTTCACCGCCCTCGATCTGGCGGATAACGGCCTTTACGGCGACTACACCTGCAACGCCGGCTGCGGGCTGAACCTCACCGACGACACCAACATCAACCTCTTTGGGGAGATGCACGTGTTTGGCGGAGAGGTGAACGTGTTTTGTACCAATGCCGCTGTGTTGTCTTCCTATTGGCCGGCTGCTGCCAGCGCCTGGATCGAGATCTCCGGCGGCAGCCTCAATTTCCGCAACAAAGGCATCTGGCTCCAAAACGGATACGCTCTCACCGAAAACATCAGCGGCGGGATCATCTCGATGACCGGCAACTTTGTGGGCCGGCGCGACAACTTCAATCCCATCGGCGGAACCTTTGCCCTGTACGGCGATGCCAACTCCACCATCGATTTCGATGTTAGCACCAGCAGCTTCTACGACCTGCTGATCAATAAGAGCAGCTCTTCCGCCCAGGTCGAATTGACCAGCGGAGCTACCATCCCGCTCATCTGCCGGCGCAACTTCACCATCAACCGCGGCAACTTTTACATGAACCGGGAAACGCTCCACTGCTTCGGCGATCTGAACATCAACAACGGCGGCGAGATGTCCTTCGCCTCCTTCAATGATGTCAAACTTGCGGCCAACAAAAACCTGAACGTCAACGACGGCGGGATGATCTATGTGTACGGCTCAACCGCTGATCAAATCACAAAATTCTCCCACATCAGCGACGGCTATTTCTACTTCAACGTCAACGCGGGAGGACACCTGGCCGCTAACTATGTCCTGTTCGAATACTTGAATTCCAACGGGGTCTACATCAAACCCGGAGCGTTCGTCGACGGCCTGCATCACTGCACTTTCCAATATGGAATTGCCGGAGATTATCTGTTTCGGGTGGACAACGATCAGGTCCTTACCATCACCTACGCGAATTTCCCCACAGATGCCGGTTCCGGCTCTAACAACGTCTGGAAATCGCTTGATACAGGCAAAGTGTACTTCAGCAACTACTCCGGAGCTTTCAGCGGATCTGGCTTCGAGCGGGATGTCTTTTACCGGATCTTCTGGATGGGCGCTGACATGAACCTAACTTTCTATAACGTAGTCTGTTCACGCCCCGATGATTACGTTTGCGCGCCCCAGACAGTCAGAGTGTACGTTGAGAACACCGGCAGCAACGATATCATCGACCCCATCCGGATCGACCTCTACAAAAACAGTCTCACAGCGCCTCCGGCAGGGTCCTATGGCGACCTCCACCTGGAACTGCCAGCTCTTGAACCAGGGCAGATCAAGTTGATCGAATTCACCAATGTCAGTTCGGACGTGGCAGAAACCTGGAACTCCTGGATCCGGGTGGACACTGACAACGCCATCCCCGAAACTAACGAAACCGACAACATCTGGACAACGGCTATATCAACCACCTGGCTGCCTCTGCCGGTAGTGGATGACCTCGCGATCACCCAGACCGGTGCCAATACAGCCAGGTTGAATTGGACCTATCCCGTCATACCTCCTGTCGCCAGATACAATGTTTACCGTTCCGACGACCCCTACTTCACTTCCGGAGTGGGAACGCCCTGGGCGCAGACCACGAGCAATTTCCTCAATACCATTACATTGAACGACAAGTGGTTCTACCTGATCAAGGCCGAACGCGACCTGCCCTTGCCCTAGGCCAATTCATCACTATATCGCTTGCGGGAGTTAACGCTCCCGCTTTTTTTATTTTCCACGCTGGCGTCAAGCGATGAACGTGTTTCGACGGCAGCCACATTATCCTTCCAGGGAACCATGTGTCATGCAAACCCCGGCGGATATGTCCAATTGGCTTGTTTACGCCTAACGCCCTGGACAGCAACAGCTTATCGGAATGCATCGCCTCTGATGGACAAACAAACCCGTAACTTCTTACAGGGTATAGAGTTGTTAAAACGGCTCAAAATCAGGAGTGTAAAAAGTGAACTTAGCGATTTTTCAAATCGCGTATGTCCATGTCCTGGATGAAGTTGTTAAAACGTTAAAACCTGTTAAAAACTACAATCGTGTAACTTGCTGTGCAGTATGAACTTGTTAAGTTGTTAAAAAGATTCTCTATTCCAGGAGAATGCAAGCAGAAAAGATATAGTAATAATGGCAAAAGTTTTTAACAACTTAACAACCTCTTGCAGGATATGGAGATAAATGCGTTAAAAGTCCGTTAAAACCCGTTAAAAACGTCCAGTCACCCCTTTTCTCGAGGCCAGACAGCACCGACCTATGTCATTCCGGGGTGGTGCTTCATCGCCTGGGCCCCGGAATCCATGTATATCATCCACCCAGCCCGAGCCTGTCATTCCGGGGTAGGGGCCCCGGAATCCAGTTGTTCACACATCATGCTGGCTTATATTGTTTGCATGAAAAATTACTACACCTACATCTTGGCCAACAAGCGTAATGAGACACTGTACATCGGCGTTACGGGCGATCTTGCCAGAAGAATGGCCGAGCACGAAGGAAGGCAAAATCCCGGGGTTCACACAGAGATACGGCATCAATATGCTGGTTTGGTATCAGGAGTTCAGCACATTGAACACGCTTTGATCGCGGAGAAGAAATTAAAGAAAGCTATCCGCCGGAAGAAGATCGAACTGATCGAGGAGGTGAACCCTGAATGGAATGATCTGGCGGACTTTTCTTTACCGAGATAACCAATTGCTGCTTTACAGCCTGTTTGGAGGCGAATAAGGAGGATGTTTTTCTGGATTCCGGGGCCCCTACCCCGGAATGACATAACAGCGGAGCCTTCAGGTGATACAGTCCGGAATAGCGTTAAGTCTCTACCCCGGCATGACATAACGGTGAAGTCCTAAATTAATGACGCTGGTCTCCCCCTTTTCCGCCTCCCGTTAGCCTCTCATACGCCTCCCCTTGAGTTCCCGCCAAACAGGCGGGAAGTCAAGGGGAGGCGGACAAGGGGTGAATAGGCTGGGGCTTAGGGCGAGACCACGCCGGATCCAACCAAAAACCTATCGCCATCTTAAGCCACCAGCCTTCATAACCACGGCCTCCATTTATAGTGGGTAACAAAAGCGCCAGCGGTCAACCAAAACCACAAAAGATTCCAGGCGCGGATCGCTGGCGCCAGGGGCAGGAAATCCCACCCGGCCCAAATTGTGATTGACGAAAACTGGCGCTTGCAGAATTGATGCATGGTACGGAAAAGCTTAAATGAACGAATTTCTGAGCAAGCTGCATAACTTCAAGCGGGGATTGAACCTGCGG
>CAZVXH010000043.1:0-20290 GCA_964631015.1 uncultured Candidatus Cloacimonadota bacterium | reverse complement strand
ACCGGCAGGGTAAGGCTTTCAAAGCCGACCTTGCTGGCGGTCACGCTGTAGGTGCCGGGTTCCACGAAGGGGAAGCTGTAGTTGCCGAGCACGTCGGTAACTGTGGCGTGGGTGGTGCCGGCGATCACGACAGCCGCGTCCGCGACGGGGTTGCCGCCGGAGGTCACGGAGCCGGTCAGAGCCGCCATGCCAACCACGTTCAGGCTCAGGCGGATATTGGCCCGGTTCACTGATACGGTGCCGGTGGTGGAAGTGCCGGCGTCAACTGTGTCGCTTTGGTAGCGGAGGCAGGTGTTGGTGCCGGTGGTGGCGGTGTAATACACTGAGGCGTTCTGAGTATAGGTGCCAATGAGTGTGGTGCTTATGTCCACCAGCAGGTTCTGGGTGCCGTTCCAGGTGAAGGGGGTGCTGAGGGTGTGGGTGTTCCAGCCGGTCACAGGCAGGAAATCGTTTTGGAACCACACCTGGGTGTAATCGCCCACCTCAAAGGTGGTGGTGAGGGCGGTTTGGTCGGTATGTTTCAATTTGATGGTGTAGTTCGGCATCGGCGAGCAAGTGTTCAGGTTTTGCACGTTGAACATCAGCGAAGTGATCAGGCCCGGAGCGCCGCCGTTGGCAAGGATATCCGCCGCGGTATACAGATATTGCTGGCGGAAGTTCTTGTAATAGGTGCCGTAGGGCGTGGGCGCGCCGGAGGTCGTGTTGACAGTTGTTCCGTTGCCGATATTGACCATCGTGGCGCCGGCCGGCTGCACGTTCACGATCAGGTTCGGGCTCTGGTCGTTGGCGGGGTTGATGTCGCTGGCGAGGATCACTTTGGCGTACAAGACCACCTCACCTTCCGGGCTGGCCGTCCAGGTTAGGGGTATGTCCATCGTGGTGCCGGGAGCCACGTTTACGCCGGGGGTGCTGGCCAATTCAACGTTAGCGGCGTTGAACAGCTTCACCGTGTAGGCGCTCTGCGCGGCCGTTCCCCAGTTGTGAACGGTGGCCATAAAAGTTACAGCCGTGTCCACGGAGGGGGTCTGGTTACCGGTCAGGGCATCGCAGCCAAGGTCGTTGGGCGCGATCTGCTCGAACTGGATGTCATCGATGTAGTGCGAGCGTCCGGTGCCTCCCAGGCCGTGTTTGAAGGCGATGCGCGCACCCGTTCCCGTGTAGGGGGTCATATCGTAAACATACTCGGTGAGGGTGGTGGTCATGGGAATGCTGTACATCTCGGTGTAGGTGGCCGCGTCCAGAGGATCGCTGATCACACCCAGCGAAAGCGGATAGTTCGCTCCGCTGCTGCGGGCCCAGAATTTCACCCTGACGTTGTTTACGCCGATGGCTGTGGCGATCGGCGGCCCCACCAGGATCAGCGTGGCATCCGCGTCCGAGGGATTGTAAAGGCGCAGGCAGTTGGGCTGGCTGTGCGCGTAGCTGGTGCTGGCGTAAGTGGCCACCACCGCGCTGGTGGAGGTGGATTGGATGATGTTCATCCAGTCGAAGGGCAGTGCCGGAGCCGTCACCAGATCCCAGTTCTGGCTGTAGGGCAGCGCGTCGACCTCAGGGTCGCCGTGGGTGCTGAAACTCCAGATGGGAACGTTGGTGGCATCGCCGAATCCGTTGTAGGGAACCACTTTCCAGTAGTAGGTGGTGTCCAGGTTCAGATCAGGCGTGGGATCGTAGCTGTTCACCGCGCCCAGGTCCTGATTGTTGACTACGTTGGTGGCCGCGGCATCGGTTCCCAAAAAGAACCTGTAGCCGTTCGGCAGGCCGCCGCCGCTCATCCAGTTCAAAGTGGCCAGCGGACTCACGAGGATGGCGCCGTTGGCGGGGGAAACCAGGTTGGCGGGGTTCGGAGGCTGGTTGGCCACCGGGAAATTGTAGTTGAAGGTAAGGCCGCTGGCGGGGAAATAGACGTCGGTCAGCACCACATATTGGGTGTTGGCACTGGCGGCGGTGGTGTTGTCCCAGCCCGCGTCGCCCTGGCGGGCGTTGAAGTCCGCGGCGTCCGGGCCCCTGAGGCCAACCTGCATGTTGCCGGCGGTGGCGTTGGCAACCACGGAACCGTAAACGATCTGAACGTTGTTCGAGGTCTCATGGAGCCGGATCTGGAAGTTGATCATGTCGCCGGTGCCGTTGGTACCGTATTTCTTGTAATTGGCCCATTGGACCACACAGACGCGATTTGGCGCCGTGCCGATGGTTTCCAGGCGCAGCGAGGCTCCTGCCTGGGCCTGCAGGTCGCGGGCCATGCCGGCGATGCGGTTGTAAAGCACCGGCGGATCGATGGCTACTGCGGAGGATAGCGGCGTATAGCCTGAGGTTGAGGCATTGTTTACCGATGGGGTCAGGCCGGATTGTCCCAGGGATATCCAGCCGTTGTTGTTGATCGCCAGGCGATCGAACACGGCCCCGTTGAAAGTGAAGTTGAAACCTATGTCGAGGCCAGGGCCGGTGGTGGTGCTCGCTCCGGCGGGAACGGCGGGATCAACAAAACGCTGATCGTCGCTCGTCTCCGTGCCGAGGAGCAGACCCCCGGTGATGGGCTCATAGGTCCCGGTTGTGGTGCTGAAGGAGTATTCGAAGGTTTGCGCGTAGGCGCTGAACGCTCCCAGGGCGAAAATTGCCAGTATCACTGGCAAGACGATCCATCTTTTCATACGGTCATCTCCTTTTCCCTATTGTTTTTGAGTATTATGGCTGATTAACTCATCTCGCGGCAACCCCGCCGGACACGTCCGGAGTACTGGTTGCCAAAATCATAACTAAACATACAGTTAGCACAACACGTCAAGTAAATGCGCAGCCAATTATTTGTAAAGGTTTTTTTTGCCCGCCACTTCGCTCCCGTTCTCATTACGGGATAAATACGGGATCAATACGGGTGAAATCCGTATTGATCCCGTATTTATCCCGTATTGATAATTGGGAGGAAGCGGGAAAAGTGTTCTTTATCCTGGCAGAGCTGCCGCCTCGCTTTTGCCGCACCGCAGCTTCATCAAGCTGGAGACTGGCCTGGAGTTCCCAAGAAGTTTTACCCGAAGGCAAATCGCCCCGGCATATCTTGGCGGGTTACAAGTTTCAGGCTTACACGAGTCTCAGGGTATGATCACCAGTTTGGCCACCCGGACCACACCAGCTGAATTCAGGCGGCAGAGGTAAATTCCCGCCGGCAGTCCGGTAGGGTTGAAAACCGCTTCCCTGGTTTCGTTTCCGAACTGATAAACTTCCAGCAGTTGTCCCCGCAGGTTATGTATGCTTACCGCAGCTGTTTCGCCTTCCCTCAGGTCCGCTTTCAGCACAGCCATGTTCCCCTGGCGCAAGGGATTGGGCCACACACTCAAACGCGGTCCAACCACTTCCGGCATCAGCTGGTCGTCGCTGAACGACCCGCCGGCAGAGGCCTTGGCCACAAATCCCCCGTATGGTCCAATGATTTGGTACAGGCTGTGGCCTCCAAATCCGGCCGAATTGCCGAACCTCCCAACGGAATAGCTGTTCCCCTCCGTGTCACAGGATATGCCCTGGACCCAGTCCTCGCCCCAACCTCCGGCACCTAAAGCCCAGAGGAAATTGCCTTCCGGGCTGATCTTCGCGGTCAGGCAATCTTTGTCCCCGGCAGAGATTGGCAAAGTGAAGCTTCCGCAAATGGTAGGATCAGTATAGTATCCTCCCACGCAGACGTTTCCGTCACCTCCGAGGGCGATGCCGCGCAGGTCCTGTGAGCCGGCGCCTCCAGCCTGAGCCACCCACAGCCAGGTGCCGGAGGGATCGAGTTTACCCACGAAGCCGTCTCCTCCCCCGTCACTGCTGGTAAGGGTAATGGGGCCAAAACTGGCGGAAACAGTGAAAAATCCAGCCACATAGCTGTTGCCAGCGTTGTCCGCGGCCACAGCCCAAGCCTTGTCAGACATGGACCCTCCGGCTTTTGTGGCCCAGTCCCAGGACTGGTTGCTGAATTTTGCCACAAAGGCGTCCACTCCGTCGCTTGTCAATAGGGTGCCTCCCACATCCATCTGGCCCATGAAAAGACCGGCGATCACCAGGTCTCCAAAGCCATCCAGGTCTATGCCGTAACCCTGGGATCTGTCGCCATAGGTGATACCGAAGGCTGGATAGGCCCAAACCCATTCTCCGGCAGGGTTCAGCTTGGCAATAAAAGCTGCCGGTTCGTCGCCACTGAGAGTGTTCAGGATTACATCACCAAAGCTGGCATTGCCCTTGATATAGCCTGTAATGTAGGAGTTACCCTGCGGATCGGTGGTTATGGCGTGTCCGCGGTCATCGCCGTAGGCTCCGGAGTCGCCGGTTTTGTTCGCCCAAAGCCAGTCGCCGTTGGAGTTTGCTTTGGCCACGAAGATGCAACCGCTCCCTCCGATCAGGGTGGTGCCACCAAAAACCGCGCCGTCCCCGACATAACCGGTGAGCCAAACGCTGCCGGCGTCGTCTGCTGTGATCCCAAAAGGCTCATCTCCGTCGGGTCCCCCGGCCCGCGTGGCCCAGAGCAATTCCCCGGAGGGAGAGTATTTGGCCAGAAAAATGTCATCGCCTCCCGCGCACTCCAGTGTGACGGTGCCAAAAACAGCGTTGCCGCTGAACCAGCCGGTCACATAGCAGTTGCCGGAACCGTCGGTGGCTGTGGTGTAGGGAAAGATGTTGAAGGGAGATTCCATTTGTTGGGCCCAAAGCCACTGGGGGGTTTGGGCTGTGAGGATGCCAGCGGCCGCAACCAGCGCCAGCAGGCAAAAAAATCTCAGCAAGGCTCGCATTTTTGACTCCTTGGGTGAAGGATGACACAAAAAGTAAGCGGGGTGCCACAGCCGTCAACCTTTTTTTTCTGGGTCAAGGATAAACCCCAGCCCTCTGCGCTATTTCCAAGTTATGCTTGACATAAATCCTTTGCGGCGCAAATAGGGACAGAATCCGCCCAGATTGGAGGAACAATGTCCCCAGTGGAATACACCGAATACGACCCCAGCTTGGCCAAAGCGGTGGCCGAAATGTGGAACCGCAGCAGTGACGGCTGGAACGGCCGGGTTTGGAACAGCAGTGAAGCCAGGGTGCTGCAGGAAGAGCGGGATTCCCCCTATCTGAATCTCTGGCTGGCCCTGGCCGGCGGAGAAGTGATCGGCTACGCCAAGCTGACCAAATACTCCATGGAGGATGGTGTGGCCTATGTGGAGCTGCTTTCAGTGGATCCGGCCTGGCATGGTCAGGGGATCGGCAAAGTTCTGCTGCATAAATGCGTGGAGCGGTCTGTGGAACTGGGTTATCAGCGCCTCGACTTGTTCACCTGGCCGGGCAACACCAAGGCTGTGCCGCTCTACAAGAAATGCGGCTTTTTCTGGGAACGGATGGAAGCTCAGGCCACCCATCTGATGAATTTTCTGCCGGGGATCATGAACAGCGGGTATTTCAAGCCTTGGTTCGCGTTTTTCCACTGGTACGACGATCTGAAGCGCGACCTGACCATCGCTCCCGACGGCAGGGAGGCCAACGGATTTGAATTCTACGACTATCTCTGGTCAAAGGACGGACGCCAGCTGGCGATCAGCTTTGAGAAGACCGGACGCGGAATCGCGGCTTTCACCACGGATGAACTCGCGGTGGAATGCGGGGTTGATCAGGCCCGGCCTGTTTTCGGGGCGGAGTATCAGCTTCACTACAGCTTCAGCAATCGCTCCGGCAAACCCCTGCCGGTGAAGATCGAGGGCCGGGATGACGTTAATGTGAAGTTCTCCGCCGTCCATGCCTTCGAACTGGCGGACGAAGCCACCTGGGAAGGCACTTTCAGGCTGGAAGAACCGCGGCCAGACAGCGGCGAATGGGCCACTTTACCCGGGGTACGCTCGCTGCTCACGATCGGGGAACACAGTTTGGAACTGAAAACCGGGCTGAAGACCCAGTATCCGCTCTCGTTTTCTCTGCGGGGGGAAAACAACGTCATCATGCCCGGCCGGGAACACCAGCTATTTCTGAATGTGCAGAACCACTACGACACGGCCTGCGAGTTCGACCTGGAATTTCTGCCGCAGGAACCGGTGAAACTGAGCGAAAACCGGCACCGGATCAGCCTTGCCGGCCAAGCCAGGGGATGCCTGCCACTACGTTACACCGCCACCCGCGGCTGCATCTGGACCCCGCTGTTGCGCGTCACCGCCAGGCCGGATCAAGGGCGGGAAATCACATTCGACAAGCGCGGCGAGATCATGCTGCGCGCCTTTGAGGCGAGGGATCAGAAGACTCTGGAGCAGTACCACGCGCTCATCAACGGCCTCCACACCCTCACCGTGGGCACCAAACAGGGAAAAAACCGCGCCAGCTTCTCCACGGCGTTCGGCGATTACAGCTACATCCTGGAGCCGATGCTTGGCGAGCCTTTCTCCGAAGAGCTGGAACATCTCGACCCCGTGGAGGTGGTTCTGGAGGAACTTCAAGAGGCCAATCAGATCACGCTGCGCTATCGCAGCCAGGATTTTCCGGGGGCGGAATTCGCCCTCATCCACCGGCTACACCCTTCAGGTATGCTGGAATGTTGGGTCCGGATCATCAGCCTTCCTGAGAACGCCAAAACCACCCTGCGCTTTCGGGTGATGCCAAACAGCAGCTTCATCACCTATGAGCACGGGGATGAACTGCACAGCCTGGAACGCGATCAGATAGAAGCGGAACTGGAATGGCTCCCGGAAAACCGCGTGACCGGCAACTTCATCTTTTACGGCCGGGCCGGCATCACCACCGGCTTGGTTTGGGATCCGGCCCTGCATGTGAGGGTTCAGAACTGGTATCTGGCCTGGGACCTGGATCTCAGCGCCATGCTCCGGGCCGGTGAACTGGAAAGCCAGCCCATCCGCTTCTTCCTGAACCAGTTCCAAAACGCCCTGCAACTGCGGGATTACGCCCGGGGATGCTATGTGCCCTACGAAGCGGCCCATACTTCTTTGGAACTGCTGGCCAACTCGGGGAATCCCGTTTTGACCGGTCCTTTCAGCGTGGAACTGCTTTGGCGCCAGGACCGCGATCTGGGTGGGTCGTTCAGCTTGAGCCTTAATGGGCTGGACCTCAGGGAGGTAAAGGTTCTGGAGCAGGGGACAGGCCAGCGCGGCGTGAGCTGGGATGTATTGGAACAGCCGGACGCTCCGCTGCTTGAGCTTTGCTGTGACGCCGCCCTGCCGCTGTACCACCTGTACCGAAGGCAAATCCTCCTGCGTCCCCGCGGGGAGGTGAAGATCAGGAAAGAAGGAGATTGGCTGCGGGCGGATAATGGAGTTCTGAAGCTGGGCGCGGCGGTGGATTCTGATCTGCCGGTACTGCTGTCGCTGGAGAGTGAAGACGGGGAGTGGCTGGACCAGGCCTGGCCGGAATACCAGGCCAAATCGCATTACAACCCTTATCCCGGCGGCCTGCACGCGCGTCCGGCAGGGATCTCGCTGGCCGAACTGCGCAAGGAAAAACACAGCTTGGGCGCCGCCGCGGTGAACGATCAGCACGGCAATACCTGGATGGGGCTGGTCTATGAAACTCGGATCGAAAACTACAAGCCGCTCAAAAGCTTGTGTTTCCGCCACTATTATCTCACCCTGCCCGGGCTGCCTTTGCTCGTCATCACCGCGGAAGTGGTCTCCGGAACTGGTTTTGCAAACTTCGAGAGCATTCCGCTGATGGGCTTTTTTGCCCCAGGGGGTAAAGTGGAGAATTGCCGGGTGCACCTTCCCCTCGACGCGAACCGCTGGCAGAGCCTGGACGCGGGGAGGGAAGATGTGCGGCTCTGGGAATCCATGCGGCACCTAAGCGTGGAAAACAAGAATGCAGGGAGACTACTACAGATACTCAGCCCAGGCAAGGCCAACACCGGCTTCCACATCGACAAAGCGGTGGCCCGTTTCCGCATGGAACGTTTCAGTCCCCGGCTGCTGGATTATCCCAAGTGGCTGAAGCCGGTCTTCATCATCTTCAGTCCGCAACGCCTTGAGTGGGCTAGCTGCGGCCAACTGCTGGACCTGCGCTTCGGGCCAGCTAGTCCAGCATGATCCCAGGATCCGCAACCCTAAGGTGGCCTTTCTGCGGTTTGTGGCGGCCTGGCCAAATGACGCAACAGCTTTAACTGTCAAATGTTTTTGGCTGGCTGATCTCCGCAGCGATTGAGATCGACCACCCAAGTTGATCTGAACAAGACACCCTCGCCCAGCAGCAATTCCTTTTGCAGGCTGCCTCCGGCCTCCGGGGGAAGGGCGATCTCGCCGGATGAGCGCACGATCCTCCACCACGGCAGATCATGCCTGTCCGAACAGGAATGCAGCACCCGGGACACCTGTCTGGCCCCACGGGGGATCCCAGCTTCCGCGGCGATTTGCGCGTAACTGGCCACCCTGCCGGCGGGAACGGCAAGGATGGCCTCAATTATTGCCTGGGTGCTGTTCACATCGGTTCAGGCGGACTGGCCGCGGGAACTTCTGGCTGACTGTATGCTGCTTGCTGAACCTGGCCTTTGAGGCGTTGGTAAAAGATGGTGCTGGCCATGGTGGTATAAGAAGAGAGCAGCAAAAATCCCAGGCCCCAGGTCAGGCAGGCCAGCAGAAACCAACCGATGAACGAGAACAGCAGCGAGAAATATTCGGATTTGTGTCCCTCCATCATTGCTTTGCTTTTGCGCATGGCTTCCTGGGCCTCGATCTTGGGGTCCTCTGCCATGATGAAGAAGGTCATCGAGTAGTTGAGGGCGGCGATGATCCCCGGCACGATCAGTAACAGGCTCCAGAGGACCACATACAGCCCGATCAGCAGATAAGCCACCAGCGAGCGGGCAAAATCGTTGAAACCGTGGAACATTTCCTCGATCTGGAAGTCCTGCCGCTGCCACAGCTTCAGAAAGATCCGGGCGATCCCCAAAGCCAGCGGCCCGCCGATGATCAAAGCCCCGATGACTCCCATCCCCGTTGCAATGGACTGGATCCCCGCCAGGACCAGCCAAACCAAGCCCAGATTGATCCACTTGTCCTTCAGGAATTCCCGCGCCTCGCGGCGGATATCTTCGTTGTTCATCTCTCCTCCCAGAGGCTTATTTTTGAGATTCAGAATAATATGTGACCATAAATCTGTCAATCATTTTCGCAGGATCCGGGAAAGGTGGAGGAATTCGTCGCGGAAAACTAAAAAAGGGGAAAGGGCCTGGACCCCGGCGTTGAAACGCCACCCGGGATGACATGTTCGGGCCTTCCGGTGTTCAGTCTGTATCCTATCATTCCCATCATGCGACACCGCTGTTTCCGCAACATTGGAATGCTGCGCTACTAAAATGTTCCCTGCCGCTTTGTGATCAGAGGTCAAAACCCATGCCCAAGCTGAGCACCGGCACGACGTATAGATTTCGCCCCAAGTCCGCGCCCAGGTCGCACCCGATTTCCGGCAAAACATAGAAGTTCTTCCAGCGGAATTTGGCGTTGGCGGTGGCTCCCCCGTGCAGGATATACCTCGTGGTTAGGTACCCTAAGTCGTGTCTGTTCAGACTCGCCCGGTCCAGATTGGCTCGCAGGGCCAGGGTGGGTTCCAGCCCCTTACTCACTTCCCAGGTCGAGATAGCCTGCAATCCCACTCCCAGGGCCCACAGCTTGCCATTGTCATAGACATCCGGGAAGTAATAGGAGTAATCAAATCCCCCGTAGGAGAAGAACACGGCCGGAGCGGAGGCCAGGTAATATTTTCCCTTGTTCAGGATCAGGAACTTGGCGCCGCCTTTGGCACTCACACTGAACCCGGAAGTGGAGACAGCGCAGGAAAGATCCGCCTTCTGCGAAAGCGGTACAGCGATTTTCACCGCAGTGAACATACCGTAGGAACCCGAGCCTTGGGGGTCGAAGTAATAGCCGGGATCAGGCCCCGTCCCTCCGTAGGCCGCGATCTCCCGGTGCCGTCCCTGCTGCCGCAGCGGGATCGCCGCTTCCTGGGTGCAGATGTCCTGGATCGAGCAGCCGGCCAACAAGCCCAGGCAAGCCAGCGCGCTCAGCGCTTTGATTCGGTTCATGGCTCCTCCCTTAGTTTTACCACCTGCAGATCCCCGTCCGCCACATAGGCATAATCGCCCGCTGCGTCTATATCCCGGGATGCTTCGAACATACAGCATTTGCCCGAGCTGGCCGGATGGGCCGGATCCGTGACGTTCACCATCAGCACTTCGAAACCACCGGTTGCGATGAACACGGTGTTGCCGTGTTTCTTTACCTGAGCCTGGGTATATTCGCCCCCGTACCAACTGCCTGTCCGCACGGGCTGTTCGGGATCGGTGATGTCCAGCACAGTGAGGCCACTCCCCAATAAATAGAGGTAATTTCCCTCGATATCGAGGTCCTTGATGTTGTATTGTTCGTCAGTATTTACGAGTTGCGGGTTCGTGGGATCGGAAATATCCACGCTGGAGAGTCCGTACCCGTTTCCGATGAAGGCGTAGTTTCCCGCCAGGGCTAAACCCACTGGCCAGTACATGCCCAGGCGGCCCACCTTGCTGGGCTGGGCGGGGTTACTCACATCCAGCACCACCAGGTAGGCGTATTCGACGGAAGCGACCACACAATAGGCGAAGTTTCCAGCCACCGCCACGCTCTCGCCACGATCCCCAGTGTTCTCCAGGGTGTAAGTACCGGCCAAAACCGGCGCGGTGGGATCGCTGACGTCCACTATCCTCAGCCCGTCATGGTAGCAAGACAGATACGCGTAGCCGCCGGATACCGCCACGTCCAGCGTTTGATCAGCCCAGGCCAGGGAACCGATCACTTTCGGCCGCGCGGGGTTTCCGATGTCCACGATCTCCAATCCGCTGGCATATGTGCCCACATAGGCCAGTCCACCCGCGATGGTCACGGTATCGGCGTCGCCGATCCGGCAATAGGAATAGAGGCTGGGCGGTTTATCCCCCGTGATCGTGCAGGCCGCCAAACAAAGCAACAGCATGGCTGGGATCA
The DNA here is from genome assembly GCA_964631015.1 of uncultured Candidatus Cloacimonadota bacterium. Taxonomy (GTDB): domain Bacteria; phylum Cloacimonadota; class Cloacimonadia; order Cloacimonadales; family Cloacimonadaceae; genus Syntrophosphaera. The sequence goes on along the minus strand of CAZVXH010000043.1, from coordinate 9,347 downwards.
AAGCCCGGGTCCAGATGTCGTTTTTCATCTCCACCTCCCTGAGGCTGGAATGAGGCAGTCCGTTGTCCTGGCCCAACCCTGGCAGATCCACTCAGCGAGCGCTGGAGGCCTGGTGCTTGCCGCAAACCTTAGGTTACAACTCAACTAACCTCAGCCACAATTCTCTTTTTATTCGCTGTTGTTGTCAAGCTATTTCTTGACTTTTTTGAACTATAACTGTCTTTTATTTTCCACACTCTAAGCGTTGATATCTTCTTATCCTGTAGATTATTGCGTACGGGGACCTTGCCCCCGACCTGTCATTCCGGAGTAGGGGCTCTGTCATTCCGGGGAGGGGGCCCCGGAATCCAGCCCTTGCGGGAATAGCCAGCCCTGTTAACACAGAGGCACGGAGACACAGAGAAAGGACTTTCACACGGTCAACACGGAGCACAAGTGGAGACTGGAAATGACGTGACCTCCGCTGGAGCCGTCGGTGTAGGAGCAACGACAACCAGGTGTAGTAGGATGAAAGGGTATGAATTAAGGCTCTCTTTCAAATCGAGTGAGTAGGGCTGGTCGAACCTCAGATTTGGGGTGGCAAAATCCGTTTGCCACAGTGAGCGCAGCTCGCTTTAGCCAGTATACTGTCTCTGCCGAACAGATTTCGGCAGCCCGCTTTATATATGCCCTTAACCTCACCAAGTTTGATAGAGAGCCTGTGTTGCCTGGAATCCAGCCCGCGCGCATGGCCTTAACCAGTTTTACGATCTATTTGCAGCCCCCCATATATAGTGGGTAACAATATCCGTGTTTACCAGAATTATCTCGCCATAACGATGCGCCGATCGAGCGGGAGGCCATGACAATTTAAGCTGTCCAGATTCAGACAAAAACCACCGGATGTATGTTTAACCGTGAGATCATCGCTGGCTGGAATGCAGTCTGACGAAGTAGAAACAGGAGAGTTAAGAGGGGCTGGCCATCCCTCTTTTCATTTAAAAAATTCACAACCCTAAAAATACCTTGTTTAATATTTATCTCGTTGTAGAACAATATGTTAACCCGAATAATTCACAAATATCTCTCTCTTATATATCTGGGCCCGAGCATGGTGGCCAAGGGAGGATGCTGGTGAGGAATGGATATATATATAAATATAATAAAAAATAAAACTATAATATATTATATATATACTATCTATCTCTTATCTATATACTTATTATGCATCTTCTACCAGCCATTCATCAAGTTTCGCCTGTATGTAATAGAGCGGGATATTTGTGAATTATTCGGCCTATCTTATTGCTGGTGAATGCATTAAAAAATATACACGGTTTGGAGGGCTTGTGAATTTTTCGAACCCAGGCCCTTCACACCCCGCCCCAGCCTGTCATTCCGGGGAAGTCGCGCCAGCGACAGGGGCCCCGGAATCCAGCCCTTGCGGGAATAGCCTAACCCAGACCCAGAAAGAGGCGGGGTCGATACAAACTGCGTCTGGATCGTCCCCTGACCAGGGCATAACCCCAACCATCTGGATTCCGGGGCCCCAACCCCGGAATGACAGGTCCGGGCTTTGTTCTGTATCCGTCTGATCCTGTCGTCCGTGTTCTATTCTTTCACCCCCGTCATCCTGTCATCAGTGTTCTATTCTTTCATCTCCGTCATCCCTTTCATCCTGTTCATCCCTGATCTATTCATCCGTGTTAATTCGTGTAATTCGTGGACAATCACCCTTTTTGTTACCCACTATATTTAGAGGCTCCCTTAGGCCTATCCTATTCACTTCCCGCCCACCACAGCCCAACTACCTCCCCAGCCGGCAGGAACTGAGGCGGAGGCGGGCAAGGGGCTGACACGCAAGCTGTAAGCTGGAAAACACCATTAGAAAAAACAGAGACACAGAGACACAGAGAAAGAGAGAAAAAGTTGGCGGCCAGTCTGGAGTCGATGCTCATGCATCGCTCGACTTCAGCGATTCGCTCATTGGATTGCTGCGCGACGGCTGTCCCCTCCCGCCCTGTCAATCCGGGGTGGCGGGGTCCTCGCCGGACAACTTGTTGACTGTTGGGGTGGATCTGCGGGAGGTAGACCTTCCGGGGTCATCGGCTGAAGGTTCAGCCCAGCACGAAATTGGCCAGACTGAAGTAGATGCTGATGGTGAAGAGGTCGCTGATGGTGAGGGCCAGCGGACCGGAAGCGATCTTGGGATCGAGCTTGAGGGCGTGCAGCGCGGAGGGGATGATCAGCCCCACGAGGTTGGCCGTAACGAGGGTGAGAACCAGTGAGCCGCCCACCACCAAGGCGGGCCCGACCTCCCTTTGCCAGAGCCAGACCACGCTTCCCACCAGCAATCCGCAGCCCAAACCCAGCAACAAAGCGGTGCCCAGTTCTTTGATGGCTTCGCGGGTGAACCACTTCAAGGTGGGTTTCCGGTGACGCAGGGCCTGGATGGTGACGGTCATGGACTGCATGCTCACGCTTTCACCGAGGCCGAGGATCAGCGTGAGAAAGAACGACAGCACCAGGGCCACGGCCAGAACGTGTTCGAACCTGGAGGTCATCAGCGCGCTCAGCAGGCCGCCCGCCACGGAGGCCAGCAGCCAGGGAAAGCGCAACCGGAAAGCCTTCAGCGGGGAAGCGCCGGAGATTTGCGAAACGCGGTAGCCGATGGCTTCGAACACCTCGTCCATCTGGTCCAATTCCATGATGTCGGACACGTTTTCCGTGAGGGAGGTGGCGTCGATGATCCCCACCAGATGTTTGTCGGCGTCCACCACGGGCATGGCCAGATATTTGTGGATCACGAAATCCGCCATCACATCCATCAGCTCCGCTTCCTGGCGGATGCTGCGCACCCGGTGGTCAGCCACATCCTTCAAACGCTCTTCCAGCTTCGCCGTGAGCAGCATCCGGGTGGAAACCACCCCGGTGAGTTTGTGGTTGGCGTCCACCGTGTAAAAATAGAGGATGCGGGGTTTGGCCTCGCTGAAGCGGATGTGGTCCAGCGCCTCGCAAACCGTGGCTGTTTCGGGAAAGGCGATGTAGTCGCCGTGCATTAATTCTTTGATGTGTTGGTGGCCGATTCCGTCGCTCATGGGGGAACTCCTTTGTGCTTGAACCCAACTTTTGCGCTCCCGCGCGGTCTGTCAAGCCAGGAATGGTTTTGTAGGTCCCAAGTTCAATCACGTGGTGGGGTTGAGGGCATCTTGATCACGCACCCTAAAGTGGGCTGCCGAAATCTGTTCGGCGGAGACAGCAAACTGGCTAAAGCGAGCTCCGCTCACTGTGGCAAACGGATTTTGCCACCCCAAATCTGTGGTTCGAACAGCCCACCTACTCGCTTTAAAAGAGAGCCTTTTCGGTTGGGGAGTAGGCCCTGCCGCAATGTTTGGTTAATGTGGTCAGGCCAAGGAAATGTCTTGACAAATTTTCCGCAATGATTTTTTATGGCTAACTTAGCTGTTCACTTCCCTCAGGGGAGAGAGATCAGTCATATGTGAACAAGTAGGTTAGAGCTGCTCCGGTAACAAATATTCCAGGGAAGCAGTACGCCAAATAATGAGAATGGAGCTTGATCATGAAAGCAAAGATAATATATATCCTCGCCCTGCTGTTGCTGGCCGCCGCGGCTTGGGCGGCTCTGCCGCAGGGGACTTTTTTTTGGAACTTTGAAAGTCCCGGGGCCAACAATAACTACTGGCCCCCCGACTGGACCTATTCCGCCCCCCCAGGCCTGGCCATCGGCGAGTACGGGCTGGGGAATTACCGTTCAGCCACCCGCTCCCTCAGGTTTACGGGGCAAAATGGCCAGTTTCAAGTTATCTCCCAGCCTTTGAATTTTGTGGCGGGAGAGAAGCTCACTTTTTCCTGCTGGGTACTCAACACCGGCAACGGCACCGTGGATACGCAAATGCAATGGGGAACTTCCCCCACCGGACCCTGGACCATTTTTCACGACCCCAACAACTTCAACGGGGTGGCCCCCTGGACCCTGAATGAAGGGACATTCACCCCCACAACCTCCGGCACCTACTATATCAGGTTCTTTTTGAATATCAACGGCAATGGCTTGGGTTACATAGATGACATCACGCTTACCTACAATGAAGGCGCGGTACTGAATGTAGATTCCCAGGGCTATCTGCAGCCGGGAACCGAGATCTATAAAGATGGGGTTCCGACTGGTTTTAACACCTATCACAGCTTCCCGGCCACCCCGGCAAATGTGGCCAGCCTTTACGGAACCTACACTCCCGGGACACCCCCAGCCGGGTATCATTGGGTGAATCCCTCCATCACGGTGAGCGCCAACGATTTCACGGTCGCCAAAGGCTATGTGCACACCATCACTTTCCTTTTGGAGAAGGACTTCACGCTGATCGTGAATTCCTCACCCTATATAGCGCCGGGGACTCAGATAATCAGAAACGAAGTTTCCACCGGGCAGAACACAAACCACACCTTCACTTCCACCACCGCCTCTGCTCTGGCCGGAACCTACACTCCAGGCCCAGCCCCAGCGGGATATTACTGGCTGACCACCTCGATCCCCGTTTTGGAAAGTGGTTTCACCGCCGCCAATGAGTATACTCAAACCATAACTTTCTTTCTGGCCAAATATTACGAACTCCGCGTGCTTTCCACAGGCTCCGGACAACCCGGCACCGCAATCTTCAAGGACACCGTTGATACGGGCTTTGTAACCGATCACATTTTTTACTCCACCGCTCCGGCAAACCTGGCGGGCAGCTATTCCCCCGGTCCCGCGCCAGCCGGATATCACTGGGTGACCACCCCCATCACCGTGGCCACCACGGATTTTACCGAGGGTAACAACTACATCCACACCATCACATTCGTGCTGGAAGAAGATCCCCTGCCGGTGGAACTTTCCTCGTTTCAGGCCACCATCTCGATCGACAACAACGTGAATCTGCTCTGGGTTACCCAGTCCGAGACGGGCGTGATGGGCTTCTATATCCTGCGCAACAGCTCCGCCAACCTGGCCACCGCCGTCACCATGAGCCAGCTGATCACCGCCACCAACACCTCGGCGCAGCAAACCTACGTCTACACAGACGAGGAGCTCTACCAGGACGGCACCTACTACTACTGGCTGCAAAACTCCGACCTCGACGGCTCGGTGGACTTCCACGGCCCCATTTCCATCGTTTACACCGCCATGGGGGGCTCCGTCCCCGGCATCGAGCTGGTTACGGAACTGAAAGCGATCTATCCTAATCCGTTCAATCCGCTCGCGTTCTTCCCCTTCAGCCTGAAGGAAAACGTTGCGGTGAACTTTGAGATCTACAACAGCCGCGGACAGCTGGTGCGCGGAATCAACCTCGGCGAAAAAGCCGCCGGCCACCACCAGATCGAGTGGGACGGCCGCGACGACCAGGGTCGCTCCTGCGGCAACGGAGTGTATCACATCCGCATGACCGCCGGGGAGGAAAGCTTCGTCCGCAGAGCGGTGCTGCTGAAGTAAATCCTTCTCTATCGAACCTTAAACCCCGGATGCCAAGTCCGGGGTTTCTCTTTACAGGGGAAACAACAGCCCACAAATCAACCCATTTGAGGGAATTGAGTTCAAACCGGCACATCCAACCAGCAACAGACCGGGCTCGGATTGTCATTCCGGGGTAGGGGCCTCGCAATCCAGACATATCATCCACCCAGCCCCAAACGTACGTCATTCCGGAACGGAGCGCCTCCGGCGCGAAGAGACGGAATCCAGGCCTACTGGGTAATGCCCTGGGAGGGGGTCGACTCAGACTGTGTCTGGGTCGAACCCGACTTGGCTGTGAAGATGGGTTGGTTTGACCGTCTGGATTCCGGGGCCCCTACCCCGGAATGACAGGGCGGGGCCTGTCTGTTGAGAGTCCCGCGTTCATCCAAACCCACTACCCACTCGACATGAAAGTGAGCCTAAAAAAAGAGGGAGCGCTCAGGCTCCCTCTTGTGCGATATTGTAACGAAGGTTGAAGGTTCGGCGCGCTTCCCGGAGGCGGCGCGATTTGCGTTAATCCACTTTGATCGCTTTTACGCGGAAGAAGCTTTTGTCGGAGTCTGTTCCGACAGGATAGGTGAGGGTGGAGGTACTGTCCAGATAGCCCCAAGTACCATAGGGGTCCGTGGCGCTGTAAACCTCGTAGCCAGTGGCCCCGACCACGGCCGGCCAGCTGAGGCTGGTGAGTCCGGTATCCGGATCGCGGATGAGGCTGACTTGCGGCTCGGGCAGAAATTCGCCCACGAAGATGTTGTTGACCATGAAGTCGTTGTCGGCGTTGGAAACGGTGGAGCCGGCGTAGAAGGCGATCCTGACGTGGCCGGTGTGGCCCGCGAGGGGGATGGCGACTTTTTCACCGTTGGGGCTGATAGCGTTGAGCACATACTCGGAATCCGTATTGTTCCATTCCCGCACGATATTGGCGGTGCTCCAGCCAAAACCGTCGCCGATCAGCACGGCGAAGCGGTCATCCACTCCGGCGGGGTCTGGTGGGGTGCCTGTGGGCGGTTGGCCATACTTCAGCCAGGCCAGGTCGAAAGTGAGCCAGTGATCCGGATCGCTCACGTTGAGCAGGGGTGAGACCAGCCAGCCGTTCATTGTGCCCCAGATGTTCATCCGGGCTGCTTTATCCGGATTGGCGGTGATATTCAGCCAGTCATCCTGAACCCACAGGGTGCTTGGGGTAAGGGCCACAGGGTCAGAGAGCAGTCCAGCCCACGTCTGCCAAGCGGTGGAGGGCGGGAAAGACGCCGCGTCGAAACCTTCCGTCCAGGGGAACATGGTGATGGCGGGATCGGCCAGGGTGGTGAAAGTCCAGGTGGGACAGGCGAGTGCGTAGCCAAAACTGTTGTGGGGGATCACGCGCCAGGCATAGCCGGTGCCGTAGTCCAGATAGTCGGCGGGGTTGTAGCTGGTGCCGGTGACCAGCAGATTGTTTTCCAGAACTTCCACCGGATCGGTTTTCCACAGCGAGAAAAGATAGTGATCGGGCGCTCCGCCGCCGCTGCTCCAGGAGATATTGGTTTGGATGGGAGCGTCGCCAGCGAGGTCCGCGGGGATGGGCATTATGGCCGGTGGCGGCACATCGGTGGGTGGGGTCATGAGCCAGATGTTGGGATGGTAACTGCCCCGGGTGCCGCTGGTGGTGGGAAAGGAAGCGTCCTGACTCTTGTACACACAGCTGTAGCTTACACTTGAGCCATAGAAGGAGGGCGGTGCTGCCAACCTGGAGCCGTCCCGGTTTTCCCAGAGGATCTCGATGCCCCAGTTCTGGCCTGAAGTGTAGGTGTAGCTGAAGGGAGCGCTGAAGGTGATGGTGTTCCAGCCGGGGCCGTTCCAGGTAACGCTGCCGTTGTAAACATAGGTCCAGCCTCCGGTGGGAGGATTGGGATAGGTTACTTCTGAGCTGGAATAGCTGGCATTGTAGGCAAAGCGCATATAGATACGCTGGTTGTCCATCACATAGTTGCTGATGGTGCTGGAAACCTGGAAAGCCAGGCCGGTGAGCTCGATGGTGCCGCTCACCCCGGCGGCGGCGAGCTCGTCTCCGGTGTAGATGAATTTGCTCCAGCCGTAGTTGTTGTACCCGTAGGTTGGCACCTTGTTTTGGGTGGAAGTGCCGGTTCCGAGGAAGTAATCATCCGCTGCCAAAGCGGAAAACAGGGCCGCGCTGAGTAAGACGAACAAGGCGATCTTCTTCATGATATCTCCTATTTGATGATGGTTATTTTTTTGGTTTGGCGCAGGTCTACGGCGCGCAGACGGAGGTAATAAACCCCGCTGGCCACAGCTTGGCCAAAGTCGTCGGTGCCGTTCCAGACAAGGTTGTGGCTGCCTTTGGCCAATTCGCCGGAGGCGAGGCCGCGCACTTTCTGGCCGCGCAGATTGAAGACTTCGAGGCTGGCCGCGCCCTTGGCGGCCGTTTCAAAGCTGATGTTGCAGTTCGTTCTGAAGGGATTCGGCCAAATACCGCTGATGCCCGCGGCAATTTCCGGCCCGGTGGGATCGTCGCTGGCCACGGGCCCCAGTTCGAACCAGTCGGCGATATCGGCCATCCACTCCGCGCGGGCGGTGGGATCGGAGAGCTGGGAGAGGTCGAAACTGAAGTAGAAAGCGCGGTAGATGGGCAGTTCCAGCGCGGTGGCGCAGACGCCGTCGTGCAGATAGGCTTCCCCGCCCCCAGGCCCGTCCTCAAAGGTGAAGGCGGCCACGGAGCCGGTCTCGGGATACTGCACCTGGTCCGCGTAGGTGTCCGGACAGGCATCGTAGTAGAAGACGCAGTCCGGAGAGTTGGCATACACGTTGTATTCGGTGTTGGGCGCGCCGATGGGGGAATTCACCCGGCGCAGGATGGTTCCGCTTTCATAGCTGAAAACATCCGGCCCGGCCAGGCCGTTGGTGCCTCCGCCCAGTCCGGTGGCAACGTAGAACGCGCGGAAATAGGCGTTGAACATCTTGCGCATCACACTGGAGTTGGGCTGGGCGTGGGTGTTTGAGGCCCAGCCGTCCGAGGCCATGAAAACGTTGCGGGGAGCGGCCACGGAGCCTCCGTCCAGCCAGTTCATCAGCGCCACGCTGAGGCTGTCGGAGCGGCTGCCCTGGCTGCCGGTGACGGCGTAGATGAACACCGCCTGATACTGGTCCGGGATGCTCCAGGCGGGAAATTCCTCCCAATCGTAGACGTCGTAGGCGAGGTTGAGGGCGGCGAACTGCTCGGTGTAATAGGGCAGCTCGCTGCGCTGGTAGTCCTGGTTTCCGGAGATCGCCAGCAGCACCGGGGTGTTGGCCGTGGGCAGGATCCTGAAGCCGAAAGTCTCGTTGGGGGCACCCTCCGGCAGGGTTCCGCTGTTGGCCAGCGCGTCGGTGGCGCTGAAATAGTAGCGCAGTTCACTGCCCAGCGGGAGCTCCGGCAGGGCGAAACCGCGGGTGGCGCCCTGCACGGATGTGGGGGCCAGGCTTTGCCAGCCGCCGCCATGGTTGTAGTGCAGCTGGCAGTCCGTAATGGCGGAGAAATCGATCACATCCGCGGTAAGCACGGGATTTTGGCTGAAGGTGTTGCCCGGCTGGTGGTGGCTGATCACCGGCGCCTGGGTGTCGGCGGCGTTGAAGAAGCGCAGTGCCAGCCCGTCGTACAGCAGGTTTCCGGCTGGTTCCACGCCCACATAAGTGTTGTTTTGAACGATCTCGCGCAGATAGGGGAGGCCGATGTCGGCAGTGGCGTTCTGGATGGCCACGGTGGCGCTGCGTCCGTTGGCGTGCGGCACTGTGCCGGGGATCTGGCCCGTGTGGGTGGTGTGATACTGCATCACGATTTCGCCGTTTTCATGCAGGATCACCTGGAACTTGAGGCTGGGGC